>NZ_JBLRVY010000026.1:0-180403 GCF_048159485.1 Streptomyces sp. 4F14
GCGCCTCTAAAGGATCGATGGTGGTCGCCCGCTGTGAGTGGGGCGAGGGCTGGTCGCGCCCGCGCGGCGGAGCCGCAAATCGATACAGTCCCGCGCCCCTAAAAGATCGACGGTTCCCCAGGCTTGAGAGGCTCGCGAGTTCGTGCTCGCGAGCCTCTGCTGCGTTTCCTCGTTACCGCGTGCGCCGACGCTGCGACCACCAAATGCCCGCCGCGCCCGCCGCCAGGAGTGCCGCCCCCGCCGCTCCCAGCGGGAGCAGTTCATCTGCCGGCCCCGTGTTGGGCAGTTGGTCCGCCCCCGGGGTCACCGGGTTGTTGTCCGTGCCCAGGAGGAGGGGGGTCGCGGGGGCGTTGGGGGACGGGTTGGAGGAGCCGAAGGGGACCGGGCCCTGTTGCCAGTACGTCTTTTTGCCGTCGGGTGATTGGACGGGGAGGCAGATCTTGCCCTGCTTCTTGAGGTCGTAGGTGGCCGACACCGCGTACGACTTTGTTGCGCCTGCCGCCAAGTTGTCTATCGGGCAGTTGAAACCGCTGTTCGAGCCCTCGGGGAGGTTTCCTTTCTCGATCTGCGTGCAGCCTTCGACGCTGTTGATCGAAAGGCCGTCGAATCCGACGACCCAGAGCCTGATGTTTCCGCTCTCCTTCGTGCCCTCGTTCTTCACGGTGGCGGTGAGCGAGGTTTTGTTGCTGCTGTTGTCGACCGAGATGCGTTCGGGAAGTGTCGTGGTCAGTTTGACGCCGGCCGGCGCGGGATCGACCGCCTTGCCCCCCTTACCGCTGCCCGGCCCCTCGTCCGCACCGGCCTGCGGTGCCAGGACCAGCAGCGCGACCAGCCCGGCCGCGACGGCGGCACCGGCGGCAGCCGTACCGTGTCGAGAACTCATGTCCGTCCCCCTCTTTCGCTCCCCCTGATACCGCGCGTGAATTCGCGGTACTTGAAGAGGTACCACAAGATTTCTCGCCACTATGCTGGTACGGCCCGAAGTGTGACCATTGTGTTTCCGGTGGTACGGCCGGTGAAAGGGAGCAGTGGATTGCCGAGGAACAGCAGCAGCGGCGGTGTTCCCGGGCTTTTGGTGGCCGGGCGTTATCGATTGGTCGAGAGTATCGGTCAGGGGGGAATGGGGCGGGTGTGGCGGGCCGCCGACGAAATACTCGACCGCCTGGTCGCGGTGAAGGAAATACGCATCGACGGCTCGGACGCGGAGGACACCAGAACCCGCCGCGAACGCACCCTGCGCGAGGCCCGCGCGACCGCCCGCATCGACCACCCCAACGTGGTCCGCGTCTACGACGTCGTCGACGAGGGCGAACTCCTGTGGATCGTCATGGAGTTGGTGCGCGGCCGGTCCCTGGAGCGGGCGACCGTCGAGGAGGGCCCGCTCGGCCCGGTCGCCGCCGCGCGGGTCGGCCTCGGACTGGTCGCCGCGCTCCAGCAGGTCCACGCGCGGGGCGTCCTGCACCGCGACATCAAACCCGGGAACGTCCTGGTCGAGGGCGACGGCGAGCGGGTCGTCCTCACCGACTTCGGCATCGCGGCGATCCAGGACGCGAAGGCGCTCACGATGGTCGGCATGCTCGTCGGCTCCCCCGACTACATGGCCCCCGAGCGCATCTCCGGCCGCCCCCAGGGACCGCCGTCCGACATCTGGTCGGTGGGGGCGACGCTGTGCGCGGCGCTCGCCGGCCACTCGCCGTTCGCGCGCGACACGACGATGGCGACGCTGCACGCGGTGCTGTACGAGGAACCCCGACTCCCGGACGGGGCGGGGGAGTTGGCCGGGGTGCTGGGACGGCTGCTGGAGAAGGAACCCGAGGTCCGGCCGGACCTCGCCGAGCTGGAGACGGAGTTGCGCAGGGTGGCGTTCCCGGAACCGACGCCGACGGTACGGGTGGGGTTCGAACCCGGGTCCGGGGAGGTGTCCTGGGCGACGCGGGAGTCCCAAGAGGCGGCGCTCCAGGCCGAGTTGCTCGCCGCGACGCCCTCGCCCGACCTCACGACCACGCCGCTCTCCCGTCCGCCCACCACACCCCCGCCCATCTCGCCCCCGCCCTTCGTCCCGCCGCCCGCCGCAGCTCAGGAACCGCCCCGCCATCGCCGTACAACAGCCCTGGCGGCGGCCGGAGTAGCCGCAGTCGTCGCGATTGTCGTCACCGCGATCCTCCTCACCTCCGGCGGCGGCACCCCCGACAAGGCGACCGGCGCGACCCCGACTCCCACCCCCACACCCACAGTTGAAGGCACCGCCCGCCCCCGCACCCCACCCCCCGGCACCCGCGAGGAAGCCGGCGGCTACGCCTGGAAGACCCCGGCGGGCTGGCGGCGGGACGTGAAGACGGGCGCCGAGGTCCACTACACGTCCCCCGACGGCACGCAGGAACTCCTCGCCAAGTCCGCCCTCGCGCGCGGCACGTTGATCGACTCGTGGCGCAAGTCCGAGCTGGACGCGCACCGTGGCCAGGACTACCGCAAACTCCGCCTGGAGGAGACGGAGTTCAGGGGCAATCCGGCGGTCGTGTGGGAGTACACGTTCACGCTGAAGGGCACCCCCTGGCACGCCCGGCTGCTCGGGTTCGACCAGGACGGCAAGTCGTTCCAGGTCAACACGTGGTACAGGCCGGGCGTGGAGGAGAGTGCCCTCAAGGTCTACGAGGAGGTGAAGGCGAGCTTCACCGTGCTGTGACGCTGTCCCGCGAGCGCAGCCGCTGCTTCACCACCGCCACGGCCAGCACGCCCGCCGCGACGAGCAGCGACAGCAGCACCGTCGTACGCCCGTCGTGCTCGGTGTCGGTCAGCATGTAGCCGAGCACGAAGACGATCAACCCGGCCGTGGCCCAGGTCAGATACGGGTACAGCCACATCTTCACGACGAGCTTCTCCGGCGACTCCGCCTGGATGATCTTCCGCATCCGCAGCTGCGAGAAGCAGATGACCAGCCACACGAACAGGGCGACCGCGCCACTGGAGTTGACGAGGAAGAGGAACACCGAGTCGGGGTAGGCGTAGTTGAAGAACACCGCGACGAACCCGAACACCACGGACGCCAGGATCGCCGCCAGCGGCACGCCCCGCGAGGTGGTCCGCGCGAACGCCTGCGGCGCGTCCCCGCGCTGCCCGAGCGAGAACGCCATCCGGGAGGCCGTGTACAGACCGGAGTTGAGGCAGGACAGCACCGACGTCAGCACGATGAAGTTCATGATCTGCCCGGCGTGCGCGATCCCGAGGGAGTCCAGGGCCGCGACGTACGAACCCTCCTCCTTGATCGACGGGTCGTTCCACGGCAGCAGCGTCACCACCACGAAGATCGAGCCCAGGTAGAACACCGCGATCCGCCAGATGACGCTGTTCGTCGACTTCGTGACCGCCCGCTGCGGGTTCTCCGACTCGCCCGCCGCCAGGGTGGCGATCTCGCTGCCCATGAAGGAGAAGACGACGAGCAGGACGCCGGTGAGGATCGCGCCGGCGCCGTTCGGCAGGAAGCCGCCGTGGTCCGTGAGGTTCCCGAGCCCCGCCTTGTCGCTGTCCACGCCCGGCAGCACCCCGAACACCGCGAGCCCGCCGATCACGATGAACGCGCCGATCGCGACGACCTTGATCCCCGCGAACCAGAACTCGAACTCGCCGTACGAGCCGACGGAGACCACGTTCGTCGCCGTCAGCACCACCATCACGATCAGCGCCCAGCCCCACTGCGGGACGGCCGGGATCCACGACTCCAGGATCTTCGCCCCGGCCGTCGCCTCCACCGCCAGCACCACGACCCAGAAGAACCAGTACAGCCAGCCGATCGTGAACCCCGCCCACGGGCCGAGCGCGCGGTCCGCGTGCGCCGAGAACGAGCCCGACGTCGGGTTCGCCGCCGACATCTCGCCCAGCATCCGCATCACCAGCACCACGAGCGTGCCGACGAGCGCGTACGACAGGAGGATGCCGGGGCCGGCCGTCGCGATACCGGTGCTGGAGCCGACGAACAGGCCGGCGCCGATCACCCCGCCGATCGCGATCATCGACAGGTGCCGGTTCTTCAGCCCCGCCTGCAGGCCGGGGCCGGGTTCCTGCGGGTTTTCGGGCGCCTTCGAGAGAGTCGGGGGCGAAGTCATGGGGGACGTCCTTTGCGCGGCGTGGGGGAGGGGAGCGGGGTGCGGGTGCTGGCGGCCAGTGAAACGGAGGTGGCGTGCTGCGTGTACCCGCCATTAAGGATCGGTGACATCGGTGTCCTCGACATTTCGTCGAGTTGCCGACCTGACGCCGCCCGCCTACCCGCGCCGACCGCCCGCAACCCGCATGTCACACTCGTCCCATGCGCGTGTACCTAGGCTCCGACCATGCCGGCTTCGAACTCAAGAACCACCTCGTCGACTGGCTGAAGGCAGCCGGCCACGACCCCGTCGACTGCGGCCCCCACATCTACGACGCCCAGGACGACTACCCGCCCTTCTGCCTCCGTGCAGCCGAACGCACCGCCTCCGACGAAGGTTCCCTGGGCATCGTCATCGGCGGCTCCGGCAACGGCGAGCAGATCGCCGCGAACAAGGTCAAGGGCGTCCGGGCGGCCCTCGCCTGGAGCGAGGAGACCGCCTCCCTCGGCCGCCAGCACAACAACGCGAACGTCATCGCGGTCGGCGCCCGCATGCACACCCAGGACGAGGCCACGAAGTTCGTGGAAACCTTCCTCGCGACCCCTTTCTCCGGTGACGAACGCCACATCCGCCGCATCGACATGCTGACGTCCTACGAGACGACGGGCGACCTCCCGGAGATCCCGGCCCACCACCCGCAGCAGTAGAACGAGCAGGGGCCGGCCCTTCTCAACGCCAGCCGGCCCCTCTCAACGCCGGTCCGCACCATCCAGCCCGTCCGGCGCTTGAGGACGAGGCCCTTAGGGCCGAACGGGGTCGAAGGGGCGGAGCCCCTTCAAAGGATGGGACGGGTAGGGGCGGCGGGGGCGAGGAAAATCCCCACCCACGAGGAGAGGCAGCACCGTGCCGGAAGGCCACACGATCCACCGCCTGGCACAGGACTACGCGGCCCGTTTCCAGCACTCCACCCCCGAAGTCACCAGCCCCCAGGGCAAGTTCTCCGACTCCGCGGCCCTCCTCACCCGCACCCGCCTCACCTCCACCGAGGCCCACGGCAAACACCTCTTCCTCGCCTTCGAGGCCGACCACTGGATCCACATCCACCTCGGCCTCTTCGGCAAGGTGACCTTCGGCAGCGCCCCCGCACCCCCGCCCACGGACACGACCCGCCTGCGCCTGACGAGCACCACCGCGTACGTCGACCTCAAGGGCCCCACGACCTGCGCCCTGGTCACCCCGGAGGAGAAGCGCGCGATACACGCCCGCCTCGGCCCCGACCCCCTCCGCGAGGACGCGGACCCCGCGGCGGCGTACGAACGGATCCACCGCAGCCGTACGACGATCGCGGCCCTCCTCCTGGACCAGAAGATCATCGCGGGCGTCGGGAACGTCTACCGCGCGGAGGTCCTGTTCCGCCACGGCATCGACCCGTACCGGCCGGGCAGGGACATCACCCGGGACGAGTGGACCGGGATCTGGACGGACCTGGTGGACCTGATGCGCGAGGGCGTGAAGAACAACCGCATCGACACGGTCCGCCCCGAGCACACCCCCGAGGCGATGAACCGCCCCCCGAGGGTGGACGACCACGGCGGCGAGGTCTACGTCTACCGCCGCACGAACCAGCCCTGCCACCTCTGTACGACCCCGGTCCGCACGGCGGACCTCTCCGCCCGCAACCTCTTCTGGTGCCCGACCTGCCAAACCGCGTGACACACCCGTATCGCCCCAACCCGGGACGACCGATCGAATTTCGCCCTCTCCGCCCCCGAACGGCTTTCCATGAAGTTCACTTGGAGGCCGAACCTCGGACGGGGGACAAGTGGGACCTCCCGTGCCAAGCGGCGGGTTGGATGGATAGGGTCCCGAACTAATGGCAGCAGGACGACAGCGGCGCGCGGAAGCCGAGACGTTCACGGCCCGGTTGCGGCATCTCATGCACCGGGTCCGCACCGGCCTGCGCCGAAGCGCGGTCGACTACTTCCGCGGCGACGGCTCCGACTGGATCGCCCTGGCCGGCCTCCTGCTCACCGTCCCGGTCATCATGATGGCCACGCTCGCGAACTCGGTGTGGTTCTCCCCGGCGGCCCTGGTCCTCCCGATCGTGGCCGGCGGCCTCCTGCTGCGCCCCTCCAGCCTGCTCGCGCTGTACGCGGCGGCGGCGACGGCCCTGATCATCGAGTCGGTCCAGCTGGGCCCGTACACGGAAGGCCCGTCCCGGGTCACCCCCGGCGTGGTCCTGGTCGTCGCGGCATGCGGCTTCTTCGGCCTGCTGATCGCCCAGTTCCGCAGCCGGGTCGGCGTCCCGTGGAGACGGGGCGGCACGATGCTCTTCGACCTGCGCGAACGCATCCGCGTCCAGAGCAAGCTCCCGAAGCTGCCGCCGGGCTGGCACCGCGAGATGGCGCTGCGCCCGGCGGGCGGCCAGTCCTTCTCCGGCGACTTCGTGGTGGCGGCGCGGACCAACGGCGGCCGCACGATGGAGGTCGTCCTCACGGACGTATCGGGCAAGGGCATGGACGCCGGCTCGCGCGCCCTCCTCCTGTCCGGCGCCTTCGGCGGCCTCCTCGGCTCCCTGCCCCCGCACGCCTTCCTCCCCGCCGCCAACGGCTACCTCCTGCGCCAGGACTGGGACGAGGGCTTCGCGACCTCCATCCACCTCGTCCTCGACCTCGACTCCGGCGACTACGAGCTGTACTCCGCGGGCCACCCCCCGGGCCTCCAGCTCAGCGCGGGCAGCGGCCGCTGGGAGGAGAAGGCAGCGGAAGGCCCCCTCCTCGGCGTCTACGAGGGCGCCCAGTTCGACCCCGTGAAGGGCTCCCTGCGCCCCGGCGACGTCCTGATGCTCTTCACCGACGGCCTCGTGGAAACCTCCGACCGCGACATCGTCGAGGGCATAGACCGCCTGACGGGCGAGGCCGACCGCTACGTCGCCGGCGGCTTCCAGGGCGCCGCCTGGCACCTGATCGAGGCCGTCGCGAAGGACGTCAACGACGACCGAGCCCTCCTCCTGGTCTGCCGAGAGGGCCCCACGGCATCGTCGGTCCGCTTCTGACCCCGGCGAACGGGCCGGCCGAGCGGGGCCGCGCACACCGGACGAGCAGGCCGGCACGAACGCACACCGGACGAGCGCACAGCCATGAGCGAGCACACCCGCCCGAGCATCCGCCCGACCGGGCACACCCGCCCGAGCATCCGCCCGACCGGGCACACCCGCCCGAGCATCCGCCCGACCGGGCACACCCGCCCGAGCCCCGCCCGCCCGAGCCCCGCCCGCCCGACCGCGCCGACCCGCCCGCACGAAACCCCGCCCACCCGGAAGGACACCGCATGCCCAGGCCGCCCACCGGCCTCCCCGACCCCCGCCACCCCGTCTGGTACTTCCCCGTCACCGCCCCCACCGGCGAGACCGCCGGCTACACCTGGGCCGACCACACCCGCGCCGAGACCGGCTGGCTCCACCGCAGAGCCCACAGCACCGCCGTCCACGACCTCGCCGAGGAATGGGCCAAGAAGCTCTACGACGCCGGCGAGCGCCCCGGCGTCCAACCCCTGCTCCTGCTCGCCGAGTTGAGTCGCGAACCGGGCGCGGGCGAGGTCCGCGGCGCGGCCGCCCTGGACGCCGTGCAGCGCCTCGCGCACCGTGTCGAGGACTCCGACGACCACCGCCTCCTCGCCGAACTGAGCCCCCAAGGCGCCGACGAGTGGCGGGAGTTGAGGGAGGCGTACGACGCGCTCACCGACGCGGACCGCAGGGTCGAGTGGGGCGGCGGGGAGAGGTCGCCGAGCGGGGCGATCCAGGTCGCGTACCCGAAGTACAGCGAGCCCCTGTGGAGGGTCGTCGCCGCCCTGTACGAACTCGGCGCGGTCACCCCGGAACACCGCTGGACCGAGTGGCCCTGGCCCGAACTCCCGGACGACGGAGGGCTCCGGCCCGCCGACGCCGTACGCGCCGCGACCGCGCTGCTGCGGGCCGAGCGCATGTCCGAGGGCGGTATCGACAAGGCCGTACAGAACGGACTCTTCGACGCGATCGTCGTTTCCCTGCTCACTCGCTCGTCACCAGTTGGTGGGCAACACCCCGCATGACATGCGCCTGTTGGTGGCACGATGGTCTCGGGAGAGCGAACCGACCTAGGGCGTGTGATCAGTCATGGCCATTTCTCTGTCAGTGGTGCTGTTGTTGGCGATCGTCCTGGTGGTCATGATCCGGAGCGGAAGCATCAAGGGCGGCCCCGCCGTCGTCGCGGTCCTCTTCGGCTTCTTCCTCGCCTCGACCGGCCTAGCGCCGACGATAAACGACCTCATGGACTCGATCACGAAGGCGATCGCCGACATCAATTTCTGAGACTTCCGAGAACGACAAGAGCCGGACTCGAAGGATCAACCTCCGGTCCGGCTCGGGCCGTTGAAGAGAGCGGGCGACGGGAATCGAACCCGCGTAGCCAGTTTGGAAGACTGGGGCTCTACCATTGAGCTACGCCCGCACACAGTGCGCCGCAGGTCAGAGAAGCCCGCGACACAAGAGCATCGTAGCGGCTGATCCCCCTCCACCGCACACCCCTTCCACCGCCCCCGGCGAACGCTCCCGCGCACCCGCGCAATGCGGCAGCCGGACCGCGTCCGGGCATGTACCCTACGTGTCGCACCAGCACGGGGTATGGCGCAGCTTGGTAGCGCGTCCGCTTTGGGAGCGGAAGGCCGTGGGTTCAAATCCCGCTACCCCGACCATGTACGCGATCACGCCGGTGATCGGCTTTGGGGCGCCTCGGCGGCTGCGGTTACTATGCAGGCTGCACGCCCGTGTCTCTCACTCTCTGGAAGTCTCCGGGCGGCGATCGGCCGGACCAATCGAGGTCCCGGCGGAATCCAAGAAGTCAGCCACCAAGGAGACCGAACCGTGAAGAGCGCCGTGGAGACCCTGAACCCGACTCGGGTTCGGCTCACTGTCGAGGTGCCCTTCGAGGAGCTCAAGGACAGCCTCGACGCGGCGTACAAGAAGATCAACCAGCAGGTCACGGTCAAGGGCTTCCGCAAGGGCAAGATCCCGGCCCGGGTCATCGACCAGCGCTTCGGCCGCGGTGCGGTGCTGGAGGAGGCCGTCAACGACGCCCTCCCGAAGTTCTACACCGACGCCGTGAACGAGGCCGAGCTGAGCGTCCTGGGCCAGCCCGAGGTCGACATCACCGAGCTGAAGGACGGCGAGACGCTGAACTTCACCGCCGAGGTCGACGTCCGCCCCGCCCTTGAGCTCCCCGAGGACTTCTCCTCCATCGAGGTCGAGGTCGACGCCGTCGAGGTCACCGACGAGGACGTCGAGAAGTCGGTCGAGCAGCTCCGTGAGCGCTTCGCCTCCACCTCCCCGGTGGAGCGCGCCGCCGAGGACGGCGACGTCGTCACCGTCGACCTGGAGGCCAAGGTCGACGGCGAGGTGCTGGAGGACGGCATCGCGTCCGGCGTCTCCTACACCATCGGCTCCGGCGAGCTCCTCGACGGCATCGACGACGCCGTCAAGGGCCTGGAGGCCGGCGGCGAGGCCACCTTCGGCTCCGAGCTGAAGGGCGGCACCGGTGCGGGCAAGGAGGCCGAGGTCACCGTCAAGGTCACCCAGGTCGCCGCGCGTGAACTCCCCGAGCTGGACGACGAGTTCGCGCAGCTCGCCTCCGAGTTCGACACGCTGGAGGAGCTGAGGGCGGACAGCCGCAAGCGCCTGGAGAACATGAAGCAGTACGACCAGGCCACGCAGGCGCAGGAGCGCGTCCTGGAGAAGCTCCTCGACATCGTCGAGGTGCCGGTGCCCGAGAAGCTCCTCGAAGAGGAGATCAACACCCGCAAGCACAACCTGGAGCACCACCAGCTCCCGCAGATGGGCCTCGACCTCGACAAGTACCTGGAGCTCCAGGGCAAGACCGCCGAGGAGTTCGACACCGAGACCCGTGACGCCGCGGTCAAGGGCATCAAGACCCAGTTCGTCCTCGACGAGCTGACCAAGCGCGAGAAGCTCTCCGTGAACCAGGAGGAGCTGACCGAGCACCTCATGCGCCGCGCCGCCTCCTCCGGCATGTCCCCCGACCAGTTCGCGCAGGCCGTCGTCGAGGGCAACCAGGTCCAGCTGCTCGTCGGCGAGGTCGCCCGCGGCAAGGCTCTGGCCCTGGTCGTCGAGTCCGCCACGGTGAAGGACACCAACGGCGAGGTCATCGACCTGGACGACGAGGAAGAGGAAGAGGGCGAGGAGGCCGCCGCCGAGGCCGCTTCCGAGGAGAAGGCCGACGAGAAGGCCGACGCCTGATCGGCAGCACGCTGACGACGAACCCCGGGTCCTTTCGGACCCGGGGTTCGTTGTTCGTTTTCGGTCGTCTCCTGTTCGCCGGTCTACGCCCCCGGCGAACAGCAACCATTGCGGGATTCCCCGAACGGACCCGCGCGTTAGGGTCCATGGATAGAGGGCCTGCGTTATCGGCTGAACCGCCGGAGGCCCTCGCAGGGAAACGTGAGACGGCCCGGCGCCGTCGTAAGACGAGCAGGTGGATACGTGACGAATCTGATGCCCTCCGCCGCCGGTGAGCCCTCCATCGGCGGTGGCCTCGGCGACCATGTCTACAATCGACTGCTCAACGAGCGGATCATCTTCCTCGGCCAGCCGGTGGACGACGACATCGCGAACCGGATCACCGCGCAGCTGCTGCTGCTGGCTGCCGCGGACCCCGCCAAGGACATCAACCTCTACATCAACAGCCCCGGCGGCTCCATCACCGCGGGCATGGCGATCTACGACACGATGCAGTTCATCAAGAACGACGTCGTGACGATCGCGATGGGCCTCGCCGCCTCCATGGGTCAGTTCCTGCTCAGCGCGGGCACCCCCGGCAAGCGCTTCGCGCTCCCGAACGCCGAGATCCTGATCCACCAGCCGTCCGCCGGCCTCGCCGGCTCGGCCTCGGACATCAAGATCCACGCCGAGCGCCTCCTGCACACCAAGAAGCGCATGGCCGAGCTGACCTCCCTCCACACCGGCCAGTCCGTCGAACAGATCACCCGCGACTCCGACCGAGACCGCTGGTTCGACGCCCACGAGGCCAAGGACTACGGCCTCATCGACGACGTCATCGCCACAGCCGCCGGCATGCCGGGCGGCGGCGGCACCGGAGCGTAGCCCTCCGGGGGTCACCCAGGGAGACGGGACTTGCCGGGGCCGGGTTCGACAGAGCCGGCGCCCCCACCCGGGCCCTGCGAGGTCCCCCGGGACCGGTCCGAAGGGGTCCGAATCCCCACGGCGCCGGACTCGGAGGCCGACGAGCCCTGGAGGGTCCGGACCTCCGGAAGGTCCAGAGCCTCACGGGCTCCGGAACCCGACGGGGCCATGGACCCGCAAGGCTCGCGGCCCGCAGGAGCCGGCCCGGAACCTCGTGGCCGAGCCGGACGGCTCGGAATCCTCGGGGGACCGGACGGGTTCGGAACTCCAGGCCGGAACGGAACCTCGGAGGGACCGAACCGGACGGGTCCGGGACCCGCGAGGGGACAGGTCCGGATGGTTCGGAACCTCAGGGGACCGGGGCCCGAAGGGCTCGGGAGCCTGCGGTGGGCAGCCGGAAGGGCCGCCCCCGGAAGGGACCGGCCGGACGGCTCCGGAACCGGCGAGGGAACGCCCCGCGCGGACCCACCCCTGGGACGGGCCCCGCGAGGCGGCCCCGGCCCGAGGCCCCGCAGGACCCCGAAGTCCCGCAGAGCCCGCTGGAGCCCCGAGAGGGGCCCGGAGGCTCTCGTGGCCCGGCAGAGCCTCCCGAGGGCTCCGGAGGGCCGCAGGACCCGCGAGGGCCCCGTGACCCCGAGGGCCCGCCGGACCGGTCAGGGCCCGAGAGGACCCGGCGAGTCCGTCGGCCCGGGGGACCCGGCAGGAACCCGGCGAGCCCCCAGGGCCCGCAGGCCCCGCCGGACCCGTAGGAACCCGGCGAGCCCCCAGGGCCCCGCAGGGAACCGCCGGACCGTCAGGGCCCCCGCGAGTCCGTCAGGACCCGCGGAGACCCGCCCGTGAAGCCCCGCAGGACCCCGCCCCGACCCCCGACCACGCCCGTCCGCCCCACCCACCAGCCACCGCCCAGCACAGCCTTCTCAGGAGACACCGTGAACAGCTTTCCCGGCAGCGGACTGTACGACCGTGCCCAGGCCGAGTACACCGGCCCGAAGGCCGAGTCCCGCTACGTGATCCCCCGCTTCGTCGAGCGCACCTCGCAGGGCATCCGCGAGTACGACCCGTACGCGAAGCTCTTCGAGGAGCGGGTCATCTTCCTCGGCGTGCAGATCGACGACGCGTCCGCCAACGACGTCATGGCGCAGCTCCTGTGCCTGGAGTCGATGGACCCGGACCGCGACATCTCGGTCTACATCAACAGCCCCGGCGGCTCGTTCACCGCGCTCACCGCGATCTACGACACGATGCAGTTCGTGAAGCCGGACATCCAGACGGTCTGCATGGGCCAGGCGGCCTCCGCCGCCGCGATCCTGCTCGCCGCCGGCACCCCCGGCAAGCGCATGGCCCTGCCGAACGCCCGCGTCCTGATCCACCAGCCCTACAGCGAGACGGGCCGGGGCCAGGTCTCCGACCTGGAGATCGCGGCCAATGAGATCCTCCGCATGCGCGCGCAGCTGGAGGACATGCTGGCCAAGCACTCGACCACGCCGATCGAGAAGATCCGCGAGGACATCGAGCGCGACAAGATCCTGACCGCCGAGGACGCGCTCGCGTACGGCCTCGTGGACCAGATCATCTCCACCCGCAAGATGAACAACGCGTCCATTCGTTGACGCGCGGGCGAATCCGTCTGCCGCCCCTTGGCACGGTTTGACACGGTCCACGTCAAAGTGAACCGTGCCAAGGGGGACCCGAACGGGGGGTCAGGCAAGGTACCGTCGACATAAGGCAGCACCAGGAGCCGCTGGACTCGTAGCGTCCAGGCGTCTCCCATGGCGAAGGGGAAGCACACCGTGGCACGCATCGGTGACGGCGGCGATCTGCTCAAGTGCTCGTTCTGCGGCAAGAGCCAGAAGCAGGTCAAGAAGCTCATCGCAGGGCCTGGTGTGTACATCTGCGACGAGTGCATCGATCTCTGCAACGAGATCATCGAGGAGGAGCTCGCCGAGACGAGCGAGGTGCGCTGGGAGGAACTCCCCAAGCCCCGCGAGATCTACGAGTTCCTGGAGGGGTACGTCGTCGGCCAGGAGGCCGCGAAGAAGGCCCTCTCGGTAGCGGTGTACAACCACTACAAGCGCGTCCAGGCCGGTGAGAACGGCGGCGGCCAGAGCCGCGAGGACGCCATCGAGCTCGCGAAGTCCAACATCCTCCTGCTCGGCCCCACCGGCTCGGGCAAGACCCTCCTCGCCCAGACCCTCGCGCGCATGCTGAACGTCCCGTTCGCGATCGCGGACGCGACGGCGCTGACCGAGGCCGGGTACGTCGGCGAGGACGTCGAGAACATCCTCCTGAAGCTGATCCAGGCGGCCGACTACGACGTCAAGAAGGCCGAGACGGGGATCATCTACATCGACGAGATCGACAAGGTCGCCCGCAAGAGCGAGAACCCGTCGATCACCCGCGATGTCTCCGGCGAGGGCGTCCAGCAGGCCCTGCTGAAGATCCTGGAGGGCACGACCGCCTCGGTGCCCCCGCAGGGCGGCCGTAAACACCCGCACCAGGAGTTCATCCAGATCGACACGACGAACGTCCTGTTCATCGTGGGCGGCGCCTTCGCCGGACTGGAGAAGATCATCGAGGCCCGCGCGGGCGCCAAGGGCATCGGCTTCGGCGCGACGATCCGCTCCAAGCTCGAACTCCAGTCGAAGGACCAGTTCGGGGAGGTCATGCCCGAGGACCTCGTCAAGTTCGGCATGATCCCCGAGTTCATCGGCCGCCTCCCCGTCATCACCTCGGTCCACAACCTGGACCGCGAGGCCCTCCTCCAGATCCTCATCGAGCCCCGCAACGCCCTGGTCAAGCAGTACCAGCGCCTCTTCGAACTCGACGGCGTGGAGCTGGACTTCGAGCGCGAGGCCCTCGAAGCCATCGCCGACCAGGCGATCCTGCGCCAGACCGGCGCCCGCGGCCTGCGCGCCATCATGGAGGAAGTCCTCCAGGGCGTGATGTACGAGGTCCCGTCCCGCAAGGACGTGGCACGTGTCGTCATCACCGCCGACGTCGTCCTCTCCAACGTCAACCCGACGCTGATCCCGAGGGATTCGCGCGGCGGCCGCGGGCCGGGGGAGCAGAAGTCCGCGTAGAGCTTTGACAGTTACGTCGATGAGGGGCCCGGAATCGATTCCGGGCCCCTCATCGACGTACTGAACACCCTCAGAGCTTGACGCGAACTTCCTTGCGCAGCTTGCCGGTCATGTCCACGGCCGTGGCCTTGTCGATGCTCTTCGTGTTGTCGCCGGGGGAGACCATGCCGACCGTGCTGTAGTCGGCCCAGACGCAGAACCAGTCCGTGGAGACCTTCTTCGTCAGGGAGTTGACGCTGGAGGCGGCCTGGCACTTGGCCACCGCGCCGTCCATGTCGACCTGCTCCGGCTGCCCCTGGAGCGTCGTCTTGGAGGCGCCGCCGGAGGACGCGCCGCCCGCCTCGATCTTCTTGTTGTTCGCGTCGATCTGCGCGGTGATGGCGACGAAGTACTTGTCGAGCGTCGACTGCGGGTCGGCTATCTCGCCGTAGCCGCCCAGCAGCGTCACCCCGCGCGCGGTCAACAGCTCGGCCCGCGACGGGAGATCGGCCGGGTCGGGGTTCTGCGGGTCGTAGTCGCCGAAGTCGGCCGTCGACCACTGCCCGAGGACGGCCTTGCCGCCCTTGACGCCGCTGGTCTGGAGGTACTTGACGGTCTCCGCGTCGGACGTCTCGCCGCCCTTGCCGACCCGCTTGTAGTCGGTGACGACCGTCGCCGGGGTGTCGAGCCGGTGCGCGCCGTCGTTCTCCAGCCCGCCGCTGTCGCTCTCGCCCTGCGTCACGACGTATGCGCCGACCGCGAGCGCCACGACCACGGCGGCGACCCCGACGATCAGCCCGGCGCGCTTCTTCTTCCCGGCGGGGGCGGGCGGCTGCTGCATCGGGGGAGCGCCGTAAGGGGGCTGCTGCCCGTACGGAGCCTGCCCGTACGGCGCCTGCGGGACCTGGCCCATCGGCTGGGTGGGCTGGTTGTAGGGGTTGGCCTGCGGCGGCACACCACCCTGGGGGTACCCGTAGCCGGGCTGCGGCGCCTGCGGCTGGCCGTACGGGCCGGGCTGGCCGTACGGACCGGACTGCTGCGGCTGACCGCCGTACGGACCCGGCTGGTTGTTGCTCATCCTGGGTTCCCCTCCAGATGTTTTATGTGCTCCTGTCATCCTGGCCCAGACACAGGGAACTCCTGGCATCGGGGTGTGCCCCGTTACAGAACAATCGAGTTCTGGACAGTCCCGGGACCCCTTTAAACTTGGCGCGTGACCGAGAACTCTCAGCAGCACACAGCGCCCGCCACCGACCTGCCGACCCAGTACGCGCCGGCCGAGGTAGAGGGGCCGCTGTACGAGCGCTGGGTGGAGCGCGGTTACTTCGAGGCGCACGCGTCCAGCGACAAGCCGCCGTACACGATCGTCATCCCCCCGCCGAACGTCACCGGCTCCCTGCACCTGGGCCACGCCTTCCAGCACACGCTGATGGACGCGCTCACCCGCCGCAAGCGCATGCAGGGCTTCGAGTCCCTGTGGCTGCCCGGCATGGACCACGCGGGCATCGCCACCCAGAACAAGGTCGAGCAGCAGCTCGCCGAGGAGGGCAAGTCCCGCCACGACCTCGGGCGCGAGGAGTTCACCGCGCGCGTGTGGCAGTGGAAGGACGAGTACGGCGGCAAGATCCTCGGCCAGATGCGCCGCCTCGGCGACGGCGTCGACTGGTCCCGCGAGCGCTTCACCATGGACGAGGGCCTCTCCAAGGCCGTCCAGACCATCTTCAAGCGCCTCTACGACGACGAGCTGATCTACCGGGCCGAGCGCATCATCAACTGGTGCCCGCGCTGCCTGACCGCCATCTCGGACATCGAGGTCGAGTACCAGGAGGACGCCGGCGAGCTGGTCTCCATCCGGTACGGCGAGGGCGAGGACAGCCTCGTCGTCGCCACGACCCGCGCGGAGACGATGCTCGGCGACACGGCCGTCGCCGTCCACCCCGACGACGAGCGGTACAAGCACCTCGTCGGCAAGCACATCAAGCTCCCGCTGACCGACCGCACGATCCCGGTCGTGGCCGACACCCACGTCGACCCCGAGTTCGGCACCGGCGCCGTCAAGGTGACCCCGGCGCACGACCCGAACGACTTCGAGATCGGCCGCCGGCACGACCTGCCGAACATGACGGTCATGGACGAGCGCGGCGTGATCACCGTCCACGGCCCCTTCCTCGGCCTCGACCGCTTCGAGGCGCGCTCCGCCGTCGTCGGCGCGCTCAAGGAGCAGGGGCGGATCGTCGCCGAGAAGCGGCCGTACATGCACTCCGTGGGCCACTGCTCGCGCTGCAAGACGACCGTCGAACCGCGTCTGTCCATGCAGTGGTGGGTCAAGGTCGCGCCCCTCGCGCAGGCCGCCGGGGACGCCGTCCGGGACGGGCGCGTCGCCATCCACCCCGAGGACATGTCGAAGCGGTACTTCGACTGGGTCGACAACATGCACGACTGGTGCATCTCGCGCCAGCTCTGGTGGGGCCACCGCATCCCGATCTGGTACGGCCCCGAGGGCGAGGTCGTCTGCGTCGGCCCCGACGAACAGCCGCCCACCGGCGAGGGCTGGACCCAGGACTCCGACGTCCTCGACACCTGGTTCTCCTCCGGCCTGTGGCCCTTCTCCACCCTCGGCTGGCCCGAGAAGACGCCCGACCTGGAGAAGTTCTACTCGACCGACGTCCTGCTCACCGGCCACGACATCATCTTCTTCTGGGTCGCCCGGATGATGATGTTCGGCCTGTACGCCATGGACGGCGAGGCCCCCTTCAAGACGATCGCGCTCACCGGCCTCGTCCGGGACGAGTTCGGCAAGAAGATGTCCAAGTCCAACCCCAACGCCGTCGACCCTCTGGTCTGGATGGACAAGTACGGCTCCGACGCCGTCCGCTTCACCCTCGCCAAGGGCGCCAACCCCGGCGCGGACGTCCCCATCGGCGAGGACTGGGTCCAGGCGTCCCGCAACTTCACCAACAAGGTGTGGAACGCGACGCGGTTCGCCCTCATGAACGGCGCGACCGTCGAGGGCGACCTCCCGCCGGCCGAGCAGCTCTCCGCCACCGACCGCTGGATCCTCTCCCGCCTCGACAAGACCGTCGCCGAAGTCGACGCCTTCTACGACGACTTCCAGTTCGCCAAGCTCAGCGAGGCCCTCTACCACTTCGCGTGGGACGAGGTCTTCGACTGGTACGTCGAGCTGTCCAAGCCGACGTTCTTCGCGGGCGGCGACCAGGCGAGGGTCTCGGCGCGCGTCCTGGGCGAGGTCCTGGACGTCATGCTGCGCATCCTGCACCCGGTGATCCCGTTCGTCACCGACACCCTGTGGACGACGCTGACCGGCGGCGAAACGCTGGTCACGGCGGACTGGCCCGCCACTGTGTCTGTTCCTGGTGCTGACGCACCGGGGGGCTTCCGCGACGACGCCGCCGAGCAGGAGATCGCCCTCGTCCAGCAGGTCGTCACCGAGGTCCGCCGCTTCCGCAAGGACCAGGGCCTCAAGGACGGCCAGAAGGTCCCGGCCCGCCTGTCTCTCGACGGCACGCCTCTGGTGGCCCACGAGGCCGCCATCCGCCAGCTCCTCCGACTCCAGCCGGAGGGCGAGGAGTTCGCGGCGACGGCGACCCTCCCCGTGGCCGGCGCGACGGTCGCCCTCGACCTCTCCGGCACGATCGACGTCGAGGCCGAGCGCAAGCGCCTCACGAAGGACCTGGGCGCGGCGGAGAAGGAGAAGGCCGAGGCCGAGAAGAAACTCGGCAACGAGGCGTTCGTGGGCAAGGCCCCGGAAAACGTGGTCGAGAAGATCAAGGCCCGCCTGACGAAGGCGGAGGCGGACATCGCCCGCATCACGACGCAGCTGGGGAACCTGCCGCAGGCGTGAGCGACACGGAGGGCCCCGGCGCTGCGCAAGCACCGGGGCCCTTGTCGTGCGCGGACGGTCAGAGCATGCCGTCGTCCAGCTCGGCGGCTTCCATCCACCAGCCGTTGCGGCAGATGCGGCCCTCGGGGTCGTGGTCGCCCTCGCTGTACTCGCCGGAGCCCTTCGTCTCGCCGTTGGGGCCGCGGAAGTACGACGTGTAGTAGTAGCGGCAGCCCGCGGCGGCGGAGGCGGAGGCCAGGGGAGCGATCGCCACGGTGAGGGTCGTCGCGGCGAAGGACGCGGCCAGCAGCGCGGGGACGAATCTGCGCATGACTGTTCCTTTCTCGAAAATAGGAATGAACGGGACTCCGGTGAGAATGGCGGACCGCGCCCGCGCCACGCCCGGGGACGCGCCCGGCGTTCACCTCGCTGGGCGATACGCCCCGGACCCACCCGATGTCGGCGGCGCTCCGTAGACTGGCCCCGTGACACAAAGCGACCCGTTCGACGAGATCATCGCCGCCGAGACCGACCGAGACCCCGACCTCGCGGTCATCGAGGCGGGGAGCCGGACGCTGCGTACCCAGGGAGGGCAGCCGGAGGCCGACGTACCGAGTCGCCCCGCCGACCCCGAGGTCGACAAAGCATTGCGCGGTGTCGAGACGGAGCTGGCGACCCGCTGGGGCGAGACGAAGCTGGAGCCGTCGGTACAGCGGATCGCGGCGCTGATGGACGTGCTGGGGGAGCCCCAGAACGCGTACCCGTCGATCCACATCACGGGCACGAACGGCAAGACGTCCACGGCCCGCATGATCGAGTCGCTGCTCGGCGCGTTCGAGCTGCGCACGGGCCGGTACACGTCCCCGCACGTGCAGTCGATCACCGAGCGCATCAGCCTGGACGGCGCCCCCATCTCGGCGGAGCGGTTCGTCGAGACGTACGAGGACATCAAGCCGTACGTGGAGATGGTGGACGCGAAGGAGGAGTACCGCCTCTCCTTCTTCGAGGTCCTGACGGGCATGGCGTACGCGGCGTTCGCGGACGCGCCGGTGGACGTCGCGGTCGTCGAGGTCGGCATGGGCGGCACCTGGGACGCGACGAACGTGATCGACGCGGACGTAGCGGTGATCACCCCCATCTCCCTGGACCACACGGACCGCCTGGGCACGACCCCGGCGGAGATCGCGGGCGAGAAGGGCGGCGTCATCAAGCAGGACGCGACGGTGATCCTCTCCCAGCAGCCCGTGGACGCCGCGCAGGTCCTGCTGAAGCGCGCGGTGGAGGTGGACGCGACGGTCGCGCGGGAGGGCCTGGAGTTCGGGGTCGTGGAGCGGCAGGTCGCGGTGGGCGGCCAGCTCATGACCCTGCGCGGCCTCGGCGGCGAGTACCCGGAGGTCTTCCTCCCTCTGCACGGCGCCCACCAGGCGCACAACGCGGCGGTGGCCCTGGCCGCGGTGGAGGCGTTCTTCGGCGTCGGCGCGGCCCGCGCGGAGCCCCTCGACATCGACGTGGTCCGCAAGGCGTTCGCGAAGGTCACGTCCCCGGGCCGGCTGGAGATCGTCCGCCGCTCCCCGACGGTCGTCCTGGACGCCGCGCACAACCCGGCGGGCGCGCGGGTGACCGCGGAGGCGATCAGCGAGGTCTTCGACTTCAGCAAGCTGATCGGCGTGGTCGGCGCGGCCGGCGACAAGGACGTACGGGGCCTGCTGGAGGCGTTCGAGCCGATCTTCGCGGAGATCGTGGTCACGCAGAACTCGACGGCGCGGGCGATGGACGCGGACGCGCTCGCCGCTGTTGCCGTAGAGATTTTCGGCGAGGACAGGGTCCAGGTCGAGCCCCGTCTCCCCGACGCCCTGGAGGCCGCGATCACCCTGGCCGAGGAGGACGGCGAGTTCTCCGGCGCGGGCGTCCTGGTCACCGGTTCCGTCATCACCGTGGGCGAGGCCCGCGTGCTCCTGGGAGGGCGCTGAGGATGCGCACGCTCTGTTCGTCGACGCTGGTGGGCGAGTTCTTTCTGATCGGCTTCGCGGGCCTGGTCGCGATGAAGGACCCGGACCTGTCGATGGCCACGGTCTGGACGGTGTGCGGGACGCTGATGTTCCTCAGCGTCCTGCTGTGCGGCGTCGTCACCCGCCCCGGCGGGATCGCCCTCGGCTGGGCGCTCCAGGTCGCGCTGATCGTGTCCGGGGTCTTCGTCCCGCTGATGTTCTTCATGGGCGCGGTCTTCGCGGCCCTGTGGTGGGCGTCGGTCCACTACGGCCGCAAGGTCGACGAGGCGAGGGCGAGGTTCGCCGCGCAGGCGGCCTCCACTACACCTGACGCTGCGTGACGGCGGCGACGACACGCCCTGTAACCTCGTGACACCGCACATCAGCAGCGAAGGAGCCCCTCAGTGAGCCAGCGCACCCTCGTCCTCCTCAAGCCCGACGCCGTTCGTCGTGGCCTGACCGGCGAGATCATCGGCCGTATCGAGCGCAAGGCGGACTGGCGGATCACCGCGCTGGAACTGCGGACGCTGGACCGCGGGATCCTGGAGCAGCACTACGCGGAGCACGTGGGCCGGCCGTTCTACGAGCCGCTGGTGGAGTTCATGGCCTCGGGTCCGGTCGTCGCGCTGATCGCCGAGGGCGAGCGGGTCATCGAGGGTGTGCGTCAGCTCGCCGGCCCGACGGACCCGATCGCCGCCGCGCCGGGCTCGATCCGGGGCGACTTCGGGACCATCGTCCGGGAGAACCTGATCCACGCCTCGGACTCGGAGGAGTCGGCGGAGCGCGAGGTCAAGCTGTTCTTCCCGGGTCGCGCCTGACCTTCGTACAACGGCGTCCATGAACTTTGTGGTCCCCGCGCACGCGGGGGTGTTCCCTCTCAGGGAGTTTTCGTGGACGTTTCTGACGCCGGGTCAGATCGTCTGTTCGTCAGTCCGGGGACGGCCGTACATTTTCGGCCGTCCTTCGGCATATGCGGTGCCGATCGGGGGAACGCGTGCCCCCGATGGACCGTCTCCACAAGCGAGGCGGGTCGGCACGTGCTGACAATGGCGAAGACCCTCGCGCGGTGTCCGTGATGGCGCGTCTACGATGTAAGCCTTCACGTCACCGCACCCACTTCGCCGTCCTGAAAAGCCCTCAAAAGCTCGTGGGAAGGCCAGACGAATCCTGATGGGGAACTCAATGTCGTTCATCGGCCGTGACATGGCTGTCGACCTCGGGACCGCCAACACGCTGGTGTACGTCAGGGGTCGCGGGATCGTACTCAACGAGCCGTCCGTGGTCGCGATCAACACCAACACCGGTGGGATCCTCGCGGTCGGCTCCGAGGCGAAGAAGATGATCGGTCGGACGCCCGGCAACATCGTCGCCGTGCGCCCGCTCAAGGACGGCGTCATCGCCGACTTCGAGATCACCGAGCGGATGCTGCGCTACTTCATCCTGAAGATCCACAAGCGCCGCTACCTCGCCCGGCCCCGCGTCGTCGTGTGCGTGCCCAGCGGCATCACCGGCGTCGAGCGCCGTGCCGTCATCGAGGCGTCGACCCAGGCCGGCGCCCGCCAGGTGCACATCATCGAGGAGCCCATGGCCGCGGCCATCGGTTCCGGCCTGCCGGTCCACGAGGCCACGGGCAACATGGTGGTGGACATCGGCGGCGGCACCACCGAGGTCGCGGTGATCTCGCTCGGCGGCATCGTCACCGCCCAGTCGATCCGCGTCGCGGGCGACGAGCTGGACAACGCGATCATCCAGCACATCAAGAAGGAGTACTCCCTCCTCCTCGGTGAGCGCACCGCCGAACAGATCAAGATCACGATCGGTTCGGCGTACGACCTCGACTCCGACGAACACACCGAGATCCGCGGCCGGGACCTGGTCTCCGGCCTGCCCAAGACCGTCGTCATCTCGGCCGGCGAGGTCCGCAAGGCGATCGAGGAACCCGTCAACGCGATCGTCGACGCCGTCAAGACGACCCTCGACAAGTGCCCGCCCGAACTGTCCGGCGACATCATGGACCGCGGCATCGTCCTCACCGGCGGCGGCGCCCTGCTGCGCGGCCTCGACGAGCGGCTGCGCCGGGAGACCGGCATGCCGATCCACATCGCCGAGGACCCGCTCGACAGCGTCGCGCTCGGCTCCGGCAAGTGCGTCGAGGAGTTCGAGGCGCTCCAGCAGGTGCTGGACGCCGCGCCGCGCAGATGACGTAACACTTCGATTCCGCCGTACGAGACGAACTCCTCTCGTGCGGCGGATCGTTGATATAGAGGCATAAGCTTCCCCAATTCCCGCAATTCCTACGAGGAAGGCACGGCCGCCGCACGTGAGGGACACACGAGAGAGCCGGCTGCTCCTGGTACTGCTGGTCGCCGTCTCGTTCGCGCTGATCACGGTCGACATCAGGGGAGGTGAGGACTCTCCGGTCGACGGCGCCCGGCAGGCCGCGGCGACGGTTTTCGGACCCATCGAGAACGGCGTCGCCTCGGCCGTCGACCCCGTCGGCAACGCGGTCTCCGCCGTACGCGACTCCGGCAAGCGCCACGACCGGCTCGCGGCCCTCGAAAAGGAGAACGCCGCCCTCAAGGCCGAGCTCGGCAGCGACGACCGCAACCGCAGCCGCCTCACGCAGCTCGACAAGATGCTGAAGATCGCCGGCGAGGGCCAGTACGGCATCAAGGGCGCGCAGGTCATCGCCATAGGAGCGGCCCAGGGCTTCTCCTGGACGATCACCATCGACGTCGGCGCCAAGGACGGCATCCAGCGCGACATGACCGTACTGAACGGCGACGGCCTCGTCGGCCGCGTCACGACCGTCGGGCCCAACGCGTCGACCGTGCTCCTCGCCAACGACCCCGACTTCACCGTCGGTACGCGCATGGAGGCGTCCGACGAGCTCGGGTTCGCGTCCGGGCAGGGCGACCGGCCGCTGCGCGTCGAACTCCTCAACGGCAAGGCCGAGGTGAAGAAGGGCGACCGGCTCGTCACCTTCGGCTCGCAGGCCGACAAGCCGTTCGTGCCGGGCGTCCCGGTCGGGATCGTCTCCCGCGTCGACCCCTCCGGCGGCGACCTCACGCGCACGCTGTACGTCACGCCGTACGTCAGCTTCACCAAGCTCGACATCGTGGGGGTGGTCGTCGAGGCCCCGAAGAAGGACCCGCGTGACACGGTCCTGCCGGCCAAGCCCAGGCCGGTCCCCACACCGACGGTCACCGTGACGGTGACGCCGGGAGCGACGAAACCGGACCAGGGCGGGCCGGACGAACAGCAGCAAGAGCAGTAGGAGCTGAAACCCCCATGCGCGTCAACCGCATCCTGCTCTCCACGACCCTCGTCGTCGTGGCCCTCGTCGTCCAGGTCAGCGTCCTGGCCCGGCTCCACCTCCCCGGCGCCGTCCCCGACCTGCTGCTCCTCACGGTCCTCGGCCTCGCCATGGTCTACGGCCACACCAGCGGCGCCCTCATCGGCTTCGGCGCGGGCCTCCTCGCGGACCTCGCACCGCCCGCCGACCACGCGGCCGGCAGATACGCCCTCGTCCTCAGCGTCATCGGGTACGCGGCCGGGCTGATCAAACCCGAGACCGGGCGCCTGAAGTCGGCGACCGCCCCGATGCTGGTCGTCGTCGCCTCCGCGATCGGCTCCACGCTCCTGTACGCGGCGGTCGGCGCCCTCGTCGGCGACACCTCCGCGCGGCACGTCGGGATCGGCGGGCTGCTGTTCAGCGCCGCCCTGTACGACCTGCTGCTCGCGCCCTTCGTCGTGCCCGCCGTGATGTTCCTCGCCCGGCGTGCCGACAACGACCCGCTCGCCGAGGCGGGTTCGGCCTCCAAGGCGCGGGACGTGTCCGCCGGGTGGCTGTCGTCCGGGACCGGGCTGCGGATCGGGGGACAGCGGGGGAGCGGGCTGAAGATGAAGGCGGCGAAGCGGTCGGCCGCGCGGACGGGGCGGATCAAAGGGGTGAAGCGGCTGTGAGGGTGGGGGCGCGGAATTCACCCGCAGGGGTGAACGGTGGCGGAACGCGGGCCGGGGGCCCGGCCGTTCATGAAGCGTACGGACATTCGATTCATCGCGTGACATCGCGGGGCACGCCGCTTCGGCGCAGCGAAAGGGGGAGGCAGTGACGAACATCCCGGAGACCGGGCGGACACCAAGGGTGCAGACGCGGCTCGTGGTGATCCAGATCCTCGTCCTCTCCCTGCTCGCGACCCTCGGCGGACGCCTGTGGTACCTCCAGATCCGGGAGGGCGACGAGTACGCGAAGGAGGCGTCCGGCAACCACGTCCAGCAGGTCGTCCAGCCCGCCGTGCGCGGCTCGATCCTGGACGCGCGGGGCGTCCCCCTCGCCGACAACGAGACCCGGCTCGTGGTCTCCGCGTCGCGCACGGACCTGCTCAAGCAGAAGGACGACGGCAAGGCGGTCCTCGCCAAGCTCGCGGGCGTGCTCGGCATGACGCCCGAGGAGGTCCAGCAGAAGGTCCGCCTCTGCGACGCCCAGACCCCCCAGCCCTGCTGGAACGGCTCGCCCTACCAGCCCATCCCGATCACCGACGAGGCCACCGCCAAGCAGGCCCTCCAGATCCGCGAGCGCGCCGAGGACTTCCCCGGCATCACCGCCGAGCCCGAGGCGGTCCGCCGCTACCCGGCCCCCGGCAAGTCCAACACCGCCCAGGTCCTCGGCTACCTCTCCCCGGTCACGGACGACGAGATCCAGCAGGCCAAGGACAGCGACTCGCCCTACCTGCGCTCCGACCAGGTCGGCCGCTCGGGCCTGGAGCGCGAGTACGACAAGGAACTGCGCGGCAAGGCGGGCGTCACGCGCTACGAGGTCGACAACCTCGGCCGCGTCATCGGCCAGGCCGAGGCGACCCCGGCCCAGCCCGGCGCCAACCTCGTCACCAGCATCGACGCCCGCGTGCAGCGCGTCGCGGAGTACGAGCTGAACGACGCGATGAAGGAAGCCCGCAAGCAGTGGGACCGCAACACCAATGAGAGGTACAAGGCGGACTCCGGCGCCGTCGTCGTGATGGAGGCCAAGACCGGCCGCATCGTCGCCATGGCCTCCAACCCGACGTACGACCCGAACGCGTGGGTCGGCGGCATCTCCGCCAAGGACTACCAGGCCCTCACCGGCAAGAACTCCAACTACCCGCTGCTGAACCGGGCCATACAGGGTCAGTCCGCGCCGGGTTCGACGTTCAAGGTGATCTCCACGGCCGCCGCCGTGGAAGCCGGGTACGACTTCGACGGGCGCTACCCCTGCACGAGCTCGTACTCGGTCGGCGGGCAGGTCTTCAAGAACTTCGAGTCGGAGAACTTCGGCCCGATCAGCCTCGGCCGCGCCCTCGAAGTCTCCTGCGACACCGTCTTCTACGGCCTCGCGCACCGCGAATGGCAGAAGGACGGCGGCATCAAGCCGAAGAAGAACCCCGGCGACTACTTCTTCAAGGCCGCCCACCAGTTCGGCCTCGGCAAGGAGACCGGCATCGACCTGCCGAACGAGGTCACCGGCCGCGTCCCCGACCGCCAGTGGAAGCAGAGCTACTGGAAGGCCAACAAGGACGCCTGGTGCAAGCAGGGCAAGAAGGGCGGCACGTACGTCGAGCAGATCGCGTACGAGAACTGCCTCGAAGGCAACCAGATGCGCGCCGGTGACGAGATCAACTACTCCATCGGCCAGGGCGACACCCTCGTCACGCCGATCCAGATGGCGACGATCTACGCGGCCATCTCCAACGGCGGCACCCTGTGGAACCCGACCGTGGGCAAGGCCGTCATCAGCCCCGACGGCAGGACGACCACCGAGATCAAGCCCAAGGCCCACGGCAAGCTGCCCATAAGCCAGGCCACGCTCAGCTCCATGGACGAGGCCCTCGCCGGCGTCGCCACCCGAGGCACCGCCGCCTGGCGCTTCGCCCAGGTCGGCTGGCCCCAGGCGAAGATCCCGATGCACGCGAAGACGGGTACCGCCGAGGTCTACGGCAAGCAGACGACGTCCTGGTTCGCGACGTACACCAAGGACTACGCGATCGTCATGACGATGTCCCAGGGCGGCACCGGCTCCGGCGCCTCCGGCCCGGCTGTCCGCAACATCTACGACGCCCTGTACGGCGTCTCCGACGACGGCACGATCACCCCCAAGAACGCCCTCCTCCCGACCCCGCAGAAAACCCTCCCCAAGGTCCAGACGGACGGCACCATCACCTCCCCGAAGGTCCCCAAGGACCCGGCGAAGGACCAGCGGGCGAGCCAGACGGAGGCTCCGAAGCAGGACGGCACGCTCCCGCCGGGAACGACACCGACGAACACGGGGGGCAACCAGGACACGCGGCGGAAGTCGAGGCGTCGCCGGAAAACGGGCCCGGGTTCTGACGCACCCAGGGGCAACGCTGTCAAGGGGCGCGGGGCTGTGTCTATCAGCGGCTCCGCCGCGGGGCGCGACCAGCCACAACGGCGCCACACCCGCCGAACGACGAACCGTGGGACTCACGGCCTGCGGTCCTTCCTCCGCCACCTGAGGAGGACAGCCAAATGACCGGCAACACCTTCTCGGTCTCGGGCTACGGCCCAGACCGCGCAGGCTGGACCAGACTCTTCGCGAGAGACTCGCTCGCAAGGCGCCTCGACTGGCCGATACTGCTCTCCGCCCTCGCCCTCTCCTTCATCGGCTCCGTCCTGGTCTTCTCAGCGACGCGAAACCGCACGGAGATCAACCAGGGCGACCAGTACTACTTCCTGATCCGCCACCTCATGAACACCGGCATCGGCTTCGCGCTGATGATCGGCACGGTCTGGCTCGGCCACCGCACCCTGCGCAACGCGGTCCCGATCCTGTACGGCCTCTCCGTGTTCGGCATCCTCCTCGTCCTGACCCCCCTGGGCTCGACGGTGAACGGCGCCCACTCCTGGATCGTGCTCGGCGGCGGCTTCTCCCTCCAGCCCTCGGAGTTCGTGAAGATCACGATCATCCTCGGCATGGCGATGCTGCTCGCGGCGAGGGTGGACGCGGGAGACAAGCCGTACCCCGACCACCGCACGGTCCTCCAGGCCCTGGGCCTCGCCTCCGTACCGATGCTGGTCGTCATGCTGATGCCGGACCTCGGCTCGGTCATGGTGATGGTGATGATCGTGCTCGGCGTCCTGCTCGCCTCCGGCGCCTCCAACCGCTGGATCTTCGGCCTCCTCGGCGCGGGCGCCACCGGCGCGCTCGCGGTGTGGCAGCTCGGGATCCTCGACGAGTACCAGATCGCCCGGTTCGCCGCGTTCGCCAACCCCGAGCTGGACCCGGCGGGCGTCGGCTACAACACGAACCAGGCGCGGATCGCGATCGGCTCCGGCGGCCTCACCGGCTCGGGCCTGTTCCACGGCTCGCAGACGACCGGCCAGTTCGTCCCCGAGCAGCAGACGGACTTCGTCTTCACGGTCGCCGGCGAGGAGCTGGGCTTCGTCGGCGCCGGCCTGATCGTCCTCCTCCTCGGCGTCGTCCTGTGGCGGGCCTGCAAGATCGCCCGCGAGACGACCGAGCTGTACGGCACGATCGTCGCGGCCGGGATCGTCGCCTGGTTCGCCTTCCAGGCGTTCGAGAACATCGGCATGACCCTCGGCATCATGCCGGTCACCGGCCTGCCGCTCCCGTTCGTGTCCTACGGAGGGTCGTCGATGTTCGCGGTCTGGGTGGCGATCGGCCTGCTCCAGTCCATCAAGGTCCAGAGACCGATGTCGGCGTGATCTCCGTGGTTATCTGCGCGTTCGCCGTGAATTCACGCTTCATTTCCCTCTGCCGCTTTGGCCCGACTGCCACTAGATTCGGTCTATGGCGGAGACGAAACGCGAGATCGAACGCAAGTACGAATCCGACGAGAGCGGGCTTCCCGATCTGACCGGCGTCGCCGGGATCGAAGCGGTGCTGGACAAGGGCCTGGCGGAGCTGGACGCCACGTACTACGACACCGCCGACGGGCGGCTGGCGGCGGCTTCGATCACCCTGCGGCGGCGGACCGGCGGATCGGACGCCGGATGGCATCTGAAGTTCCCGGTGAGCCCGGGCGTCCGGGACGAGGTGCGTGCACCCCTCTCACCGACCCTGCCCCGCGCGCTCGCCGGGCTGGTCAGGTCGAGGGTGCGGGACACCGAACTCGTACCGGTCGTGAGACTGCGGTCCGCGCGGGACGTACGGGAACTGGTCGACGGCGAGGGGCGGCTCCTCGCCGAGGTCAGTGTGGACGCGGTGCGCGCGGAGCGGCTGAGCGGCGGGACGGGTGCCGTCCAGTGGTCGGAGATCGAGGTGGAACTCGCCGACGGCGCCGACCCGGCCCTCCTCGACCAGGTCGAGAAACGCCTCCGCAAGGCGGGCGTACGCCGCTCGAAGTCGGTGTCGAAACTGGCCCGCGCCCTGGCGGAGACGGCGCCGAGAACCGAGACCGCGGTGCGGGCCGACGGGGGCAAGGAGGGCAAGGGCAAGCCCGAGAAGGCGGAGGCTTCCGGAAAGGCGGACACGAAGGGGAAGGCAGGGAAGCCGGGGAAGCCGGACGGGAAGGGGAAGCCCGGGAAGCCGGGGAAGCCGGACGCGAAGGGGAAGCCCGGGAAGCCGGGGAAGACCGCCACCGGCACCTTCCGCACAGCCAAGACGCCGAGCGCCCCCGCCACCCCCCGCACCGCCGAACCCCCCGCCCTCCACCTCACCCCCAACCCCACTCCCGCCCCCGACACCGCCGCCGACCACGTCCTCGCCTACCTCCGTGCCCAGCGGGACGCCATCGTCGCCCTCGACCCCGCCGTCCGCCAGGACGAGTACGACTCCGTGCACAGGATGCGCGTCGCCACCCGCCGTACCCGCAGCGCGTTCCGCTCCTTCGGCAAGGTCCTGGACCGCGAGGTCACCGACCCGATCGGCGACGAACTCAAGTGGCTCGCGGGCGAACTCGGCGTCGACCGCGACCGCGAGGTCCTCACCGACCGCGTCACGGCGGGCCTCGACGCCCTCCCGCGCCACCTGGTCGTCGGCCCCGTCCGCACCCGCGTCCGTACCTGGTCGCACGCCCGCCGGGGCGGTTCACGCAGGCGCCTGATCGCCGTACTGGACGGAAAGCGGTACCTGGCGCTGCTCGACCGGCTCGACGCGCTGGTCGCGGCGCCCCCGCTCGCGAAGAAGGCGGGCGGGAAGCCGGAGAAGGTGATCGCGAAAGCCGTCCGCAAGGACTTCGCGAAGGTCGCGGCCCTCGTCGAGGAGGCCCTCGCGCAGCCGTCGTCGGGACCGGAGCGGGACCTCGCGCTGCACGAGGCCCGCAAGAAGGCGAAGCGGACCAGGTACTCGGCGGAGGCCGCGGAACCGGCGCTCGGCACCCCCGCGACCGCGATGGTGAAGACCGCCAAGTCCCTCCAGAACCTCCTGGGCGACCACCAGGACAGCGTCATGGCCCGCGAGGCCCTCAGGGACATCGCGGCCCAGGCCCACGCGGCGGGCGAGAACGGCTTCACGTACGGCGTGCTGTACGGCAGGGAGGAGCGGCAGTCCGCGGCGGACGAGGCGGAGCTGCCGGGCCTGTGGGCGGAGGTGAAGGACGGGACGGGGATCTGAGAGGGAGGCGCGTGACTGTCGGGTCTCCGTGGACGCGGGGGGAGTGGCTCGCTGTGCAAAGGGGTGGCCTCGGCCGCGTTAGGCTAAATGGTCACCCCTATCAGCCCAAGAAGGTTCGCGATGTCTGTCGAGTCGGTGTTCCCGCAGCTCGAAGCCTTGCTCCCGCATGTGCAGAAGCCGATCCAGTATGTCGGCGGCGAGCTCAATTCCACGGTCAAAGAGTGGGACGACACTGACGTCCGCTGGGCCCTCATGTACCCCGACGCCTACGAGGTCGGACTCCCCAACCAGGGCGTCATGATCCTCTACGAGGTGCTGAACGAACGGGACGGCGTCCTCGCCGAGCGCACGTACAGCGTGTGGCCCGACCTGGAGGCGCTGATGCGGGAGCACGGCGTCCCGCAGTTCACGGTGGACTCGCACCGCCCGGTGAAGGCGTTCGACGTGTTCGGCCTGTCCTTCTCCACGGAGCTGGGCTACACGAACATGCTCGCGGCCCTCGACCTCGCGGGCATCCCGCTGGAGGCGAAGGACCGCGGCCTCGACGACCCGATCGTCCTCGCGGGCGGGCACGCCGCGTTCAACCCCGAGCCGATCGCCGACTTCATCGACGCGGCGGTCATCGGGGACGGCGAGCAGGCGGTCCTCGACATCACGGACATCGTCCGCCAGTGGAAGGCGGAGGGGCGCCCCGGAGGCCGGGAAGAGGTGCTGTTCCGCCTCTCGAAGACCGGCAACGTCTACATCCCCCGCTTCTACGACGTCGAGTACCTCGCGGACGGCCGGATCGCCCGCGTCGTACCCAACCGCAGCGGCGTCCCGTGGCGCGTGTCGAAGCACACCGTCATGGACCTCGACGAGTGGCCCTACCCGAAGCAGCCGCTCGTGCCGCTCGCGGAGACCGTCCACGAGCGGATGTCCGTCGAGATCTTCCGCGGCTGCACCCGCGGCTGCCGCTTCTGCCAGGCCGGCATGATCACGCGCCCCGTGCGGGAGCGGTCGATCACCGGCATCGGCGAGATGGTCGACAAGGGCCTCAAGGCGACCGGCTTCGAGGAGGTCGGCCTGCTCTCCCTGTCCTCCGCCGACCACAGCGAGATCGGCGAGATCGCCAAGGGCCTCGCCGACCGCTACACCGAGGACAAGATCGGCCTCTCCCTGCCCTCGACCCGCGTGGACGCCTTCAACGTCGACCTCGCGAACGAGCTGACCCGCAACGGCCGCCGCTCCGGCCTCACCTTCGCCCCCGAGGGCGGCTCCGAGCGCATGCGCAAGGTCATCAACAAGATGGTCTCGGAGGACGACCTGATCCGTACGGTCGCCACCGCGTACGGCAACGGCTGGCGCCAGGTCAAGCTGTACTTCATGTGCGGCCTGCCCACCGAGACCGACGACGACGTCCTCCAGATCGCCGACATGGCCGCGAACGTCATCGCCAAGGGCCGCGAGGTCTCCGGCGCGGGCGACATCCGCTGCACCGTCTCCATCGGCGGCTTCGTCCCCAAGCCCCACACCCCCTTCCAGTGGGCCCCGCAGCTCTCCGCCGAGGAGACCGACGCGCGCCTGGAGAAGCTCCGCGACAAGATCCGCGGCGACAAGAAGTACGGCCGCTCCATCGGCTTCCGCTACCACGACGGCAAGCCCGGCATCGTCGAGGGCCTCCTCTCCCGCGGCGACCGCCGCATCGGCTCGGTCATCCGCGCCGTCTACGAGGACGGCGGCCGCTTCGACGGCTGGCGCGAGCACTTCTCCTACGACCGCTGGATGGCCTGCGCGGACAAGTCCCTCGCCGCCTTCGGCCTCGACGTCGCCTGGTACACCACCCGCGAACGCACCTACGAGGAAGTCCTCCCCTGGGACCACCTCGACTCCGGCCTCGACAAGGACTGGCTCTGGGAGGACTGGCAGGACGCCCTCGACGAGACAGAGGTCGAGGACTGCCGGTGGACGCCGTGCTTCGACTGCGGGGTGTGTCCCGCGATGGACACCCACATCCAAGTGGGGCCCACGGGCAAGAAGTTGCTCCCGCTGAGCGTGGTCAACAAGTAGCGAGCCGCTTACCGGGCCCTTCCCTTCGGGGGAGGGCTCGTTGGCATGATCGCTGGATAGAGTCGTCCTGTCACACAGGGGGAGGGGCTCCGTCCGATGAGTCGTCGCAGGTCCGGGATGGTCGGCGTCTGGGCCGAGATGCGGCGTGAGCAGCAGCGCCAGGCGCAGGCCGCCGCCCGGCAGGCCAGGGAGCGGGAGCGGCAGGCGCGCGCGTACGAGCGGCAGGCCGCGCAGGACCACAAGGCCGAGGCCGCGCGGCGGACCGCCGAGCTGGAGGCACGGGTGGCCGTGCTCCAGGGGCTGTTGGCGGCCGGGTGCCGGGCGCCGGCGTTCCGCCCGGACACGCTGCTGCGGACGGAACAGGTGCCGCCCTTCGACCCCGGTGCCCTGGCCCGGCCGGTGCTCATGCCGGACCCCGGCCAGTTCCCCGCGCACGGCGGCGGCTGGACGGCCAACGGCCGCGCCCAGGCCCAGGCCGAGGCCCGCGCCCGCTTCGAGCAGGCGTGGTACGCGGCCCAGGCCGCCGAGGCCCAGCGCCTGGAGCAACTCGCCGCGCGGCAACGGCAGTACGAGCAGTGGGCCGAGGGCGTGCGGACCGAGGTACGGCGCCACAACGCGGGCGTCGCCGAGGCGGCCCGCGGCGTCGAACGCGGCGAACCCGACGCCGTCGTCGAGTACTTCACCGCCGCGCTGTACGCCTCGGCGTCCTGGCCGGAGCACTTCCCCCGCCAACTCTCCGCCGCCTACGACCAGTCGGCACGCCAACTCGTCCTGGACTGGGAACTCCCCGGCCACGGCGTCGTCCCCGAGGCGAAGTCGGTGCGCTGGTCGCCGGGCGAGAACCAGTACCGGGAGAGCGCCCGCCCCGCGATCCAGCGCCGGGCGCTGTACCGGGAGACGCTGGCGCAGTCCGCGCTGCTCGTCCTGCACGAGCTGTACGCCGCCGACAACAGTGGCGTGCTGGAGTCCGTCGTCCTCAACGGCTTCGCCGACGAACCCGACCCCGCGACCGGCCTGCGCGCCCGGCACATCCTGGTCACCGTCCTCGCCCGGCGCTCCTCCTTCGTCCACCTGAACCTCGCGCAGGTCGACGCGGTCAGCTGCCTCACGGACGGCCTGCGCGGCCAACTCTCCGCCCGCCCCGACCAGTTGACGGCCGTACGCCCGGACCGCCGCCCCCAGGACGTCGGCAACCGCGTCGTCACCCACCGGGACGACGACGATCCCGACCTCTACGCGATGGACCCGATCGCCTTCGAGGAACTCGTCGCGGAGTTGCTCCGGGCGATGGGGATGGAGGCGGTGACCACACAGCGGTCGGGAGACGGAGGGGTGGACGTCGTCGCGAGTGACGCGGCCATGATCCGTGGCGCGAAGATCGTCGTGCAGGTCAAGCGGTACCGCAACACCGTGCCGCCCTCGGCGGTTCGGGATCTGTTCGGCACAGTGCAGTCCGAAGGCGCCAACAAGGGTGTCCTGGTGACGACGTCGTCGTTCGGTCCCGGCTCGCACGACTTCGCGGCCCGCAAGCCCCTGGAGCTGATCTCCGGCCCCGAACTCGTCGACCTCCTCCACCGCCACGGCCTGCGCGGACGCCTGGGGGACGGCACCCCGCCGGACGACGATCACAACGTCCTCGGCATGTCCTGGTCCGGCACGGTCGCGCTCGACGTGTGCGCGCTGGTCTGCCGGGGCGGCCGGGTCCTCGGCGACGACCACTTCGTCTTCTTCAACAACCCGGCGACACCGGACGGTTCGGTACGGGCCCTGCCGCCGGCCGCGCCGGACCGGGCCTCTCTGAGGGTCGCCTTCGACGCGCTCCCGGCGGCGGCCGACCGCCTCGTCCTGGTCGCCGCCGTCGACCCGGAGACCGACCCGCACGCGGACCTCGCCGGCTTCACCGACGCCCGTATCCGCCTCCTCGACGCCCGGTCGGCCGAACTCGGCGTCCTGGAGGTCTCCGACGGCCGCCCCGGCGAAACCGCCCTGGTCCTCGGCTCCTTCCGCCGCCGCGACACCGGCGACTGGGACTTCGTCCTCGGCGGCAAGGGCTACCGGGGCGGCCTGGAGGAACTGGTACGCGACTTCGGCCTCGACGTGGAATAGGGGAAGCCCATGCCGGACGAGATGGTCATCAGGGCCGCCGAGGAGCGGGACCTCGAAGCCGTCGCCGGGCTGCGGTGGCGGTGGTTCGAGGAGGACGGCAAGGCGGCCGTGGTGGGGCGAGAGGAGTTCGTGCGGGGGTTCGTGGGGTGGGCGAAGGAGAACGGGGAGTCGCACGGGTGCACCGTGGTGGTGCGCGGGGAACGGGTCGTCGGGATGGCCTGGGTGGCCCTCGTGCCGCGCGTGCCCACGCCCACCGCGCCGCAGCGCTTCTCGGGGGACGTCCAGTGCGTGTACGTGGTGCCGGAGGAACGCGGGGACGGCGTGGGCGGGCGGCTGCTCGAAGCCGTCGTCGAGCGGGCGCGGGAGATGGGGGCCGAGCGGCTGACCGTGCACTCCTCGGGGCGGGCCGTGTCCGCGTACGGGCGGGCCGGGTTTCGGGGGTCCGAGCGGCTGTTGCAGGTTCGATACTGAGGGCGGGGGTTTGGGCGCATCCCTGGTGGCTGGCGTAGCGTCTATGCCGTTATGGATCTGGAGAAGCAGGGGCGGGCGCCGGGGGCCGGGCGGGATGCCGAGGGGTGTCTCGTGGTGGCGATCCGGATTCCGGTGCGGATCGTGGTGCTGGTGCTCGTGGTGCCCGTGCGGGTGGTGTGGGACGGGCTCGTCGTGGTGGGGCGGGTGTTGAGGGACGCTGTGCTGCGGCCTGTGGGGCGGGGGCTGTTGTGGGTGGGGAAGGCGGTGTTCGTGTGGCCGGTGGTGGGGCTCTGGCGGTACGTCGTCGTGCCGGTGGGGACCGGGCTCGGCTGGCTGGGGCGGGTGCTGGTCGTGGTGCCTGCCGTGTGGCTCTACCGGAACGTGCTGGTCGCGCTCGGGCACGCCGTCCTGTGGGTGGCGGTACCGGTCGGGCGCGCGGCGATGTGGGTGTTGCGGGGGATCGGTACGGGGATCACCGCGCTCGGCGCCGGGCTCGCGTGGCTGACGCGGTATCTGGTCGCCGTGCCCGCCGGGTGGTTGTACACGTGGGTGCTCGCGCCGGTCGGCAAGGGGATCGGGTGGTGCGTGCACGGGGTGTGGCGCGGCGTCGTACTCCTCGCGACCGGCGTGTGGCTCGCCCTCTACTGGACGCTCCGGGTCCTGCTCGTGCTGCCCGTGGTGGCGCTGTGGCGGTGGGTGCTCGTGCCGGTGGGGCGGGTCCTCGGGGTGGTCGCACGGGAGGTGGGGGACGCGCTGGGGCACGCGTGGCGGGTCGTCGGCCGGATCTCGCTCGCCGTGTGGCGGTTCCTGGTGGGGGTGTTCCGGTGGGTGGTCGTGGAGCCGGTGCGGTGGGCGTACAGGACGGTGCTGACTCCCGTCGGCCATGTCGTCCGGGACGCTGTCCTGCGGCCCGCCGCCGAGGCCGTACGGAGCGTGGGCCGCGTCACCCGGCAGGTCCTCGCGTCCGCGCGGGAAACGGCCCGCCAGACCCGCGCCGACCTGCGCAGGGCACTGTTCGGGGCACCCCGGGAGAGGGAAGAGGTCGCTCGCCGGGAACCTGGGGGCGGCGAGGGACGTACTCTTGGTAGGAGTACGACCGCTCTCACTAAGGACTGACAACACTGGGTAAGCGACAGCCCGAAGGACCGCCGCCCGCGCCCGCGGTGCAGCGCATCCGACTGCGGTACACCAAGCGCGGTCGCCTTCGGTTCACCAGCCACCGTGACTTCCAGCGCGCCTTCGAGCGGGCGCTGCGCCGTGCCGAGGTGCCGATGGCGTACTCGGCGGGGTTCACACCGCACCCGAAGGTGTCGTACGCCAATGCCGCACCCACCGGCACGGGCAGTGAGGCGGAGTACCTGGAGATCGCGCTGACCTCGGCGCGGGACCCGCAGAGGCTGCGGGCGCTGCTCGACGAGTCGCTGCCGGACGGCCTCGACATCACCGACGCGGTCGAGGCCCGTACGTCGGGGCTCGCGGACCGGCTGACGGCTTCCGTGTGGGAGCTGCGGCTCGCCGGGGTGGAGCCGGGCGACGCCGAGAAGGCCGTGGTGGCGTTCAACGCCGCCGAGGTCGTCGAGGTCCAGCGGGCCACGAAGAACGGTCTCAGGAATTTCGACGCGCGCGCCGCTGTCGTACACCTGGAAACAACACAGAGTGAAACGGCTGATAGGCCGACCGACCAGCCCTGTGCGATACTGCGGCTGGTTGTTCGGCACGTGACGCCTGCCGTTCGACCCGACGACGTCCTGTCCGGTCTCCGCGCCGTGGCCGACCTGGCGCCGCCGGTCCCCGCAGCGGTGACCAGGCTGGCGCAGGGGCTGCTCGATGAAGAGACCGGCACGGTGACCGACCCGCTCGCGCCCGACCGCGAGGCAGCGGAGGCCCCCTCAACGGCCGAACCCACTGCCGCCGCGAAGGCGTAGGCAGAGGGAAGGTCCCGCGAAGGACGGACGTCGTAGCGCCGCCCTCGTACTCGGGAGCCACCTGGGTCGGGCAGCGCACCGACCACAAGACTTTCGCCAGGCCGTACGCAACATGGCGTGCGGAACCGGCGAGACAGGACACGGAAAGCTCCCGTGCGGCGCCCGCGCCCCGGCGGCGGTGAACGCGACTCGCGTACCCGCGGACGTCAGCGGTGACCGGCCCTCATGGCCGGCGCCGGACCAGGCGCGGCGCCCGGGAGCCTGACGGGAGAAACGCCCGCATGCTCGAACCGACCGACCCCATCGAGGGTTCCGACCAAAACACTCCCAGCGACACCCTGCCGCCGCGTCGTCGGCGCCGTGCCGCGTCCCGCCCGGCTGGCCCGCCCGCCGGTGCCGAGGGAGCTGCCGAGAACGTCTCGGCCATACAGGCCGACCAGGCCGACCAGACCGAACCGGCAGCCACACCGGCCGCCGCCGAGGAGCGGGCGGCCGACGCGCCGGTTGAGACCGCTCCGCGCGCCCGCCGCCGGGCCACCCGCAAGGCGTCCGCGCCGGCGGGGGCTCCGCAGGCCGCCGAAGAAGTGACCGCCCCCGTCGTGGCCGCACCCGTCGAGACGGCGCCCGCCCCGGCCACCGCTGTCGAGGAGACCGCCGACGAGGCTCCCGCCGCGCGTCCCGCGCGGCGTCGGGCGACCCGTAAGGCGACCGCGCCCGCCGGTGCGCCCAAGGCCGCCGAGGCCGTCGTCGAGACGCCGGAGCCGGTGGAGGCTCCCGCGCCCGTCGAGGCTCCCGCCGCCGTCGAGGTGCCGGTCGTCGAGGAGGCCGTCGCCGAGGAGACCGGCTCGCGCCGTCGCCGCCGTGTCACGCGCCGGGTCACCGCGCCCGCCGGGACGCCCGAGGGCGAGAGTGCCGAGCCGCCGGCTCCCGAGAAGGCGCAGGCCGAGGCGCCGGTCACGAAGGCTCGCCCGACCAGGGCCAAGGCGCCCGCCGAGGCTCCCGCACCCGTCGCGGAGACTCCCGAGGAGACCGGCACCCGCCGCTCCCGCCGCCGCGTCGTGAGCAAGGCCGCCGGTGGCTTCTCGGAACCCGCGCCCGCCGTGGACGAGTCGCCGAAGCGTGCCGCGCGGCCCGCCGTGGCCATGTTCCAGGCGCCGGTGTTCACCGAGCCGAAGTTCCAGTTCCAGACGCCGGAGCGGGCGGCGGCCGCGGCCGCCGCCGCCGAGGCGGAGGTCGAGGCCGAGGTCGTCGAAGAGGCGCCCGAGGACACCCTCGAAGAGGTCGTCGAGATCGTCGAGCCGGTCGTCGAGGAGCCCGCGGGCTCGCGGCGCCGCCGCCGTCGCCGGGGGGCCGCGCCCGCCGAGGACGTCGTCGAGCCGGTCGTGGAGCCCGAGCCCGTCGTCGACGCCGTCGAGGAGGAGCCGGACGACGAGGCCGAGGACGCCGTCGACGACGAGGCCGAGGAGACCGGGTCGCGCCGTCGCCGCCGTCGCGGTGGCCGCCGTCGTCGCCGGGGCGAGTCCGTCGAGGACGACGCCGCCGACGCCGAGGAACTGGCCGCCGAGCAGGCCGAGCAGGACGCCGAGGACAGCGCCGAGCAGGAGGAAGAGGACGCCGAGGACACGGCCGCCGGCTCCACCGCCGGGAGCCGTCGTAGGCGTCGTAGGCGTCGTCGGGCCGGGGACTCCGGGGCCGAGGCCGAGCACGGTGACGGGGATCCCGAGCGGACCGTCGTGAAGGTCCGGGAGCCGCGCAAGCAGGCCGAGCCGTCGGACGAGGTGCAGTCGATCAAGGGGTCGACGCGGCTCGAAGCCAAGAAGCAGCGCCGCCGTGAGGGGCGTGAGCAGGGGCGTCGCCGGGTTCCGATCATCACCGAGGCCGAGTTCCTCGCGCGCCGTGAGGCCGTCGAGCGGGTCATGGTCGTCCGGCAGAGCCACGAGCGGACGCAGATCGGGGTCCTGGAGGACGGGGTGCTCGTCGAGCACTACGTCAACAAGGAGCAGTCGACGTCGTACGTCGGCAACGTCTACCTCGGCAAGGTCCAGAACGTGCTGCCCTCCATGGAGGCCGCGTTCATCGACATCGGCAAGGGGCGCAACGCCGTCCTGTACGCCGGTGAGGTCAACTTCGAGGCGCTCGGGATGGCCAACGGCCCCCGGCGCATCGAGTCCGCGCTGAAGTCCGGGCAGTCCGTGCTGGTGCAGGTCACCAAGGACCCCATCGGGCACAAGGGCGCGCGTCTGACCAGCCAGGTCTCCCTGCCGGGGCGCTACCTCGTGTACGTCCCCGAGGGCTCCATGACCGGCATCAGCCGCAAGCTGCCCGACACCGAGCGGGCCCGCCTGAAGACGATCCTCAAGAAGATCGTCCCCGAGGACGCGGGCGTCATCGTCCGTACGGCCGCCGAGGGCGCCAGCGAGGACGAGCTGCGGCGTGACGTCGAGCGCCTCCAGGCGCAGTGGGAGGAGATCCGCCGGAACGCCAAGAGCGGGAACGCGCCCACGCTGCTGTACGGCGAGCCGGACATGACCGTCCGTGTCGTCCGCGACATCTTCAACGAGGACTTCTCCAAGGTCGTCGTCAGCGGTGACGAGGCGTGGCAGACGATCCACGGGTACGTCTCGCACGTCGCCCCCGATCTCGCCGGGCGGCTGTCGCGGTGGACGTCCGAGGTCGACGTCTTCGCGACGTACCGGATCGACGAGCAGCTCGCGAAGGCGCTGGACCGGAAGGTGTGGCTGCCGAGCGGGGGCTCGCTGGTCATCGACCGGACCGAGGCGATGGTCGTCGTCGACGTCAACACCGGGAAGTTCACCGGGCAGGGCGGGAACCTCGAAGAGACCGTCACGCGCAACAACCTGGAGGCGGCCGAGGAGATCGTCCGGCAGCTGCGGCTGCGGGACCTCGGCGGGATCATCGTCATCGACTTCATCGACATGGTCCTGGAGTCGAACCGGGATCTCGTGCTGCGGCGGCTGCTGGAGTGCCTCGGCCGGGACCGGACGAAGCACCAGGTCGCCGAGGTGACGTCGCTCGGGCTCGTGCAGATGACGCGTAAGCGGGTCGGGCAGGGGCTGCTGGAGTCGTTCTCCGAGACGTGCGTGCACTGCAACGGGCGGGGTGTGATCGTGCACCTCGACCAGCCGTCCGTCTCCGGCGGTGGCGGGAAGCGGAAGAAGCGGGGGCGGGGTGGGGATGAGCATCTCGCTCACGAGCACGCGGCTCACGAGCACGTCGTCGAGGACGTGACGCCGGCTGCCGCTGTCGAGGAGAGCGTGGAGGAGGTCGCCGCTGAGGTGGCTGCTCCTGTTTCGCTGCCCGCGCCCGAGTTCGAGCCCGATGAGGAGCTGTACAGCAGCGTGGCCGAGGCTGAGGCCGCGGCTACTCGTGGGCGGGGGCGGCGGCGGGCCAGCCGGCGGGTCTCCTCGCCGGGTGGGGCGCCTCGGAAGGAGGCGGTGGCTTCGGCTGCCGAGGTCGCCGCTGATCCGGTGGCTGTCGAGGATCCGGTTGCCGAGGTGCCGGTGGTCGTCGAGGAGCCTGTGGTCGTCGAGGCGCCGGTCGTCGTGGAGACGCCGGTTGTCGAGGAGCCTGTCGTCGAGGCGCGTCCGCGTCGGCGGGCCACGCGGAAGGCGTCCGCGCCTGCGGGGGCGCCGTCCGGGGCCGAGGCCGCTGTCGTGACGGTCGTCGAGACCGTGGCTCCTGTGACGGAGGTCGTCGTCGAGGCGCCGGTCGTCGAGGAGGTGGCTGCGGCTCCCGCTCGTCCGCGTCGGCGGGCTGTGCGGGAGGTCGCGGCGCCTACGTCCTCCGAAGAGGCGGCTGTCGTGGTCGTGCCGGTTGCCGCCGAGGAGGAGGCGCCGGCTCCCGCCAAGAAGACGGCGGCTCGGAAGACGGCGAAGAAGACGACCGCGAAGAAGGCGGCGGCTCCCGCCAAGAAGACCGCGGCGAAGAAGACGACCACGGCTGCGAAGAAGACCGCCGCGAAGAAGACGACGGCGAAGAAGGCGACGAAGGCTGCCGCCAAGAAGACGGCTGCGGCTGAGCAGGCCGCTTCTCCGTCGGTGTCGGCTGCGGCTGACGAGAGCTGAGTCGCGGGTTGAGCTGAGTGGCACTTCCTGCGGAGCGTGGTGCTTCGTAGGGGGTGCCGCTTTGTGTTGTGGGGCGGGTGCGGGTTCGTCGTGGCTGGTCGCGCCCCGCGGCGGAGCCGCTAATAGATGCAGCCCCGCGCCCCTTAGCGGCGTTGCCCAGCCGCCTGCTCAACAGTCACCCCGGCTCAGTTTGACCTGTCCGGGGGACACCTCGTAGCCTGGGGCGTCGGCGTGCTAATGGGTGCGTCACATCCCCGTAAACCTTTCTTCCTTCCGGGTGCGGTTCGTAGCCGGGAGAGGCTGGCTGTGTTTGCGACCGGTCGGCTGGACTGCGGGGGTGCCGATTCCGAGCGAGAGAGTGAGATCCGCGTGTACGCCATCGTGCGCAGCGGTGGTCGCCAGCACAAGGTTGCTGTCGGCGACATCGTTGAGGTTGACAAGATTTCCACTGCCAAGGTTGGCGACACGGTCGAGCTCTCGACCCTGCTCGTTGTCGACGGCGAGGCTGTCACCAGCGACCCGTGGGTGCTGGCCGGCATCAAGGTCCAGGCCGAGGTCGTGGACCACCACAAGGGTGTGAAGATCGACATCCTGCGCTACAAGAACAAGACCGGCTACCGCCGTCGCCAGGGTCACCGTCAGCAGTACACGGCGATCAAGGTCACGTCCATCCCGACGGCCGCGAAGTAAAGAGGGACTGAGCAATGGCACACAAGAAGGGCGCATCGTCCACCCGGAACGGTCGCGACTCCAATGCCCAGCGGCTCGGCGTGAAGCGCTTCGGCGGTCAGGTCGTCAACGCTGGTGAGATCCTGGTCCGTCAGCGCGGCACGCACTTCCACCCGGGTTCGGGTGTGGGTCGTGGCGGCGACGACACGCTGTTCGCGCTCCAGCCCGGTGCGGTGGAGTTCGGTACGTTCCGCGGCCGCAAGGTCGTGAACATCGTTCCGGTCGCCTGAACAGGCTGATTCGGAAGCTTTCGCGAGGCGGACCTCACTTCCCGGTCGGGAAGGCGGGTCCGCCTTTCGCGTGTTGGTATAGGTAACACCCTGATCTTTGGAGGCACTGACCATGACCACCTTCGTGGACCGCGTCGAACTGCATGTCGCCGCGGGTAACGGAGGTCACGGCTGTGCCTCCGTCCACCGCGAGAAGTTCAAGCCGCTCGGCGGGCCCGACGGCGGCAACGGCGGACGCGGTGGGGACGTGATCCTCACGGTCGACCAGTCCGTGACGACCCTTCTCGACTACCACCACTCCCCGCACCGCAAGGCGACGAACGGCAAGCCGGGCGAGGGCGGCAACCGTTCCGGCAAGGACGGCCAGGACCTGGTCCTGCCCGTCCCGGACGGCACGGTCGTCCTCGACGCGCGCGGCAACGTCCTCGCGGACCTCGTCGGCCACGGCACCTCGTACGTCGCCGCGCAGGGCGGCCGGGGCGGGCTCGGGAACGCGGCGCTGGCGTCGGCCCGCCGCAAGGCGCCCGGGTTCGCGCTGCTGGGCGTGCCGGGGGACCTCGGGGACATCGTCCTGGAGCTGAAGACCGTCGCGGACGTCGCGCTGGTCGGGTACCCGAGTGCGGGCAAGTCCTCGCTGATCTCGGTCCTTTCGGCGGCGAAGCCGAAGATCGCCGACTACCCGTTCACGACCCTGGTCCCCAACCTCGGTGTGGTGACCGCCGGTTCGACGGTCTACACGATCGCGGACGTCCCCGGTCTCATCCCCGGCGCCAGCCAGGGCAAGGGACTCGGCCTGGAGTTCCTGCGCCATGTCGAGCGGTGCAGCGTCCTCGTGCACGTCCTCGACACGGCGACGCTGGAGTCCGAGCGCGACCCGCTCTCCGACCTCGACGTCATCGAGGAGGAGCTCCGGCAGTACGGCGGCCTGAGCGACCGGCCCCGCATCGTCGTCCTGAACAAGACCGACATCCCCGACGGCAAGGACCTCGCGGAGATGGTCCGGCCCGATCTGGAGGCGCGCGGGTACCGGGTCTTCGAGGTGTCCGCCGTCGCGCATCTGGGGCTGCGTGAACTCTCCTTCGCGCTCGCCGAGTTGGTGGCGAGGTTCCGGGCCGCGAAGCCGCTTGAGGAGGCCACCCGGATCGTGATCCGGCCCAAGGCCGTGGACGACGCGGGCTTCACCGTCGTCCAGGAGGAGGACGGGCTCTTCCGAGTCCGGGGCGAGAAGCCCGAACGCTGGGTGCGGCAGACCGACTTCAACAACGACGAGGCCGTCGGCTACCTCGCCGACCGCCTCAACCGCCTCGGCGTCGAGGAGGAACTCCTCAAGGCGGGCGCCCGCTCCGGCGACGGCGTCGCCATCGGGCCCGAGGACAACGCGGTCGTCTTCGACTGGGAGCCCACGGTCATGGCCGGCGCGGAGATGCTGGGCCGACGCGGCGAGGACCACCGCTTCGACGCACCCCGCCCGGCGACCCAGCGCCGCCGCGACAAGCAGGCGGAACGCGACGAGGCGGCCCAGGAGTTCGAGGGCTTCGAGCCGTTCTGATCCGCTCTGACCCGAGGGTCACCGAGAGAGCCGGAAAGGGCCCGCCCACTGTCCCGTCAGGGACAGTGGGCGGGCCCTTTCCGTGCGGAGTGCCTCAGGCGACCGGCTCCGGTGTGGCCTGGGGCTCCTTCGGCTTGGTTTCTTCCTTCTTCACGGAAGCCTTCGTCGACGGCTCCACGGATACCCCCTCCGGTGTACGCCCCCACTTCGGCCGGGCAGCCAGCAGCGGGATCGTCATGATGCCCAGGAACATCGGGGCGAACATGTAGCGGGCCAGCGGTGCCGGGTTGGCGGCGACGACGGTCAGCTGGAGGGCGAGGGGGATGGAGAGTATGCCGACCGGCGCCCAGGTGCGGTTGCGGCGGGAGAAGACGTAGAAGACGGCGTACGCGGCGTAGCACCAGAACGCGCCCCGGAACAGGAGCCACTGGAGCTGCGGGGCCTTGCTGGCCTTCCACGCGAAGTACGCGACGTCGTGGAGGCTGTCGCTGAGGGGGCGGATCTTCAGCTCGTCCCGGTAGGGGCTGTTGGCCATCTCCGGGTTCCAGTCGGCCCAGCCGTAGAGGTTCTTGGGGACCGACGGGGCGGAGATGAGGGTGTTGCCGTCCATCGACTTGGGGCCGGGGAAGATGCCCCAGGCGATCTGCGAGCGGCACAGGCGCGCGCCGATCAGCTGGTCCGGGGTGCGTTCCATGACGCGGCCCCACAGGTCGAGGAGCTCGGTGTTGAGCTCGGCGGCCTTCGTGCGGTTCATGGGCTTCTTCATCGCCCAGTCGGCGTTCCAGCAGTTCGCCGCGCGTCCGCTCCAGTGGGAGAGCGGCGCGACCTCGGCCATGAGCTTCTTGTCGGCGGCGGTGAACGTCCAGGGCGCCTTGCCGTACACGACGGCGATGTCGGCGTAGTTGAGGGCGTACACCTGGTCCTTGGTCGGCGTCTTGACGCCGAGCGCGGGGTAGATGACCAGCTGGAGCCCGGCGGAGACGACCGCGGGGATGACGGTGGCGACAAGTATCGCCCGGCGCATCTTCGGCAGCACCAGCAGCAGCACGGGGCAGGCGATGACGGCGACGAGGAGCCCGTTGTTGCGGAACAGCCCCATCATGAGGAACCCGGCGAACAGCACGATGACCTGGTTGCGGAACACCGTGTCGTGCACCGCCTGCCGCTCCCGCATCCGCCGTACGGTGAGCCGCCCCGCCGCACCGAACGCAAGGAGCGCGCCGATGACGAAGGGGACGTCCTTCCACACGAAGATGGTGAACGTGCCGATGGACGGCAGCACCGCGCAGGCGATGGCCGCGGCGGCGCTGAACTTGCCGGGCACCCCGAAGTGCCGCAGCGTGACGGCGACGTAGGCGAGGGCGGCGGCCATGCCGACGGACTGGCCGAACGTCAGCAGCGCCAGGTCACCGGTGAGCTTGATGGACAGCCACACCAGCGCGTCGTACGCCACCGAGTGGTTGGACATCCAGTGGTTGGTGGTGACGTGCCAGACGTACGAGATGGAGTCGTAGCTCATCCCGCCCGGGTAGAACGCCGCCCACCACAGCAGGAAGACGAACTGGGTGACGGCGTACACCGTGAGGGGCATGCGGCGCTTGGGCGGGATCCGCTCCCAGCGTGTTTGCAGGCTGCTTCTCATCGAGGAGACTGTGGGCACTCTCAACGCTCCGTGGCAGGTCGGTCGGGGTGCGCGAGCTCCAGCATCCGGTTGATGACCCGCTCGGCGGCGTGGCCGTCGTCGAGGTCGCAGAACATCTTCTTGAACTCGGTGTACGCGTCGGCGTAGGAGGCGTGGATGCGCTCGATGTCGCCGAGCGCGTCGATGAGTCCGTCGGAGGTCTGCAGCAGCGGGCCGGGGGCCTGCCGCTCGAAGTCGAAGTAGAAGCCCCGCAGTTGGTCGCGGTAGTACTCGAGGTCGTACGTGAAGAACAGCATCGGACGGCCCGTGTTCGCGAAGTCGAACATCAGGGAGGAGTAGTCCGTGACCAGGACGTCGGTGATCAGGTACAGCTCGGCGATGTCCGGGTAGCTGGAGACGTCGAAGACGAAGCCGTCCCCGGCGCCGGGCACGGCGTCCACGATGTTGGAGTGCTTGCGCACCAGCAGGACGTGGTCCTCGCCGAGCTTCTCGCGGGCCTTCTTCACGTCGACCCGGAGGTCGAACTTGTAGTTCCCGGCCCGGTAGAACTGGTCGTCGCGCCAGGTCGGCGCGTACAGCACGACCTTCTTGCCCTCCGGCAGGCCGATCCGCTCGCGCACCTTGCGCGCGATGTCGTCGGTCTTCGGCGCGAGCAGCAGGTCGTTGCGCGGGTAGCCGGACTCCAGGATCTCCCCGTCGAACTGGAACGCCCGCTTCATGATCGGCGTGGAGAAGCGGTTGGGGGAGACGAGGAAGCTCCAGCTCGGCGTCTCCTCGGCGACCTTGGTGAGGTACTTGCGGTCGGCGAACTGGACGCTGTCGATGTCGTGGCCGATGCGCTTGAGGGGGGTGCCGTGCCAGGTCTGCACGACGACCTGGCCCTCGCGGCGGCGGATCCAGTGCGGGAGGTGGGTGTTGGTGACGATGTACCGGGAGCGGCCGAGCGCCTCGTACCACTCGCGGCTCCAGCGGCGGATCACCCGCACGCCCTCGGGGATCTGCGCGCGCTTGTCCTCGACGACCCAGATGTGCTCCAGCTCGTCGCCCCGGCGCAGGAGTTCCTCGTAGACCGCGCGCGGCGAGTCGGAGTACTGGCGGCCGGAGAACGACGCGTACAGGACGGTGTCGCGCAGCGGCGCGGTGCGCGCGGCGGCGTACACGCCCGTGCGCAGCTCGCGCTGGCGGAACCAGCCGAACTCGTCGGGCAGCAGGTCGGGGGCCGCCTCGATGAGGAGGCGGTCGAAGAAGCGGTGGGTGAGGGCGTAGTCCCGGCCCCGGACGGCGAACCGCAGCGGGAGCGCCCCGAGCGCGGCCGGCGCGACCCGCAGCGGCACCTCGGTACGGCTCTCGGCGGCGCGCGCGGTCAGGTACCAGCGGCCCTGCCGGAGCGGGACCTCGCTGAGGCTGTCCGGCACCGGCAGGAACTCGGCGCGGAACACGCCGTCGGCGAGGGTGGCCGGGGCGGAGTGCTCCTCGGAGTGGCGGCTGTGCCGCATGACGATCTCGACGGGCTCGTCCACCGTCACCGGCAGCGCCCCGACGAGCGTGATCCGCCCCTCGGGGTCCACGGACAGCTCGGTGATCGCGGGCTGCGCGGCCTGCGTGCGCAGCGCGAGGCGGCCCACGCCGTCGTCGGCGACGCAGACGGTGCGCCCGCCCCAGACGGGCTTGCCGTCGATGGGGTACTGGCTGGTGAGGCCGCCCTCGACGGGGGCGACGGCGACGGGGTGGAAGCGGCCGTCCACGGACAGCTCGGCCGTCCACTTGTCGGTGAGGTCCGGGTTGGCGAGGTCGCGGCCGTCGACGGCGAGGTCGGCCAGCGGGATCCGCGCGGTGAACGTCGTCCCCTCGCGCTCGACGCCGTACGCCAGCGTCGCCTGCGTCGAGCCGTGCGTGAGGCGCAGGCCCAGCTTGCCGCCCACCGCCTCGTGCCCGAGGGCGCCGGTCAGCTCCAGGACGCCGTCGGTGACGCGGTGCCCGGTGAGCTTGGCGCGGACGCGCTCGACGCGCAGGTAGATGTGGTCGTCGGCGACGAACGGGACGACCCGCACGTCCTTCTCGACCCAGTGCGGTACGGGGCTCTCGGCGCTGCCGCTCTCGCCGGCCTTGAGGCGGGTGCGGCGCACGATGCCCTGCTGGACGGTGGCGACGGTCAGCCGCCAGGTGCCGTCCCGCCAGCCGCCGCGCGCCTTGAACTTGCGCGGGTCGAGGTCGAGGGAGAACCCGGACCAGTCGTAGTTGTGCAGGGACTGCCCGGAGGTCTGCGTGGCGCGCGCGGCCTGGACGCGGTCCGGGCGGACCAGGACCGTACGGCGGCTGCCGTTCTCGCGCAGCATCAGGACGCGCAGCGCGGTCGGCTGGGGGCGCTCGGCGGCCAGGTTGCGGATGTAGGCGTGGCCCTGGATGCGGAGCCTGCCGCCGTCCCAGACGATGTCCTCCGCGCGGGCGCGCGCCGAGAAGTCGGTGTCGACGCGCAGCACCGAGCGCGGCACCGCGCCCTTGCCGGCCAGCACCGGGTAGTCGGCGAAGTGCTTGAGGCCCTGCCGGACCACGGGGACCGCGCGGCCGGTCTCGCGCTCGTAGGCGAGGAGCTCCATCAACTCGTCGAGGCGCTTCTCCTGGATGAGGTGGCACTTCAGGCGCAGCGAGACGGGCAGCCGGGGGAAGACCGCCGGGTCGACGCGGCCGAGGAAGTCGGCGGCGCCGGTCATGAACAGCTCGCGGAACTCGTCCCCCGCCTCGTCCAGGACGCCCATGAACAGGGGGAGTTCGTCGGTGACGAAGATCTCGTCGTACCAGCGCTTGTGCGCCGCGTACTTCTCGCCGGGCTGCGAGGCCAGGAACCGGCTCACCGAGTCGCAGGAGCGGATGCGGTCGCGGACGTTGACGGGCTCGGTGCGGCGCTGGGTGATCGAGGGGGCGCCGCCGGTGCGCTGGCGCCACAGGTAGACCGGCTCGCCCAGCACGTCGACCGCCTTGGCGAGGAAGTGCGCGGGGAGGGTGACCGGGGCGTCCTCGTAGAGGATGCCGGGGAACTCGAAGTGGTGCTTGTCCCAGAAGGAGCGGCGGAAGACCTTGTTCCACGCCGTGCGGTCGTAGACGAGGTCCTTGTCGCGGCTGATGTGGGTGCGCTCGCGGTCGGTGCGCAGCCGCTTCTGGTGCAGCGGGGAGGGGAGGATCTCGCCGGCCTTCAGCAGGTTGACGTTGCCGCTCACGAAGTCCGACCCGGTCCTGTCGAGGGTCGCGACGAACCGCTCGTACGCGTCCGGCAGGACGATGTCGTCGCTGTCGACGAACGCGATGAACTCCGTGCCCTCGGCGAGGTGCGCGACGCCCGTGTTGCGGGCCGGGCCGAGGCCCTGGTTCTGCTGGGGTACGACCCGGAAGCGGTCGTCCTTCGCCGCCCATCTCTCCGCGATCGCGAGGCTGCCGTCCGTCGAGCCGTCGTCGACGACCACGGCCTCCCAGTCGGTGAACGTCTGGTCCGCGATCGACTGGAGACATTCGTCGAGGAAGAGTTCCACGTTGTAGACGGGAACGACTACTGACAGACGGGGAGGCATCGGGGTACTGCGCCTTTCTCGGAACTGCGGCGGGCGATGACGGACATGACCGGACTCGCCGGCACCGTGGCACTAGCCTCGCACGGGAGGCTCCGGTTCCTGCCCCAGGAAAACGCGTCGCACGACCCGCTCCGCCGCCCGCCCGTCGTCGTACTCGCAGAACCGGCGCCGGAACTCGCCGCGCGCCTTCGCGGACGTGTCGTCGGACCAGCGGCCGGAGCGGAAGACGTCGATCAGGTCGTCGCGGGCGGCGACCACCGGACCGGGGGACACGGAGTGGATGTCGAAGTAGGTGCCGCGGGTGGCGCGGTAGACGTCCCAGTCGTTGGCGAACAGGACGATCGGCCTGTCGAGGAGCGCGAAGTCGAACATCAGGGACGAGTAGTCCGTGAGGAGGCAGTCCGCGGCGAGGTACAGCTCCTCGACGTTCGGGTGGCCGCTGACGTCGATGACGCCCTCGCTGTTGCCGTGCCCCGTGTCGAGGTTGAAGTAGTGGGCGCGCACCAGGACCGTGAACTCGGCGCCGATGCTGTGCGCGAAGTGCTCGACGTCCAGCAGGGGCTGCGGCGTCGACTGGTAGTCGCGGTGGGTCGGCGCGTACAGGACGACCTTCTCGTCCGGCTCCAGACCCAGCTTGGCGCGGGCCTTCGCGCGGTCCTCGGCGGTCGCGTTCGCGAGGACGTCGTTGCGCGGGTAGCCGTAGTCGAGGGACGTGTACGCGGTGGACGGGTAGGCGCGGTCCCAGACGGCGGTCGTGAAGCTGTTGGAGGAGACGCTGTAGTCCCAGCGGTCCACCCGGTCCATCAGCAGCCGCATGTCCAACTCGGCGGCGCCCAGCGGGTATTCGACCTGGTCGACACCCATCCGCTTGAGCGGCGTGCCGTGGTGGGTCTGCACGAAGACCTGGCCGCGCCGCTTCACGACCTTGGTCGGGAAGTTGACGTTGTTGACGAAGTACTGGGAGCGCGCCATCGCCCGCCAGAACCCGAACGACCCCGGGTGCACGGTCGGCGTCCCGGCCGGCGGCCGGTTGCGCGGGCTCGGCTTCAGCACCCACGTCGGCTTCACGTTCGGCGCCAGCTCCCGCAGCTTCTGGTCGATCGCCGCCGGGTTGCAGGAGTAGTCGGCGTTCCAGTACGCGGCGAACACCGCCGTGTCCTTCTTCACCGGCAGCATCCGCTGCGCCCGGTAGTAGGCCATCAGGACGGCCGTCCGCACCGGCTTCTTCAGCTTGCGCGCCGCCCGGTACGCGGTCCGCGCGGGCCTGCGCAGCCGGTTCGGCAGCCGGTTCGCGACCCGGCGTACGCCCGACTTGGCGGGCTTCTTCGCCGGGTCCCGGTAGCCGGCCGGGCGGTGGGTGCGCTCGGCCTCCAGGCGGCGGCCGCGGAACTCGGCACGGGCGCCCGCGGGCAGCCGGCCCGGCATCCGCTCGATGACCCCGAGGTGGAACGCCATCCGCTCGAACAGCGGCCCGCGCCAGCGGTCGAACTCGGGGTGCGCGGCGAGGAACCCGAAGACCAGGTCGTACTGGTCGAAGACCTCGAAGTGCTTACGGCTCGCCGAGGACAGGATCGACCCCTGCCGGCGCTGCCGGTAGTGCACGCACACCCGGTCCAGGACGGCGATGGACTCGGCGGCGACCAGCACCGGGTACGTCCACGGGGTGTCCTCGTAGTAGCCGGTCGGGTACACGAACCCCCACCGCTCGACGAAGTCCCGCCGGTACGCCTTGTTCCAGGCGACCTGGAGCAGCTCCAGCAGCACCGGGTGGTCGTCGAGCGCGAACGCGCCCGCCGGGGCGTCCGTGAGCGCCCCCCGCTTCGCGTTCGGCGTGACCCGCCCGTCCCAGTACGTACGGTCGTAGTCGTAGACCAGCAGCTCCGGGTCCCCGGTGTCCTCAAGACGGCCCGCGATGGCCTGGAGCGACCCCGGCAGCATCACGTCGTCGCTGTCCAGGAAGATCAGGTACTCGCCCCGCGCCCGCTCCATCCCGGCGTTGCGGGCCCGGCCGAGGCCCACGTTCTCGGTGAGCTGGACGGCGATCACCCGTGAGTCGGCCGCCGCGTATTCGGACATGATCTCGCCGCACGAGTCCGGCGACGCGTCGTTGACCGCGATGACCTCGAAGTCCCCGTACGCCTGCTCCAGCACGGAGTCGAGGCAGTCGCGCAGGTACGCCTCCACGCCGTACGCGGGCACGACGATGCTGAAACGGGGGGACCGGTCTTCGGCGCCAGTGGCAGTCATATGGGGTCAGTAGCTTTCGCGACGGGAGGAGGAACGAGCCTCGGAGTGGAGGAGGGGACCCGGCGGAGTGGGGTTCCACAAGTCCCAGGACATCAGATGGTTCTTTGCGGTTCCTTGGCCGTTCACTCGGCGCGCGTCAGGGCGTACCCCAGGAGTCTGCGCACCGCGTCCGAGCGGCGGTGGCGCAGGGCGCCCGGCAGCATCGTGAGCGCGTGCAGCCGCATCGACAGGTGCCGGCGTGCCGCCTTCGCGGCCTTGTGCCAGCCGTGCTGGTCGAGGTCGTCGGCGACCTCGTTGAAGAACCGGACGGCCTCCCCGAACCGCGACCCGGTCGCCGCCTCCGCGGAGGACAGGGACGCCGAGTGGCGGCGGTAGCGGAACGCGGGCGCCGGGTCGACGACGAGGGACTCGCCGCGCCGGATCAGCTCGATGATCAGCGCCAGGTCCTGGATGACGGACAGCTCCTCGCGGAACCCGACCGCCTTGACCGCGTCCGTGCGCCAGCAGATCGACGGGAAGTACAGCCAGTTCCCGCCCAGCAGGTTCGCCGCGAGGGGCTCCCCGGACAGCACCAGGCGCTTGCCGTCACTGGTCTTCGGCGCGTACAGGCGCCGCTTCACCTCGTCGCCCAGCGTCGTCACCGGCTTGCCGTGCTCGTCGATGACCTCGACGCCCGGCTGGTAGATCGCGGCGCCGGGCTCGGCCTCGATCGCCGCGCGCAGCGTCTCGACGTACGTCGGCATCATCAGGTCGTCGCTGCCGAGCATCGTGAAATGCGTGGCCTCGACGAGGTCCACGCACTTCTGGAAGTTGCGGGTGATGCCGAGGTTGACCTCGTTGCGCAGATAGCGCACCCGGTCGTCGCCGAGGGCGGCGAACCACTCGGGGACGTCCGGCTCGCGGCCGTCGTCGACGACGGTCAGCCGCCAGTCCTTGTCGGTCTGGTCCAGGACGCTGCGCACGGCCGCCTGCATCAGGGCGGTGTCGCCGTAGTGCGGCAGCATGATGTCGATGGTCACGAGACCTGCTTCTCCAGGGACTTCTCCGGGGACTTCTGCTGGGACCGCTTGCGCGCCGGCCCCAGCGCGGAACGGCGGCTGAAGGCCAGCAGCAGGATCATGCCGATCCGGCCCAGGTACATCGTGGCCTTCCACGGCGACTGGCTCGGCGTCCCGGTCGTACGGGCCCGCATCGCGACCGGCACCTGCTCGACCTTGTACCCGGCGCGCACCACGGCGATCGTCGACTCGACGGTGTCGCCCAGGTACTCCACCGGGTACCAGCGGGCGAACGCGTCGATCAGATCAGGGCCGCAGGCCCGGAAGCCCGAGGTCACGTCGGTGAGCTTGGTGCGGGCCATCTTCGACAGCCAGAACGCGAGGACGAGCATCGCCCAGCGGCGCGGCCCGCGCGCCTCGTACTCGCCGGTCCCCGCGAACCGGGCGCCCATCACCAGGTCGGCGCCCGCGTCGAGGCGCGCGATCAGCTCCGGGACGTTGCGCGGGTCGTGCTGGCCGTCCGCGTCGACCTGGATGGCGATGTCGTAGCCGCGGTCGTGCGCGAACTTGTAGCCGGCGCGCATCGCGCCGCCCACGCCGAGGTTGTACGGCAGTTTCATCACCGTCGCCCCGGCGCCTTGGGCGACCTTCGCGGTCTCGTCGCCCGAGCCGTCGTCGACCACCACGATGTCGACGCCCGGCAGTGTCGCGTAGACCTCCTTGATGACGTCGGCGACGCCCTCGGATTCGTTCCACGCGGGCATGATGATCAGGACGCGCTTGCCGTCGATCACTTGAGCCTCCCCGAGTCCCCCGAGGCGACGGTCGTCTCGCCCTCGGACAGTTGTTGGCGCAGTTCCTGGACGTCGACGCGCAGCAGCGCGACCTCCTCGGAGAGCGTGCGCCCCTCTTCTTCCAGGTGGCCCACCTCCCAGCTGAGCTGGAGGCAGACGATGAACAGGAAGGCGACGCTGAGGAAGAGGATCAGGCTCACGCCCGAGCGGACCCCGACGTTGCGCGCGACCCAGTCCAGGCCGGAGGGGAAGAAGCCCAGCGGGATGATCACCATGCCGGTGAACACCCACAGGAACGCGTACTTCTCCTTGAGCTTGCGGCGGCGCAGGAGTTCCACGATGCAGAGCACCAGGAAGACGCCGGTCACCGACGTCAGCATCCACAGTTGCATGGCTAGAGGGCCTGTCTACTCTTCCGAAAAGGTGGACGGCCACAGAAGGGGGCCGTCGGACTGTGATCCACTGCCCGTCACATTGACTACCCAGAGTGAGGGGAAGATGGTCACTCTCGTCAGTGCGGCGAACGGTAGCCTACACGAGCTCGAACAACGAGTGTCATGAAGGCGACGACAGCGAAAGACCCCGCCGCGTACGCCACCTCCACCCGCGTCCGCAGCTCCAGCGGGCTGAACGTCACCGCCAGCAGCACCGCCGTGCCGACCACCCACGCCATCAGCTGCTTGCGCGCGCCCCCGCTCGTCAGCAGGGCCTGCCCGAGCACCATCGCGAGCATGTACAGGGTCGTCCCGAGCGACAGCCACGCGAAGTCCACCGCCGTCAGCACGTCCGGCGCCCCGAACAGCGCCGGCAGCAGCGCCGGGCCCAGCGCGGTCGCCCCGATGCCGCCCGCGACCCCGAGGCTGCCGGTGATCGTCGCCGCCCGCAGCAGGAGCCGCCGGTAACCGGCCCAGTCCTGCTCCGCCGCCGCCGAGGAGAGCCCCGCGAGCAGCGACACCTGGAACGCCCCGAACACGAACAGCGGGACACGGGCCACGACCAGCGCCGACAGCAGCGCCGCGACCAGCGCGTCGTCGTTCGTGGCGATCAGCTTGGTGCTGATCACCGCGATGTTCACGAGGAGCTGGGCCAGCAGCGTCGAGCCGACCAGCAGGCCCAGGTGCTCGATCAGGTCCCGCCAGTGCGCCGGGGTGCCGTGGTGGCTGCCGCTCAGCACCGGCTTGATCGTCAGCAGCACCGCGAGCAGCGGGGCGACCGTGAGGACCGCCGCGAACGCGAACACCGACTTCACACCGGCCACCGCGAGGATCCCCGGCAGGATGATCCGCAAGGCCCCGTCCAGGCCGAGCTGGGTGCCGTACGCCTGGAAGCGGCCGAGGCCCGCCAGGACGCCGCGCGTGACGTACGCGACGGCGAGGGCCGCGAAGGCGCCGCCGAGGGCCAGGACCAGGGCCTTGTCGCCGTGGAAGAAGACGTCGGCGACCTTGCCGCTGAACACCCCGAGCGGCACCAGCACCAGCGCGAGCAGCCCCAGCGACAGGGCCGCCCCGCGCCGCAGCACCGGCGCCACCCCGTCGCCGTGCACGACCCGGGACGCCACGAGCCGGGTGATCTCCTGCTCGACCGGGAAGAACAGGCCGAGCCCGATGGAGGACACGACCGTCCACAGCACGGAGAAGCTCGCCATGTCGTCGACGTCGAGCGTGTGCCCGGCCGCCGCGAGATGCACGTAGCTCGCTATGCCGAGCAGCGCCGTCCCCGCCCCGACGAACGCCGTCCCGGACGGCAGGGCGGTCGTGATCCGGTCCAGCAGACTCACGCGAGCACCTTCAGCGCCTGGGCCAACTGGTCCTTCCAGTGCGGCTGTCGAGCGATCCCCACGGCGTCCCAGCGGTCGTGCGCCAGGACGCTGTACGAGGGTCGGCGGGCCGGACGCACGAACTTCTCGGACGTCGTCGGGCGTACCCGCTCCGGGTCCAGGTCCGACAGCTCGTACGCGGCACGCGCCAGGTCGAACCAGGTCGCCGTACCGGACGCGGTGCCGTGATAGACGCCGGCCGGGGCGTCACTCCCACCGAGGGCCGCGATCTGCTCGGCCAGCGCCACCGTCCACGTCGGCTGGCCGCGCTGGTCGTCCACGACCTCGACCGTGTCCCGGGACTCCGCGAGCTTCAGCATCGTCGAGACGAAGTTGCGGCCGTGCGCCCCGTACAGCCACGCCGTCCGCACGACGTACCCGGAATCCGGCAGCAGCATCTTCACCGCATCCTCACCCACCAGCTTCCCCCGCCCGTAGGCGTTCAGCGGGGCGGTGGGGGAGTCGTGCCGGTAGGGCTCGCCGGCGTCCCCGGGAAAGACGTAGTCCGTGGAGACCTGGATGAGCTTCTGGCGCCCGGGAACGCACGCCTGCGCCAGGACGCGTACGGCTTCGCCGTTGACGCGGGTCGCGGCGGCCTCGTCGGTCTCGGCGCCGTCGACGTCGGTCCACGCGGCGGCGTTGATCACCACGTCGTGGCCGGCGACGGCGTCACGGACCGCGGCCGGGTCGGTGATGTCCAGGTCCGCGCGGGTCAGCGCGGTGACCTCGCCCTTCAGCGCCGAGCCCTTCAGGGTGGCGACGAGGTCCCGGCCGAGCATCCCGCCCGCGCCGGTGATCAGCCAGCGCGTCATGCCGGAAGCGCCGCCTTCGCCTTGAGCGGCTCCCACCAGGCGCGGTTGTCGCGGTACCACTGGACGGTCGAGGCGAGGCCCTGCTCGAAGGTGACGAGCGGCTCGTAGCCCAGCTCGCTGCGGATCTTCTCGATCGACAGGGAGTAGCGCAGGTCGTGACCGAGCCGGTCCGTGACGTGCTCGACCATGTCCCAGCCCGCGCCGCAGGCGTCCAGGAGGAGACCGGTCAGCTCCTTGTTGGTGACCTCGGTGCCGCCGCCGATGTGGTAGACCTCACCCGCCCGGCCGCCGCGCAGCACCATCTCGATGCCCCGGCAGTGGTCGGAGACGTGCAGCCAGTCCCGGATGTTCAGGCCCTCGCCGTAGAGCGGGACCTTCTTGCCGTCCAGCAGGTTCGTCGTGAACAGCGGGATCATCTTCTCCGGGAAGTGGTACTGCCCGTAGTTGTTCGAGCACCGGGTGACGACGACGTCCATGCCGTGCGTGCGGTGGTAGGACAGCGCCAGCAGGTCGGAGCCCGCCTTCGACGCCGAGTACGGCGAGTTCGGGGCCAGCGGCCAGTCCTCGGTCCAGGAGCCCTCGCTGATCGAGCCGTACACCTCGTCCGTCGAGACGTGCACGAAGCGGGCCACGCCGTGCCGCTTGGCAGCGTCCAGCAGGACCTGCGTGCCCAGCACGTTCGTCGTGACGAACGGGGAGGCGTCCGCGATCGAGCGGTCCACGTGGGACTCGGCCGCGAAGTGCACGACCGCGTCCTGGCCGCGCATCGCGTCGTCCACGGTGGCGAAGTCGCGGATGTCGCCCTGGACGAACGTGTAGCCCGCCTTGTCCGCGACCGGGGCCAGGTTCTCCTGGTTGCCGGAGTAGGTCAGGTTGTCCAGGACCGTGACCTGCGCGCCCTCACCCGAGGGCAGTTCGTTCAGAAGCAGGGCCCGCACGAACTGCGAGCCGATGAAGCCGGCGCCGCCGGTGACAAGAATCCTCATAAGAACCCGCATTCTAGGTCGTGGATGCCGGGCACTGTTCCACGGCTGTTGTCATCGCGTTTGTTGTGGGAACTGTGCCCGATGAGGCCACCGCCGGGACAATCGGGGGTCCCCACCTGCCGTAGGGTGCTTGTCCATGCGTGGAATTCTGCTTGCCGGTGGTACCGGTTCCCGACTGTGGCCGATCACCCGTGCGGTGTCGAAACAGCTCATGCCGGTCTTCGACAAGCCGATGATCTACTACCCGCTGACCACCCTCGTGATGGCCGGCCTCCGGGACATCCTGATCATCACCGGACCCGACGAACGACCCCAGTTCGAGCGGCTCCTCGGCGACGGCTCCGACTGGGGCCTGAACATCGAGTTCGCCACGCAGGAGAAGCCGAACGGCATCGCCGAGGCGTTCCTCATCGCCGAGGACTTCATCGGGGACGAGCCCGTCGCCCTCATCCTCGGCGACAACATCTTCCACGGCGTCGGCCTCGGCCGGCAGCTCGCGGACTACGCCGAACCCGAGGGCGGCGTCGTCTTCGCGCACGCCGTCTCCGACCCGACCGCGTACGGCGTCGTCGACTTCGACGAGGAGGGCCGCGCCCGCTCCATCGAGGAGAAGCCCGCCCAGCCCAAGTCCCGGTACGCCGTCCCCGGCCTGTACTTCTACGACAGCCGCGTCGTCGAGATCGCCAAGAACCTCACCCCCAGCGCGCGCGGCGAGCTGGAGATCACCGACGTCAACAAGTACTACCTCGAACGGCGCGAACTCCACGTCTCCGTCCTCGACCGGGGCACCGTCTGGCTCGACACCGGCACCTTCCAGTCCCTCGTCCAGGCGTCCGAGTTCGTCCGCGTCGTCGAGGAACGCCAGGGCATGAAGATCGGCTGCCTCGAAGAGGCCGCCTGGCGCGCGGGCTTCATCGACGACGCGCAGCTGCGCGCCCTCGCCGAGCCCCTCACCAAGAGCGGCTACGGCGACTACCTCATCGACCTGCTCACCTACGGCGCCTGAGAGGACCTGCCATGAAGGTCACCCCCCTGTCCATCGAGGGCGCCTGGGAGTTCACGCCGCTCCAGTTCGGCGACTCCCGCGGCATGTTCATGGAGCTGTACAAGGCCGAGCGCATGGAGGAGGCGGTCGGTCACGCCCTCGACCTGCGGCAGGCCAACCTCTCCGTCTCCGCGGCCGGCGTCGTGCGCGGCATCCACTTCGCCGACGTCCCCCCGAGCCAGGCCAAGTACGTGACCTGCGTCAAGGGCGCCGTCCTCGACGTCATCGTCGACATCCGCGTCGGCTCCCCGACCTTCGGCAAGTGGGAGGGCGTCCGCCTCGACGACGAGACGCGCAACGCCGTCTACCTCTCCGAGGGCCTCGGCCACGGCTTCTGCGCGCTGACCGAGGGCGCGACGGTCACCTACCTGTGCTCCGAGGGGTACGCCCCGCAGCGCGAGCGGGGGCTGCACCCGCTGGACGCGGAGATCGGCGTCCGGTGGCCGGTGTCCGGCGAGCCGGAACTGTCGGCGAAGGACGAGCAGGCGCCGACCCTGGCCCAGGCGCTGGAGCTGGGGATCCTGCCGAAGTACGAGGACTGCGTGGCGTACAGGCGTTCACTGGCTTCCGCACTCTGAAACGGGCGCGCACCACCCCGATCCCCTCACGTACATTGCGAGTCCCCGACGCAGTGAGGACACGCAGGTGACAGCGGCAAGGCAGCGGGTAGCAGACGCGCGCAGGATCGTCGTGAAGGTGGGGTCCTCCTCCCTCACCACCGCCTCGGGCGGCCTGGACGCCGACAGGGTCGACGCCCTCGTCGACGTCCTGGCCAAGACCCGCAGCGGCGGCGAGAAGGAGATCGTCCTCGTCTCGTCCGGGGCCATCGCGGCCGGCCTCGCCCCGCTGGGCCTGCGCCGCCGCCCCAAGGACCTGGCCCGCCAGCAGGCGGCGGCCAGCGTCGGCCAGGGACTCCTGGTCGCCCGCTACACCGCCTCCTTCGCCCGCTACGCCGTCCGCGTCGGCCAGGTCCTGCTGACCAGCGACGACATGAGCCGCCGCGCCCACCACCGCAACGCCTCCCGCACCCTGGACAAGCTCCTCGCGATGGGCGCGTTCCCGGTCGTCAACGAGAACGACACCGTCGCCACGGACGAGATCCGCTTCGGCGACAACGACCGCCTCGCCGCCCTGGTCGCCCACCTCGTCCACGCCGACCTCCTGGTCCTCCTCTCCGACGTGGACGGCGTGTACGACGGCGACCCCGGCAAGCCCGGCACCTCGCGGATCGCGGAGGTCCACGGCCCGGCGGACCTCGCGCACGTCGAGATCGGCAGCACCGGCAAGGCGGGCGTCGGCACGGGCGGCATGGTCACCAAGGTCGAGGCGGCCCGCATCGCCGCCGCCGCGGGCATCCCCGTCGTTCTGACCAGCGCGGTCTTCGCCGCCGAGGCCCTCACCGGCGGTGACACGGGGACCTACTTCCACCCCGCCGGCAAACGCTCCGCCGACCGGCTGCTGTGGCTCCAGCACGCCTCGACGCCGCAGGGCTCGCTGACCCTGGACGACGGCGCCGTGAAGGCGGTCGTGGAACGCCGCAAGTCGCTCCTGCCGGCGGGCATCGCCGCGGTGGAGGGCGACTTCAGCGCCGGGGACCCGGTCGAGCTGCGGGACGCGAGCGGGCGGGCCGTGGCGCGGGGGCTGGTCAACTTCGACGCGAAGGAGATCCCGCAGCTGCTGGGCAGGTCGACGCGGGAACTGGCGCGGGAACTGGGCGCCGCGTACGAGCGCGAGGTCGTGCACCGGGACGACCTGGTGGTGCTCGCCCCGTTCTGAGAGGCGTGGGGGGCGGGAAAAGGGGCACAGGGAAGGGCACGGGGAGGGGTTCAGGCGGATCGTCCGGCGGTCGCCTTGTCGTACAAGCGTCGCGGCGCGCATTCGAACGGCTTCCGTACCGCCGGGGGACGTTCCGTGAAAGTGCCCCATGGCAGGCCGCGGCCTGCTCAACTGTGTTCCAGGTACAACCTGTCGAGGAGGCCGCCGTGAGTCGAGCGCGCCCCGGGCCGACCGCCCGTGGGGGACTGACCAGCGTCGCGGCGGGCGACAGCTTCCAGCGACCGAAGGAGCTGCCCCGCCTCTGGCACGTCACCCTCAGCGTCTCCGGCGCGGCCGTCCCCGTGCAGGACCTGCGCCGGGGCCTCGAACAGCTCGCCCACGACCACCCCTTCCTGCTGACCAGCCGCTACGCCCCCGACCACGCCGAGATCCGCTACTGGGAGGAGGCCCGCGACCTCCACGACGCCGCCGCCGTCGCCCTGCGCCTGTGGGGCGAGCACCGGCAGACCGCGAGCCTGCCCCCCTGGGAGATCGTCGGCCTGGAGGTCATCGACCGCGAGACCTACCACCAGCGGGTCGCCGAGGGCTACGGCCCCCTCCCCGCGACCCCGGTCGGCGTGCACCCGTTCTGACCGTCTCGCGCTGTGGACCACGATCCGGACGCCCTCGCACGGAGCACTACGCTTCCTCCATGACCACCCTCTCTCCGTACGACGCCATGTCCCCGGTCATCGAGGCCGCCTACCGCGCCAAGGCCGCCGCCGCCGACCTCGCGCCACTGCCGAGGGCCGTGAAGGACGACGCGCTGCTGGCCATCGCGGACGCCCTGGAAGTGCGGACGGCGGAGATCGTCGAGGCGAACGCGGAGGACGTCGCGCGGGCGCGGGAGGCCGGGACCAGCGAGTCGGTCATCGACCGGCTGACCCTCACCCCGGAGCGGATCCGGGCCATCGCCTCCGACGTACGGGACGTCGTCGCGCTGCCCGACCCGGTCGGCGAGGTCGTGCGCGGCTCCACCCTGCCCAACGGCATCGACCTGCGCCAGGTGCGCGTCCCCCTCGGCGTCGTCGGCATCATCTACGAGGCCCGCCCCAACGTCACCGTCGACGCCGCCGCCCTGTGCCTCAAGTCCGGCAACGCCGTCCTGCTGCGCGGCTCCGGCTCCGCCTACTCCTCCAACGCCGCCCTCGTCCGCGTCCTGCGCGACGCGGTCGGCGGCGCCGGCCTGCCCGCCGACGCCGTCCAGCTCGTCCCCGGCGAAAGCCGCGACTCCGTACGGGAGTTGATGCGGGCGCGCGGCCTCGTGGACGTCCTCATCCCGCGCGGCGGCGCCTCCCTGATCCAGACCGTGGTGTCCGAGTCGACGGTCCCCGTCATCGAGACGGGCACCGGGAACTGCCACGTGTACGTCGACGCGCAGGCCGACCTCGACATGGCGATCGACATCCTCGTCAACTCCAAGGCCCAGCGCGTCAGCGTCTGCAACGCCGCCGAGACCCTCCTCGTCCACCGGGACATCGCCCCCGAGTTCCTGCCCCGCGCCCTCGACGCCCTCGCGGAGGCCGGGGTCACCGTCCACGCCGACGAGCGGGTCATGGCGTACGCGAAGGACTCCAAGGCGACGGTCGTGGAGGCCGGCGCCGAGGACTGGGAGACCGAGTACCTGTCGTACGACATCGCCGCGGCCGTCGTCGACTCGCTGGACAAGGCCGTCGAGCACATCCGGCTGTGGACCTCCGGCCACACCGAGGCGATCGTCACCACCTCCCAGCAGGCCGCGCGTCGCTTCACCCAGCTGGTCGACTCGACGACCGTCGCCGTGAACGTGTCCACCCGCTTCACGGACGGCGGACAGTTCGGCTTCGGCGCGGAGATCGGCATCTCCACGCAGAAGCTGCACGCCAGGGGCCCGATGGGGCTGCCCGAGCTGACCAGCACGAAGTACATCGTCACCGGGGACGGCCATATCCGTAAGTAGCCCGCCCGGGCGTGAGAGGCGTCTCATCAGGTGGCCGGACAGGCATACCGTCTGCCCAAAGAGACCCCCCAGGTCTACTCTGGGACACGTGCCGGAGGACGTGGGGGGCACGCCGTTCCCGGACGGCGGACAGCCCGACGACGACCACGACCGCGGAGTGTCGGACGAAGAGTTCGCCTCCGTGGTCTTCGACGAGGCGTTCGTGCGCGCGGCCCAGTACCACGAGCCGTCCGCCGTCGACCGCCTCCTGGCCGCCGCCGAGGCGAGAGCCGAGGCCGAGGCGGAAGCCCGCAACAACCGCTCACGGGCTGTGCGGCACGATTTCGACGACCTGGACGATCTCGACGACCCCGAGGTCCTCGACGCGCGCTACGGCGCCCCCGCCTCGTACGGGGTCTTCGGGACGTACGGCAAACAGGTCCGCTGGCACCGCCCCGTCGCCTGGATCCTCGCCCTCGTGATGGGCATCGGCATGGTTGCGCTCGCCTTCACCGCCGTCTACCGGGGCGCCTCCTCCTCCGGCGGCAGCCGCCAGCAGGCGCCGCCCGCCTCCACCGGCGCGGACGCGACACCGTCCGTCCCCGCGGTCGTCTCGGTCGTCCCGCACACGCCGTGAGCGGTTGCTGAGAACCTGTCAGAAGTTGTCCTGCGACAGGGCGTTTACCCGAGGCCCCTGAGACCTACTCTGAAGGTATGGGCGGGCCTGGAGACCCACCGGAGGGGACACCCGAGGGCACTCCTGCCGGTGGAGAGGACGAGTACCGATCCGTCGTCTTCGACGAGTCGTTCGTCCGCGCTGCCCGCCTCCAGGAGTACTCCGCACAGGAACGCATCGGCGACCACGCCCCCGCCGTACGCCGCCGCCCCCCGCCCTTACGCCGGGGGCTGACCCGGCAGGTCCTCTTCCTCGCCCTGCTGATCACGATCGCGTTCGGTACGGCGATCTACATGGGCGTCCGCAGCCCCTACCAGTCCCCGGGCGCCCGGCGGGCCGTCGAACCCCTGCGGATGACGGTCGTGCCGCTCGCCCCGCAGTCCCCGGTACCCGGCGCCCCCGACGCCGGGTATCTCTTCGAGCACAGCCCCGCGGCCGAGTTCAGGTCCGGCGCCGACGGAGTCACCCTGCCCGCCGCGCGGCGCACCGCCCACTTCTCCGACAGCCAGGTCGTCACCGCGCTCACCACGGCCAAGGAGTACATCGTCCGCTCCGCGCTCTACCCCGAGGTGATCCTCGGCCGGCAGGTCCGCGCGGCCCGCGTCCTCCTCGACTCCGAGCAGCTCGACCAGTTCGACGCCAGCTTCACGCACCCCTCCGCCGACGGCCTGCACGCCCCCACCGGCTGGCTGATCCGCTTCGACCCCACCCGGGTCCGCCTGGCCGACCCCGGCATCCGCGTCCGCGGCACCCTCGGCATCGCCGAGACCGATGCCGAGACCCTGGAGGTCACCGCCGACCACACCTACGTCTACGCCCTGCGCCCCGCCGCCCCCGGCTCCGCCCAGGTCTCCCTGTTCACCGTCCGCCGCGAACTCCACTTCCGCTTCGACCACGACGACCTGCGCCTGCGCCAGACCCAGCTGCTCCTGTCCTCCGTCCAGGCGGGCCCCCTGGCCTGCTCCACGGACTCCGTCACCTACCTCCACCCCCTCCTGGCCGCCCAGACAGCGGGCACAGCGGGCCCGGCGGGCACGGACCCGTACGGGACGGGGACCACGGCGGCGCTGTGCGGGACATTGGCGGGCGGGGCGCTGCCGAAGGTGTGAGGTGACGCGAGTCCCCGTGACAAGATCGCCGGATGCTACGACTGACCGACTTCATCATCGACTGCCCGGACACCATGGAACTGGCGGCCTTCTACTCCGCGGTGACGGGACTCCCCGTCAAGGACGACAGCAACGAGCACTGGGCCGGCATCAAGTTCGGCGCGATCGAGCTCGCCTTCATCCAGGTCGAGGACTACCGCGCCCCGCAGTGGCCCGACAGCGACCACCCCAAGCAGTTCCACCTCGACTTCGAGGTCGACGACATGGAGGCCGAGCAGCACCGCGTCCTGGCGCTGGGCGCAACCCTCCAGCGGGACTGCGTCGGCCCCGAGGGCTACGGCTTCCGCGTCTACACCGACCCCATCGGCCACCCCTTCTGCCTCTGCCGCAACAAGGGCGTCGCCTGGACCGACGAGGGCCCGGTCTGGCCCCGGCGCGAGGGTTGAGAGAGGGGACACGAAAAGGTCCCACCCCTCGCGGGATGGGACCTTTTCCTGAAGTGGAGCTAAGGAGAATTGAACTCCTGACCTCCTGCATGCCATGCAGGCGCTCTACCAACTGAGCTATAGCCCCTCGCGTTCTCCCCGTTCCGTCTGGCCGGGCGAACAAGAAGAACTTTAGCCTGCGACCTGCCGGAAAGTGAAATCCGGGGCCGGGGCCGGGCGGGACGCTCAGTCGTCGTCGCCGAGGACCGGTTCCGGGAGGGTTCCGGCGTTGTGCTCCAGGAGCCGCCAGCCGCGCGCGCCCTCGCCGAGGACCGACCAGCAGCAGTTGGAGAGCCCGCCGAGGCTCTCCCAGTTGCCGGAGTCCAGGCCGAGGAGCCGGCCGATGGTGGTGCGGATCGTGCCGCCGTGGCTGACGACGACGAGCGTGCCCTCGTCGGGCAGCTTGTCGGCATGGCGCAGGACGACGGGGGCGGCCCGGTCGGCGACCTCCGTCTCCAGCTCGCCGCCGCCCCGCCGCACCGCCTCGCCGCGCTTCCACGCCGTGTACTCGGCGCCGTACCGCTCGACGATCTCCTCGTGGGTGAGGCCCTGCCAGACGCCCGCGTACGTCTCGCGCAGCGCCTCGTCGTGGGTGACGTCGAGGCCGGTGAGCGCGGAGAGTTCGGCGGCCGTGTCGGCGGCGCGGGAGAGGTCGGAGGCGACGATCGCGTCCGGCTTCAGGGAGGCCAGCAGACGGGCGGCGCGGCGGGCCTGGGCGACGCCGGTCTCGGTGAGGGCGACGTCCGTGGTGCCCTGGAAGCGGCGTTCCACGTTCCACGCGGTCTGGCCGTGGCGCCACAGGATGACCCGGCGCCCCCGCCCGGGCCTGCTGCCGTCGGCGACCTCACCCGTCGCGCTCACCAGGCACCACCCGCGCCGTCCTCGGCGGCCTGGAGCTTGGCGTGCTCCTCGCCCTTGCCGCGGGTCGCCTTGGCGTCCTCGGGCAGGTCCAGCTCGGGGCAGTCCTTCCAGAGGCGCTCCAGCGCGTAGAACACCCGCTCCTCGCTGTGCTGGACGTGGACGACGATGTCGACGTAGTCGAGCAGCACCCAGCGCGCCTCGCGGTCGCCCTCGCGGCGCACCGGCTTCGCGCCCAGCTCCTTGCTGAGGCGCTCCTCGATCTCGTCGACGATCGACTTGACCTGCCGGTCGTTGGGTGCCGACGCCAGGAGGAAGGCGTCCGTGATGGACAGCACGTCGCTGACGTCGTAGGCGATGACGTCGTGCGCGAGCTTGTCGGCCGCCGCCTGTGCGGCGGCCGAGATGAGCTGAAGAGAGCGGTCGGTGGCGGTCACTGCACGGCTTTCCCTAGACGGTCGGTTACCTCTCAAGGGTCTCACGGCCCGCCGAGCGCGTTCACGCGACAAAGGTTCAGGACACCGACGGCTTGTAGTCCTTCCCCAGGGTGACCGTGACATCGCCGCCGGACGCCTCCGTGGACTTCTCGACGGCACTGTCGTCGAGGCCGAGCGTCTTGGCGACCTGGGCGGCGTTGTTCTTGTCGGCGTCGTCGCTGTAGGTGACGGAGGAGGTGGCGGCGGTCGAGGTGACCGTGCCGCCGTCGAGGACGGTGAAGCCGCCGTTGAGGAGGACCACGCGGGCGTCCTCGGAGTCGGCCTTCTTCCCGGTGGCGTTGCGCACGGAGACGCGGACGGCGGCGCCGGGGTCGGGGCTCTTCGCCGTACCGCCCAGGACGTCCTTGACGACCGCGGCGCCCGCCTCGGCGCTCAGCGTGCCGTCCTTCTGGACCGGCAGGGTGTCCGTCTTGTAGTCGCCGCCCTTGGCGAGGGTGGCGAGGTTCGCGAGGAAGGCGCCGAGGTCCTTGTCGGTGAGGGAGGGGTCGAGGATCTGCGCGAGGGTCTGGACGGTGACGGTCGCGGCCTGCCCGTCGCTGGAGACCTTGCGCAGCACCCCCTGCATGACCTGCCCGAACCGGCTGAGCTGGGCGTCCTGCGACTCCTCCTCGCCGCGGTACGTGGCGTACGCGATGGCCATCTTGCCGCTGAGCGACTGCTTCTCGCCCTTGGTGACGAGCGGCGCCTCGCCCTTCTTCGCGGCCGGGTCGGGGACGGCCGTGTCGGTGTCGACCTCGATGCCGCCGACCAGGTCGACGAGGTTCTGGAGGTAGGGGGTGTCGAGGCGCCAGGTCCCCTCGATGTTCGTGCCGAGGACGGTGTCGAGGGCGTCGCGGGTGCCGGCGGAGCCGTCGTCGTCCACGGACTTCGCGAGCGTCGTGCTGTTCCCGTCGTCCGTGGTCACGACGAGGGAGTTCGGCAGCAGGACCGTCGTCCCGCGCTTCGCCGTCGTGTTGTCGACGAGCAGCAGCGTGGAGGTGCCGCCCTTCGCGGTGTCGTGCAGGTGGACGACGACCACGTCCCGCTTCTGCGCGGCCCCGCCGCTCGCCGTCGCGTCCGCCTCGCCGTCCGAGGACGACAGCCCCGGCAGCTTCCCCGCGAACGCGAGGTACCCGACCCCGCCGACGGCCGCCAGCGCCAGGACGACGACCAGCGCGACGATCCGGCTCTTCGCCCGCCGCTTGGCCTCCTCACGCCGCTCCGTGCGGTTCTCGGTGAAGTTCAGCCAGTCGATGACGTCCTCGGAGTCCGCGCTCGGCTCCTCGACGAACGCGAACTGCTCGGTCTTGTACTCCGGTTGCTCCCCCTCGGGCGCCGGCGCCTCGGCCTCCTCGGCGGGCACGGACTGCTGCGGGATGTAGGCGGTGGCGGTCGCCTGCTCGTACGGCTCGTAGGGGGTCTCGTAGGGGGTGGGGTACGAGGGTGAGGGCGCCGGCTGCTGCGCCGTCCCGTACGTGTCGTACCCGTAGCCCTGCTGGGAGTAGTCGCCGTAAGCCTGCTGCTGGCCCGCGTCGTACCCGTAGCCCTGCTGCTGGCCCGCGTACGGGTCGTAGGGCTGCTGCTGGGGGACCTGTTGCTGGGGGCGGCCGTAGACCGGGCGGCCGTAGTCGTCGTAGCCGACCACGACGTACGGGGTCTCCTCGTCGTCCGACTGGTCCGCGTCGTAGCGGTTGTTCACCGGTGCCCCTCTCGGCTCGCTCGCCTCACTCGCCGCGGTACAGCTCGCGTTTGTCGATGTAGCGCACGACGCCGTCCGGCACCAGGTACCAGACGGGGTCCCCCTTCGCGACGCGCGCGCGGCAGTCGGTGGAGGAGATGGCGAGCGCGGGGACCTCGACGAGGGAGACGATGCCGTCGGGCAGGCCGGGGTCGGCGAGGTGGTAGCCCACGCGGGTCACGCCGATGAAGTGCGCGAGGGCGAACAGCTCGTCCGTGTCGCGCCAGGTGACGATCTGCGCGAGCGCGTCGGCGCCCGTGATGAAGAAGAGGTCCGTGTCCGGGTTCAGGGCGCGCAGGTCGCGCAGGGTGTCCACGGTGTAGGTGGGGCCGCCGCGGTCCATGTCGATCCGGCTCACCGAGAACTGGGGGTTCTCGGCGGTCGCGATGACCGTCATCAGGTAGCGGTCCTCCGCCGGGGAGACCGCGCGGTGGCTCTTCTGCCAGGGCTGGCCGGTCGGGACGAACACGACCTCGTCCAGGTGGAACGCCGCGGCGACCTCACTGGCCGCCACGAGGTGTCCGTGGTGGATCGGATCGAACGTCCCGCCCATGACGCCGAGCCGGCGTTTGCCCGGGGTCGACGGGCCGGTAGGCATGTCCTGCTCTCCCATGCGGCAGACCCTACCGGCACCGGGTGAAGGTCTCGTCGGGTGTCTCAGCGGTCGCGGTTGAAGCGGGTGGTGATCCACAGCAGGAGCATCAGGATCAGGAACGCGGCACCGCCGGTGACCAGCGGGTCCAGGCTCTGGTGACGGCCACCGTGCTCCTCGCCCTCGGCGGCGAGGGTGACCAACTGAACTGCGGTGCTGTGGAAGCTCATCTTCGTCAGAACCTATCCGGTGAGGGCTACATAAAGACGTCGGCCCATCGTACGGGGAGGGTCCGCGGGCGATCACGCCGACCCCGCCATCGGGAAAACGGATGCGGGGAACTTTCGCGGCGCGTCAGTCGTCTTTCCGCTTGTAGCCCCGGAGCAGGAACCACGCCGTCAGCACACAGCCCACGACCATCACGAGAAGCACGATCCGCAGCAGGTTCCCCGGTCCCTGCTGCTCGGCGGCGGCTGCGGCGAGCCAGGCTGCGGGGGTGTGCTCCATGGTGCGGGACTCCTTCAGGTGTAGTGCCCGTCCACCGTAACTCCGCCTAGGCTGGCACCAGCCTCGGGGGCATAAAGGACCGCACAAGGGTCAGCAAAGGGGCCGTAAGCGCCTCACTCCACTTCGCACATGGGGGACGACATGTCCGACGACGGCCAAGAGCAGAACGGCCACGAGAACGTGCCCAGCAGGCAGCGCAGGCGATTCCCGGAGATCTCCTCGCGTGCCTACGAACACCCCGCCGACCGTTCCGCCCTGGTCGCCCTGCGCAAGCTGAGCGGCTTCGACACGGTGTTCAAGGCGCTCAGCGGGCTCCTTCCGGAGCGCAGCCTGCGCCTCCTCTTCCTCTCCGACTCGGTCCGCGTCTCGGACCAGCAGTTCGCCCACCTGAACGACATGCTGCGGGACGCCTGTCACATCCTGGACCTGGAGAAGGTCCCGCCGATGTACGTCAACCAGGACCCGCAGCCCAACGCGATGTGCATCGGTCTCGACGAGCCGATCATCGTCGTCACCACCGGACTCGTCGAACTCCTCGACGAGGAGGAGATGCGGGCGGTCATCGGCCACGAGGTGGGCCACGCCCTCTCCGGGCACTCCGTGTACCGCACGATCCTGCTCTTCCTCACGAGCCTCGCGCTGCGGGTGGCGTGGATCCCGCTCGGGAACATCGCGATCATGGCGATCGTCACGGCCCTGCGGGAGTGGTTCCGCAAGTCCGAGCTCTCCGCCGACCGGGCGGGGCTGCTGGTCGGGCAGGACCTCCGGGCGTCCATGCGGGGCCTGATGAAGATCGCGGGCGGCAACCACCTGCACGAGATGAACGTCGACGCGTTCCTCAAGCAGGCCGAGGAGTACGAGGAGGGCGGCGACCTGCGCGACTCCGTCCTCAAGATCCTCAACGTCCTCCCCCGCTCCCACCCCTTCACCACCGTCCGCGCCGCCGAGCTGAAGAAGTGGGCCGAGTCCCGCGACTTCCAGCGCATCATGGACGGCCACTACCCGCGCCGCACCGAGGACAAGGACACCTCGGTCACGGACTCCTTCCGTGAATCCGCCGCGAGCTACGCGTCCAACGTCAAGAACTCCAAGGACCCGCTGATGAAGCTGGTCACCGACATCGCCGGCGGCGCGGGCGACCTCGGCGGCCGGGTCCGCCGGGGCTTCGGGGGCGGGAACCGCACGTCGACGCCGACGAAGGACCGTCCGCGGACGGACACGGAGGGGGACGAGCAGTAGCGCCAGGGCCGCTGACCCGCCGACGGCGCCATGGAAGTGCGCCGCGCGGCGGGTCGACCCCGGGTGGGGATCCTCTAGGGGGTGAGTTGCCAGGCGTCGTCGGGCGTGTCCAGCCATGCCTGGTGGGTGCCGCTGGAGGTGACGGTGAGCCCGAGCCGGTCGTACCCGGGTTCGCTGTTCTCCTGCCACCAGCGCAGGCTCTCGACGACCTCCTCCCACAACGAGCGCGGACCGGATTGCCACACCGCTGCTTCAGGCTCCCCGTCCTTGAACATCACGCAGGCCCAGGAACGGTCGGTGAGCCCGTAGAACCAGACCGGCCGGGCGCCGTCCCGGGTGGCCGCGACCTGCCGGTAGCAGTCCCGCACGCGCAGTCCGATTGCGAAAGTCCGGGCTTCGAACCGGCCTTGGCCCAGCAGTTCGGCCTCGGTCACGGTCGTCGTCGACCGGTTGGCGTCGGCGACTCCGGCGGGTACGTACGCCCGGTGCCCGTCGAACGTCCGGCGCTGGTCCCTGGCCTTCATGAACTCCACAGGGTCCGTGAAGGTCCCGGATGCGCTGCGCCCGTCGTCGGCGACGATTAGGCGCGCGACGGCGTCCTCGTTGCTGTAGTCGGTGCCCCACGGAGCCACGATGAGACCGTCGGGACGTGTCTGTCCCAGCCATGCGGCGGGGATCCGCCGCAGCCCGAAAGTCGCGGAGACCCGGTCGTACGTGGCGCCGTCGGGGTCTCCCAGCGTGCCGTCGCCGGTGAGCACCTGGACGTCGCTTCCGAACTCGGCCAGCCGCAGGCGGGCGGTGGCTGCGACGTCGGGGTCGATCTCGATGCTCACGACGTTGTCCGGGCCGAGGCGGTGGGCCAGCAGGGCGGCGGTCCACCCGGTGCCGGTGCCGGCCTCCAGCACGCGGTGTCCGTCCTCGACGTCGAGGTCGCGCAGCATGCGGAAGACGACCGAGGGCATGGAGGACGACGACGTGGGCACGCGCATGCGGCTGTCGTCGGCGCCGTCGTCCCACTGGGTGACGATCGGGCCGTCGCTGTCCGCGAACCTCTGCCACATCGCCGGGAGTTCACGTCGGTCCACGGTCACGGTATTGCCGTCGTCCATGTCGTACGGCCACATGACGTCGGGCAGGAACGCGGCGCGCGGTACGGCCGCGAACGACGGGGCCCAGTCCGGGGACAGGGCCTTGCACTCAAGAAGGGAACGGCCCAGTTTGGACCGCCCCTCCTCCAGACCGGTCAGCGGCATGTCAGCCGATGACCCTGGGGCCGCCGTCGGGGGACGGGGGCTCGTCGGGCACCGGCCAGGGCTCGCCCGGCAGGGGGTCGCCCTCGCCACCTCCGCTGCCTCCGGCCATGGTGGTGGGCACGATGCGCATCTTCATCGAGTTGCCCCCTTCACTCCGTTGTTCATTGTTTTCCGACCCGTCGGCGACGGGAAGGGCCCCTTCGAGGAGGAGGGGAGTGCGTGGCGGCCCTGCCCCTGCGGTCGCCGTGGGGGTGCGTGTCATTTCTCATGCGGGAGCCCTCGCGGTCTGGGCGTCGTGCTCCAGACGGTCGAGGGTGATCGGCTCGACCTCGTGCGGGGTGACGACCTCGCGGGAGGCGTAGATCCAGCGCAGGCGCTGTTCGTCCTCGTACGGAACCTCGACCAGGTCGGCCGGATCGCTGATCAGGTCGAGGGTGTCCGGGTGGATGATGGCCCCGGCGATGCCCCAGAGCGGGGCCCAGCCACGACGAAGGTGGGGGCACTGCTCGACAGCCTGGAGGGCACAGGTCTCGTGCACAGGCGGCACGACGACCGTCTCGCCGTCCCGCAACGGGGAGCGGTCGCCGCGGTCGACGAAGAGGAACAGGTGCCGTTCGTCCTCGCGGGTGCCGACGGTCGTGGTTCCGCACACCTGGCACAGGGGGTGCGCCATCGCCTGCCGCTGACGCAGCGGGTGCAGGCCCGCGAGATTCGGCCGCCCACGCCCCCTTGCCACCGACATCCGGACCCACAGAACGCCGTTGCGCCGGTCCGAAGGGTGCTCGCCCTCGTAGCCGAGCCGCTCCTCGCAAGGCGGCGGGATTCACCTACGGATTCACGGCCCGGGACGACCACTCCGTGTTCAAGCTGTGCGAAAACATGCTCCGCGCGAAGTGGAGGAAACGAGGCGTCTCCCGCCTGATGCACGACGAACTCATGAGCCATCGCCAGGAAGAACGCGTCGAGTTGCTCGTGCGCCGGGAACGTCCACGGCTGCGGGCCCTCTACGAGAGCTGGAAGTACACGCACGCGGGCGAGAAACTGCCGTTCCCCCGGCGTCCCGCTGGTGCTCGGGCAGGAAGAGGGCTGGCCGCTGTGGCCGTGGCTGTCGATGCTCGCCCGGCGCGGGGGTGACGTTCGCGCTGCGGGACACTCTCTCTGAACCGCCTTGAGTCACTTGGGGGGCCTCGGGCGTATACCTCTTCGGAAGCGCTTCTCGTGCATGTACGCGCTCGCCGCGACCGCCGTCGCGAGGGCCGTGTCCGGACTGGTACTGAGGCGTCGCTGACCGTGTCGGCCCGGCCGTGGCAGAATCAAACGGCCGGATGGGAGCGCGGCCCGACGGGAGGGAGCGGTGATGCCTGCGAGCATCCTCGGAGAGGTCGGCCACCTCTCCGATGCGGCGTCGACACGGGACACGGCCACCCGGCTCTCCTGTCCTTCCTGCGGTTCCGCGTTCGTCGCCCTGGTTCTCGGGGACAACGGCGGGACTTCCTACGTGTGCACGGCCTGCGGCCACAGCTGGAGCTGATCGATGGGTGCACACAGGCGGAAGTGCGACTGGTGCGGGAGCGGCACCCCGATCGTGCGTGACATGGAGCCGGTCAACCCCGAGTACCAGTACTGGTGCGAGGAGTGCGCGCGGGCGCTGATCATAAAAGGCGACCCCATCGAGACGTACCGCGAACTGGAGGGGGAGCCGATCTACGGGCGGCTCCTGGAGGAGCACTGCACGCTCAAGCGGTTCTACTCCTTCGTGACCGCGTAACCGATTTGGTGGAGCACCCCCTCCACCGTGTAATGTTGGCGAAGCCGCCGGGGAAACCGGGCGGACCACAACGAGGGGCTATAGCTCAGTTGGTAGAGCGCCTGCATGGCATGCAGGAGGTCAGGAGTTCAATTCTCCTTAGCTCCACTCCTCGAAGATCCCGTCCCGGTTGGGGCGGGATTTTTCGTGCGCCCACGATGAGTGCGGCCCTTCGCGCGCCGCACGGAAAAGGGGCCGCCCTCCAGGAGAGCGGCCCCTTCGGTGTGTCAGCGGCCCAGCGCCCGCCGCCCCCTGCCCCCGCCGCCCTCGCGGTTGGAGAGGACCGGGAGGTTCTTCGCGGGGGCCTGGCCCCGGGTGTCCTCCTCGATGCGCAGGGCCAGGGCGGGGCAGCGGCGCACCGCGCGTAGAGCCTTGGCCTCGGCGTACCGGGGAACCTTGGCCTGGGCGACCGTGGGGAAGCCGTCGGCGCCGAGCTGGAAGACCTCGGGGAGGATGTCGGCGCACAGGCCGTGGCCCCGGCACAGGGTCCAGTCGACGAAGATCTTCTGGCGGCTGCCCGAGGCGTCCTCGGCGGGGGCCCCGCCGCCCGGGATGCCGGCCGGGAGCTGGCCGTCCTCGAAGAGCGGCAGGACGCCCTCCACGGGGCGCCCGCAGCCGTTGCCGAGGACGTGCGCAGCGAGGTCGTCCGTGAACGCCTTGATGGTCGATTCGAGGAACATCGCGGAGCCGTCGGGGTGCGAACAGGCGCCGCGTCGCTTGACGTTGCGGGCGACCTGCTTGAGGGCCTCCAGGGCGGCGGGACCACCGCCGTTGAGGATGTCCTCCATACCGCGCGCGGCGGCCGGCAGACCGAGGTAGCAGGGGCCGCACTGCCCCGCGCTCTCCTCGGCCAGCCACTGCGCCACCCGCAGCGACTCGCCCAGCGGGCACGTCTCCTGGCTGATCGGCAGGATCGCCCCCGCGCCCAGCGCGCCGCCCACGGCGTCCAGGGAGTTGCGGGAGACGACGGCCTCGTTGACCGTCGCCGCGTCGATCCACTTGCCGTGGTAGCCGCCCGTCAGCACACCCTGCGGGACCGGCGGGGCACCGGCGAGCTGGAGGACGTACCGCAGGGGCACGCCCGTCGGGACCTCGATGACCATCGGGCGGGCCACCGCGCCGGAGACGGTCAGCATGACGGTGCCCGGCTCGTCGTACAGGCCCGTGTTGCCGTAGCGCTCCGGGCCGATGCGGGCCGCGATCGCGAGCTGGGCGAAGGTCTCGGCGTTCGACAGGAGGGTCGGGGCGCCGCCGACGCCGTTCTGGGAGGCGCTGGTCTTGCGTCCTGGCGGGATCGCGGGGCCGCCGTCGATCGAGCGGATCAGGGACGCGGCGGCGCCCGTCACCATGCGGATCGGGTTGCGCTGCACGAAGGCGCGCAGCGCGGAACGGCGGCTGTCGCTGAGGCCGCGCTCGGCGAGGGCCGCCTCCATCGAGCGCTGCGTCGACTCACGGGTGACCCCCACCACGAGCGTGCGGGCACCGAGCGCCTCGGCGCACAGCAGCGCGCCGTCCAGGATGAGGTGCGGGGCACGGTTGATCATCACCGTGTCCTTGCGGCAGGCCGGTTCGTCCTCGCTGCCGTTGATGACGACGACGGGCCGGATGCCCTTCTTGATCGCCGCGTCCGCGACCGAGCGGAGCTTCTTGTGGAACGGGAAACCCGCGCCGCCGCGCCCCTTGAGGCTGATCCGCTCGGCCAGCTGCGCGAGCTTCTCGCCGCCTATCGGCTCCAGCGGCCCGTGCACCTTCAGGTGCATGGGCAGATCGAGCCGTTCCACAAGGTCGAAACCCGACGTGAGCTGCGGAAGTCCGACCACGCGGACCTCTGGGACGTCGGGCAGGGCCTCGTTCACCTATAGCCTCCGGAAGGCGTGTTCCAAGCTTCGCCCGAACCGGGCGGGGTCCCGTTGTTGTACGGGTCGTTCGGGTTGGGGGGCTGGCCGGGCTGCGGGGTTCCGTACACCGGGATGTTGAAGCCGGTGTCCTGCATCGGGTCGTACGCCGAGGGCGGGGCCTCGCCGACCGGCGGCGGGGACGGGACGGGCCAGCTGCCCGAGGTGGAGCCGGGTCCGTCCATGCGCGGCATCGCGGCCGTGGCCTGCGTGTCGTACGGCATGTTCGCGCCGTACGACGGCTGGGGGGCCTGCGGGGCGTTGCGGTACGCGGCGGCGAAACCGCCGGCCTCGGGGGCGGGCGTACCGAACAGCGACGATGTCCTCGGGGTATTCGGTGCCGCCGGTCGTTCGCGCTCGCCGCGCGGGGCGCGCTCCGCCGGGCCGGACTCGGAGACGCGCGCGCGGCTCTGCTCCAGGTCGTCGCGCATGCCGCCCTCGGAGCCGATGACCGCGCCGATGCGGTCGGCGACCTTGCGCTTGAAGGAGCGGGGGGCGGCGCGCAGGGCGAGCGCCGCGATGACGCCGACCAGGCAGAGCTGGTAGCTCATCATGAAGAACGGCTTGGCCGCGCGGCCCGCGAACAGGCCGTGGATCAGGGCCGCGCACAGCGCCGGGTAGGCCATCATGTGCATCATCCGCCAGCGCGCGGCGGTCGCCGCCGGGGAGGCGAACTGGTTGCGCAGGGCGCCTGTCACCCCGACGAAGATCATCAGCAGCGCGGCCAGCGAGCCGAGGCCGATCAGCCCGCCGATGCCGGTGAAGCCGAGGCTGAACGGGATCAGCGCGCCGATCAGGGCGGTGTGCCCCAGCGCGACCTTGATGCTGATGTGGACGAGCAGGAAGGCGATCGAGGCGACGGCGGTCACCCGGTGGATGCCCTGCGCCATGATCCGCTGACGCGTGTTGAGGATCAGCCGGTCCTGGGCGACGAGCCCCCAGATGACCGAGCAGGTGAGGCTCACCAGGGCGAGCACACCCGCCCCGAAGTTCACGAAGTCCTGGAGCCAGTTGCTGCCGAGGACCACCACGACGGGTATGAGGACGAGGACGACAGCCGTCGCGATCCCGTACGCGGACCGCCCCGGCTGGGGGAGCGAGGTGTTACTACGACGAGGGTTCATGGGGGCAACTCCGAGCAGTCCGGGAAAGCGGTCCCGCTGCCGAACTCTAAGTGGGCGCCATACCGATGGGTACGAGTTTGAGTTATTGGGCTGTTACCTAAGGGAGGGGCGGCCGAGGCGATGTCCCTATAGGGGGCGTTGTGTCGGGTAATTTTTGAACGGTAGTCAGTTTTCGCTCCCGTGCTCGCGGTGTCGTACAGCTATACGCAACTCCGTCGCAGCTTGCTCAAACGCTGCGGTACCCTGACGACATGCGTGCCGTACGCCTTCTGCTTAGCGGGCCGCGCTGACCAGTCCCGACCGCCAGTGAGTGTGGTCGGAGTCGGCGTGGCTTCCCCTCCTGCGCGAGGGGATTTTTCGTTTCCGGGCCCCGCTGGGCAGATGACGATCGATGGAGCTTTGAGGATCATGAGCGAGACGAACCCCGCAGCCGCCGAGACGGTTGCGCCGCACCGCTACACGGCCGCGCTGGCGGCCGACATCGAGGCACGCTGGCAGGACTTCTGGGACGCCGAGGGCACGTACGACGCCCCCAACCCGACGGGCGACCTGGCCGGTGACCCCTCGGTCGTCGCCCGCCCCAAGAAGTTCATCATGGACATGTTCCCCTACCCCTCCGGCGCGGGCCTGCACGTCGGCCACCCCCTGGGGTACATCGCCACCGACGTCTACGCCCGCTTCCAGCGCATGACCGGGCACAACGTCCTGCACACCCTGGGCTTCGACGCCTTCGGCCTGCCCGCCGAGCAGTACGCCGTGCAGACCGGCACGCACCCGCGCGTGTCCACCGAGGCCAACATGGAGAACATGAAGGCCCAGCTGCGCCGCCTGGGCCTGGGCCACGACAAGCGCCGCTCCTTCGCGACCATCGACCCCGAGTACTACAAGTGGACCCAGTGGATCTTCGTCCAGATCTTCGAGTCCTGGTACGACGAGGAGGCGGGCAAGGCACGGCCGATCCGCGAGCTGGTCGCGCAGTTCGAGTCCGGTGAGCGGGGGATTCCCGGCGGGGGCTCCTGGAGCGCGCTGAGCGCCGTCGAGCGGGCCGACCTGCTGGGCGAGTACCGGCTGGCGTACGCCTCCGAGGCGCCGGTCAACTGGTGCCCCGGGCTGGGGACCGTGCTGGCCAACGAGGAGGTCACCGCCGACGGGCGGTCCGAGCGCGGGAACTTCCCCGTGTTCAAGACCAAGCTGCGCCAGTGGAACATGCGGATCACGGCCTACGCGGACCGGCTGCTGGACGACCTGGAGGAGCTGGACTGGCCCGAGGCGATCAAGCTGCAGCAGCGGAACTGGATCGGGCGCAGCGAAGGGGCCCGGGTCGACTTCCCTGTGGGCGGTTCGGGGGAGGCTGCTTCGGCGGGTGGGGCCGAAGATCGCATTACCGTATTCACCACCCGTCCCGACACCCTGTTCGGCGCCACCTACATGGTCCTGGCCCCCGAACACGACCTGGTCGAGAAGATCACCGCCGCCGCCTGGCCCGAGGGCACCCACGACGTGTGGACCGGCGGGTACGCCACCCCCGTCGACGCCGTCGCCGCCTACCGCGCGCAGGCCGGCGCCAAGTCCGACGTCGAGCGGCAGGCCGAGGCCAAGGAGAAGACCGGCGTCTTCACCGGCGCGTACGCCGTCAACCCGGTCAACGGCGAGCGGGTGCCCGTCTTCATCGCCGACTACGTCCTGATGGGCTACGGCACCGGCGCCATCATGGCCGTACCCGCAGGTGACCAGCGCGACTTCGAGTTCGCGCGCGCCTTCGAGCTGCCCATCACCTGCATCGTCGAGCCGACCGACGGGCGCGGCACCGACACCGCCGCGTGGGAGGACGCCTTCGGGTCGTACGACGCGAAGATCATCAACTCCGCGAACGACGACATCTCGCTGGACGGGCTGCCCGTCGCCGAGGCCAAGGCGCGCGTCACCGAGTGGCTGGAGCGCAAGGGCATCGGACGCGGGACCGTCAACTTCCGGCTGCGGGACTGGCTGTTCAGCCGCCAGCGGTACTGGGGCGAGCCCTTCCCGATCGTCTACGACGAGGACGGCGTCGCGCACGCGCTGCCCGAGTCGATGCTGCCGCTGGAGCTGCCCGAGGTCGACGACTACTCGCCCCGCACCTTCGAGCCCGACGACGCGGACACCCGGCCCGAGCCGCCGCTGTCGCGCAAGCAGGACTGGGTCGACGTCACGCTGGACCTGGGCGACGGGCCCAGGAAGTACCGGCGCGAGACCAACACCATGCCCAACTGGGCCGGTTCCTGCTGGTACGAGATGCGCTACCTGGACCCGCACAACTCCGCTCAACTGGTCGACCCCGCGATCGAGCAGTACTGGATGGGGCCGCGCGAGGGCCAGCCGCACGGCGGTGTCGACCTGTACGTCGGCGGCGCCGAGCACGCCGTGCTGCACCTGCTGTACGCCCGGTTCTGGTCCAAGGTGCTGTTCGACCTGGGGCACGTCTCCTCCGTCGAGCCGTTCCACAAGCTGTTCAACCAGGGGATGATCCAGGCGTACGTCTACCGGGACAAGCGCGGTTTCCCGGTGCCCGCCGCCGAGGTCGAGGAGCGGGACGGTTCCTACTGGTACGGCGGCGAGAAGGTCTCCCGGCTGCTGGGCAAGATGGGCAAGTCCCTGAAGAACGCGGTCACTCCGGACGAGATCGCCGCGGAGTACGGGGCCGACACGCTGCGGCTGTACGAGATGGCCATGGGGCCGCTGGACGTCTCCCGGCCCTGGGACACGCGGGCCGTCGTCGGGCAGTTCCGGCTGTTGCAGCGGCTGTGGCGCAACGTCGTCGACGAGGCGAGCGGGGCTGTGACGGTCACCGACGCCGAGCCCGACGAGGCGACCCTGCGCGCCCTGCACAAGGCCATCGACGGGGTGCGCGGGGACCTGGACGGGCTGCGGTTCAACACCGCCATCGCCAAGATCACCGAGCTGAACAACCACCTGACCAAGGCCGGGGGCCCGGTCTCCCGGTCCGTCGCCGAGGCGCTGGTCCTGCTGATCGCCCCGCTGGCCCCGCACGTCGCCGAGGAGCTGTGGCGCAAGCTGGGGCACACGTCGTCCGTCGTCCACCAGGACCTGCCGGTCGCCGATCCCGCGTACGTCGTCGACGAGACCGTCACCTGCGTCGTCCAGATCAAGGGGAAGGTCAAGGCGCGGCTGGAGGTGTCGCCGGCCATCTCCGAGGAGGAGCTGGAGAAGGTGGCGCTGGGGGACGAGGCTGTCGTCAAGGCGCTGGACGGGGCCGCGATCCGGAAGGTGATCGTGCGGGCGCCGAAGCTGGTGAACATCGTCACCGGGTGAGGTGACGCGGTGCGCGGGCGCGCTCTGTTCCGGCTGGGGCCGGGGCGGGGTGCGCTGTGCGTCGGGGGTGGGGTCGGGTGGGCTCGGGTGGAGCCCTTACGGGGTGGGTGAGGGGAAGGTCAGGGTTCGCGGGAACTTTGGGGGGTGGCGGGGGCGTTTATCGTGGAAAGGCGGCGCGGGGTGCGTCGGGTCGGGGATGGAGGAGTGCTGTGGAAGCCGTGGTCGCCGTAGTCGCGTTGGTCTTCCTGGCGCTGTTCGTGCTCGGGGTTTATGGGACCGTCAAGGCCGTGGGGGCCGCCAAGCGGAGTGTGGACCGGACCATCGGGCAGGCCCGGCGGACCGTCGAGGACCACACGCTGCGGGCCAAGTCGCTGGGGCGGATCGGACCGGCCGGGGAGATCGCGCAGCTGCGGCTGACGTTGCGGACGTCCATGCGGGCCACGCAGGACGCGCTGCACGCGGGCGCCGCCGAGGACGAGTCGCTGAAGGAGTCGCTGGGGCTCTTCGAGCGGCTCAGCGCGCACGGCCACCAGCTCGACGACGAACTCAAGCGGCTGGAGTCGGATCCGGACCGGGCCACGCTCACCCAGCGCCTGCCGGAACTGCGCGAGCGTACGCAGCGGATCACCGCCTCCGCCGACTCGCTGCGGTGGGCCGCGCGGGACCGGGCCAGCCGGTTCGCGGAGGACGACCTCGACTCGCTCAGCGCGCAGATCGACGTCGAGGCGGGGGCGCTGCGGCACTGGGACGAGGCTCCGGGGCCCGAGCAGTCCGGTCGGGCCGGTCAGTCCTGGCCCTCGGCCGCCGGTGGCGACGCGACGCGGGCCGGGCAGAGCCGGCAGCCAGGGCCGGAGGCCGAGACGCCGCCCGCGATCAGCCCGCAGGCGCCGAGGCCGGCGTACCCGTGGGAGAAGAAGCGCCGGCCGGAGAGCACGACCTGAGCGGCGGGCCCCGTACGCCTTGATTCGGTCAAGGAGTGGCTCGGGGTCAGGGGCCGGGCTGACGGTCCCCGATACGCCAGGTAACCTCCAGATCATGTCCCGCCATGTCGCGATCGTCACGGATTCAACGGCCTACCTGCCGCAACGGGCGATGGAGCGGCACGGCATCACGGCGGTGCCGCTGACCGTGGTCCTCGGGGACCAGGCGCTCGAAGAGGGCACCGAGATCTCGACCCGGTCCTTCGCGCAGGCCCTCCAGAAACGCCGCCCGGTCACCACCTCGCGCCCCGGGACCGAGGTCTTCGCCGAGACGTACCGCCGGGTCGCCGAGTCGGGCGCCACCGGCATCGTCTCGCTGCACCTCTCCGCGGAACTGTCGGGCACGTACGACGCGGCGGTCGTCGCCGCGCGCGAGGCGCCCGTGCCGGTGCGGGTCGTCGACACCGGCATGGTCGCGATGGCCCTCGGCTTCTGCGCGCTCGCCGCCGCGGAGACGGCCCAGGCCGGCGGGACGGTCGACGAGGCGGTGACCGCGGCGGAGAAGCGGGCGGCCGGGACCTCGGCGTACTTCTACGTCGACACGCTCGACTATCTCCGGCGGGGTGGGCGGATCGGGGCGGCACAGGCGCTGCTCGGCTCCGCGCTCGCCGTGAAGCCGTTGCTCCAGCTCGATGACGGGCGGATCGATCTGCTGGAGAAGGTGCGTACGGCGTCCAAGGCGATCGCCAGGCTGGAGGAGTTGGCGGTGGAGCGGGCGGGGGCGGCTGCTGTGGATCTCGCTGTGCATCATCTTGCCGCGCCGGAGAGGGCTGGGGTTCTGGCGGAGCGGTTGCGTGAACGGGTGGTGGGGTTGGGGGAGTTGCATGTGAGTGAGGTGGGGGCGGTGATCGGGGCGCATACGGGGCCCGGGTTGTTGGGGGTTGTGGTTTCGCCTCGGTGAGGCGGTGGTCGGGGGAGCGGTTTGTCACTGGTGTGGGTTACCGAGTTATCCACAGGTGGGGGGTTGTCCACTGATATCGGGTGATGGGTCCGTGGGGGTGCGGATTGGCCGATGCTCGGGACATGGGACTTCGAGTGCGTACAGCGCGTAGGACGACCGCGAGCAGTGGGCCCGGGCGGGGGGCCGGATCCGACAGTCGTGTGCGGGGGAGAGGGGGTGGGCGGCGTCGGGATTCGGGGGCGGAGACTCGGCGGAGGGTGGAGGTGCTGTTCGGGGAACGGGGGGAGGAGGGAGAAGAGCGTGGGGAGTTGAGGGGCGGGGAGGTTGTCGGGAGGGACGGCGGTCCGGAGCGGGGGGCTCGGGTGAGGGCCGCTGTGGTGGAGCGGTTGCCGGTGTGGGTGCAGGCGCGGTGTGGGGTGGAGCGGCGGGGGGTGGTGGCGTTGAGTGTGGTGCTGGTGGTGGCCGCTGTGCTGGCGGGGCAGCACTTCTGGGCGGGGCGGACGCAGAGTGTTCGGGCGCCGGAGGTGGTGCGGGCGGCGGTGGTCGAGTCGGGGGCCACGGAGGCGGGGAGTGGTGGAACTGCGGTTGCGGGGAAGGGGGTTGGGGGCGCGGGAGCTGTCGGGGCGGGGGCTCCGGGGGCTGTGCCTTCTGCGGGTGCGGAGATCGTCGTCGATGTCAGTGGGAAGGTGCGGGATCCCGGGGTGCATCGGTTGCCGGCGGGGTCTCGGGTGGTGGATGCCTTGCGGGTGGCGGGTGGGGTGCGGCCGGGGGCTGATGTCAGTGGGTTGAATCAGGCGCGGTTTCTGGTGGATGGGGAGCAGGTGGCGGTGGGGGTGCCGGGGGCTGTGGCCGGAGTTGGTGGCGTACCCGGGGCCGGTGGTGTGGGCGGAGTGGGCGGGGGCGCCGGTGTGCCGGTTTCGTTGGGGACCGCGACTCTGGAGCAGCTCGACGCCCTGCCCGGGGTGGGGCCTGTCCTGGCTCAGCACATCCTCGACTATCGGGCGCAGCACGGTGGGTTCCGGTCCGTGGACGAGTTGCGGCAGGTGAACGGGATCGGGGAGCGGCGGTTCTCGGAGCTGCGGGAGCTTGTGCGGCCATGAAGCGGGAGGGGGAGGCGGATCTGCGGCTGGTGCCGCCGGCGCTGGCGGCGTGGGGGACGGCGGCCTGGGCGTTGGGTGTGCCGCTGGGAGTGGCGTTGGCGGTCGCGGTGGGGTGTGGGGTGGTGGCCGGGGTGCTGCTCGTGGGGCGCCGGTCCGGGTGGTCGGGGGTGACCGGGGCGGGGGTGCTGTTGTGCGCGGGGGCCGCGGCGGTGGTCGGTGGGGTGCACGGGGACGACGTACGGCGGGGGCCGGTGCCGGAGTTGGCGGCGGAGTTCGCCGAGGTGCGGGCGGAGGTGCGGGTCACCTCGGATGCGCGGCGGACCCGGCCGAGGGTCACCGGGGACCGGATGGCGAGGGACGCGGTGGTCGTGGACGCGGAGGTGGTGCGGGTCGTGGGGGCCGGTGGGCGGGAGGTGGTGACGCGGGCGCCGGTGCTGGTCGTGGTGTCGGGGGAGGGCGGGGCCGGGTGGCTGGGGCTGCTGCCGTCCACGCGGGTGCGGGTGGTGGGGAAGCTGGTGCCGCCGATGGTCGGCGGGGACGAGGTGGCGGCGGTGCTGCGGGTGCGGGGCGAGGCGGGGCCGAAGGCGGAGGGGGAGGGGGTCAGGGGCGAGGCTGGGCCGGAGGTGGTGGGGGGCCAGGGTGTGGGTGGGCCGGAGGTGGTGGGGGAGGCGTCCTGGGTGCAGCGGGTGGCGGGGCGGTTGCGGGGCGGGCTGCGGGAGGCGACCGAGGGGCTGCCGGGGGACGCGCGGGCGCTGTTGCCGGGGCTGGTGGTGGGGGACACCTCGCGGATCTCGGCCGAGCTGGACGAGGCGTTCAAGGAGACGGATCTCGCGCACACCCTCGCCGTGTCCGGGAGCAACCTGACGATCATCCTCGTCCTGCTGCTCGGCCCGCCCGGGGTGGCCCAGCACGTCGAGCGGCGTGGGCTCGCGCCCCGGCTCGGGGTGTCCCTGCGGGGGACGGCGCTGCTCGGGGGCGGGCTGACGCTGGCGTTCGTCGTGGTGTGCCGGCCCGATCCGAGCGTGCTGCGGGCGGCGGCGTGCGGGGCGGTGGTGCTGGTCGCGCTGGCGACCGGGCGGCGGCGGACGATGTTGCCGGCGCTGGCCACGGCCGTCCTCGTGCTGGTGCTCTACGACCCCTGGCTCGCCCGGAGTTACGGGTTCCTGCTGTCGGTGCTGGCGACCGGGGCGTTGCTGACGGTGGCGCCGGGGTGGAGCGCGGCGTTGCGGCGGCGGGGTGTGCCGGCGCGGCTCGCGGAGGGGGTGGCCGCGGCGGGGGCGGCGCAGGCGCTGTGCGCGCCGGTGGTGGCGGTGCTGTCGGCGCGGGTGAGTCTGGTGGCGGTGCCGTGCAATCTGCTGGTGGAGTTCGCGGTCGCGCCGGCCACGGTGCTGGGGTTCGCGGCGCTCGCGGTGGCGCCGGTGGCGATGCCGGTGGCCAAGGTGCTTGCCTGGTGCGCGAGTTGGCCCGCCGGGTGGATCGCGGACGTCGCCCGGACCGGGGCGGCGTTGCCCGGGGCGGGGGTGGACTGGCCCGGCGGGTGGGGCGGGGCCGTCGCGCTCGGGACGGTGACCCTCGTGGGGGTGCTGCTCGGGCGGCGGGTGGTGGGGCGGCCTCTGTGGTGCGGGGTGCTGGGGGTGCTGCTCGTCCTGGTCGTGCTGCGGCCGGTGCCGTTGACGCGGGTGGTGACCGGGTGGCCGCCGCCGGGGTGGAGGCTCGCGGTGTGCGATGTCGGGCAGGGGGACGCGGCCGTGCTGGCGGCGGGGGAGGGGGCCGGGGTCGTCGTCGACGCCGGGCCGGATCCTCGGGCGGTGGACCGGTGTCTGCGGAAGCTGGGGATCACCCGGGTGCCGTTGGTCGTGCTCACGCACTTCCACGCCGACCATGTGGCCGGGCTGGCGGGGGTGTTGCGGGGGCGGGCCGTGGGGGCGGTCCAGGTGACCGGGTTCGAGGAGCCGGTGGATCAGGTGGAGTTCGTCCGGCGTACCGCGCGGGAGGCGGGGGTGCCGGTGGTGCGGGCCGCCGCCGGGGAGCGGCGCAGGGTGGGGGAGCTGGAGTGGGAGGTGCTGTGGCCGCCGGGGGAGGGGGCTCCGGTCGAGGGGGCCAATGACGCGAGCGTGACGATGTTCGTGCGGGTGGGCGGGCTGCGGGTGCTGATGCTGGGGGATCTGGAGCCGGTGGGGCAGCGGGCGCTGGCCGAGTCGGGGACGGTGGCGGAGGCGCTGCGGGGCGGGGTGGACGTGGTGAAGGTGGCTCACCACGGGTCGGCGCATCAGGACGCGGGGCTGATGCGGGCGGTGGGGGCCCGGGTGGCGTTGATCTCCTGCGGGGCGGGGAACTCGTACGGGCATCCGGCGCCGAGCACGGTCGCGGGGTTGCGGGAGACGGGGGCGGTGGTGCTGCGGACGGACCGGGACGGGGGGCTCGCGGTGAGCGGGGCGGGGGAGGGGGTGCGGGTGACGGGGGGTGGGTGAGGTCGGGGAGATCAGGGGTCCGTAGGGGCTGCCCCCCTTTGATTCGGGGGTTCGCCGGAGCGTCTGGGAGTGGCTTCGCATGATCGTCTGGGGCGTACCGGAAGTGTGTGGCAGAGGGGGAACAGGTGAGGTCTCGGATCGGGTATGCCGCGTGGGTCGTGGCGGTGGCGCAGTTCTTCGTGGTTCACGGGGTCGTCGAGTCGGCCTGGGCGAAGCCGTACAGCTGGGCGCGGTACAACATCAGTGACCTTGGCAACGCGCTGTGCGCGACGCAGTCGGAGCCCGAGCCGCGGTACGTCTGCTCGCCGGAACACGGCTTGATGAACGTCTCGTTCGTCGTCCTGGGTGCGTTGCTCGTCGTCGGTGTCGTCGCCACGGGGGCGTTGTGGCGCAGGGGCACGGTCGCGGGCGTCGCCCGGGTGCTGTTGGCCGCCGGGGGTGCGGGGTTCGTGCTGGCGGGGCTGGCGCCCGCGGATACGCACGAGAACCAGCACGTCCTGGGCGCCCTGCTCGTCATGGGCATGGGCAACGTCGGGCTGCTGCTGGCGGGGGCCGGGCTGGCGGACGGCGTGCCGGGCCCGCTGCGCCGGGCGGCCGGGCTGCTGGGGGTCACCGCGATCACGGGGTTCGGGCTGTTCCTCTCCGGCCAGTACCTCGGGCTGGGCATGGGCGGCATGGAACGGGTCGCGGCGTTCCCGCTCCTGGTGTGGGCGCTGGCGGCCGGTGTCCTCGGGCTGTCCCGCTGGGCGCCTCGCGCGGTGGCGGAGAATGGTGGGCGTGAGTGACGCGAGACATGTACTGGTGCTGCCGGATCGGGACGCGGCGGAGGAGGTCGTCGAGGAGTTGCGGGAGCGGTTCGGGGTGCTGGAGGAGCCGTTGGTCGTGCGGGACGCGCTCGCGGGGGAGGACGACGCGGAGGACGCGCAGTGGCTGGTGGTGCTGGGGGACGAGGCCGGGCGGCTCGGGGCGGCGGAGCTGGACGCGTTCGCCCGGGAGTGGGAGGGGTGGCGGGAGGAGCCGTAGAGCTCTTCGCGCAGGGGCGTCGTAGGTCTCGGGGCCGGGGTGTCGGTGGTGCGTGACATGCTTGAGGGGATGGCCAAGAAACGTGCTGATGACGATCTCCTCGCCCCCGTGACGCTCGCCGTCGGGCAGGAGGAGCTGCTGCTCGACCGGGTCGTGCGGGATGTCGTGCGGGCGGCCCGGGAGGCCGACGCGGACACGGACGTACGGGACCTGGGGGCGGAGCAGGTGCAGCCGGGGACGCTGGTCGAGTTGACGAGCCCCTCGCTGTTCTCCGAGCGGAAGGTCATCGTCGTACGGAACGCGCAGGATCTCTCGGCGGACTCGGTCAAGGACGTCAAGGCGTATCTGGGGGCGCCCGTCGAGGACATCGCGTTCGTGCTGCTGCACGCCGGCGGGGTCAAGGGGAAGGCCGTGCTGGAGGCCGCGCGGAAGGCGGGGGCGCGGGAGGTCGCCTGCCCGAAGATGACCAAGCCCGCGGACCGGCTGGCGTTCGTCCGGCAGGAGTTCCGGGCGACGGGGCGGTCCGCGACGCCGGAGGCGTGTTCCGCGCTGGTCGACGCGATCGGGAGTGACCTCAGGGAGCTGGCCTCCGCGGTCTCGCAGCTCGCCTCGGACATCGAGGGGACCATCGACGAGGCCGTCGTCGGGCGGTACTACACCGGCCGCGCCGAGGCGTCGAGCTTCACCGTCGCCGACCGTGCCGTCGAGGGGCGGGCCGCGGAGGCGCTGGAGGCGCTGCGCTGGTCCCTGTCGACCGGGGTGGCCCCGGTCATGATCACCAGCGCGCTGGCCCAGGGGGTCCGGGCGATCGGCAAGCTGTCGTCCGCGCGCGGGGGCCGGCCGGCCGACCTCGCCCGCGAACTGGGCATGCCGCCCTGGAAGATCGACCGGGTCCGCCAGCAGATGCGGGGCTGGACCCCGGACGGGGTCGCGCTGGCGCTGCGCGCGGTGGCCGAGGCGGACGCGGGGGTGAAGGGCGGGGGCGACGACCCGGAGTACGCGTTGGAGAAGGCGGTCGTGACGATCGCCAGGGCGGCTCGGTCGCGGGGGCGGTAGGCGAGGGTGCCCGGGTGGAGTGGGCTTCCCTTCCGCTCCGGGCCCGATTCAGCCCCGTACCCGGCTCAGCTCGCCCGATTCAGCCTCGTACACAACGGTAAAAAGGGGGACAATCGGTCGTGTCAGTCGTCATCGGCCTGTGGTGAAAGGCGGCGATCGTCATGGCTGAGCACCCGCACGCACGTCTGGTCCGCGAGGGGTACGACGCGTTCGCGCGTGGGGATCTGGAGGCCCTGCGCGGAATGATGACGGCGGACTGTACGCATCATGTGCCGGGGAGCCACCCGCTGTCCGGGGACTTCAAGGGGCTCGACTCGATCTTCGGGATGTACGGGCGGCTGTTCACGGAGACCGCCGGGACGCTCCGGGTCGAGGTGGGGAACGTGCTGGTCGACGGGCGGGGGCACGCGGTGTCCGTGCACCGGTTCACGGCGGAGCGGCCGGACGGGCGGAGCATCGACGAGACCGGCGGGATCGTGTTCCGGATCGTCGGGGACAGGATCACGGACCTCGACGAGTGTGTCGAGGACATCGAGGCCGGCAACGCGTTCTGGAGCTGAGCCGGCGTACGCCGAAGGCCCCGGCTTCCGCCCTGGGGAAGGGTGGGGGCCGGGGCCTTCGGATTCAGCTGGTCGCTCCGCGCCCGCGTGGCGAACGCAGGCCGCGCGCGGAGCTTTGGGTGCCGGACGGAAGCGGATGAGAGAGGGCCCGCTGGGTTCCGTCGGCGGTCAGATCAAATAAGGGGTTCAGCCCTTGAGCGCCTCGACCTTGGAAGCAAGCGCCGACTTCTTGTTGGCGGCCTGGTTCTTGTGGATGACACCCTTGGAGACGGCCTTGTCGAGCGCACGCGCGGCAGCGCGCTGCAGCTCGGTGGCCTTCTCGGTGTCACCCGCGGCGGCGGCCTCGCGGGCCTTGCGGATCGCGGTCTTCAGGGAGGACTTGACGGCCTTGTTGCGCAGCCGGGCCTTCTCGTTGGTCTTGATCCGCTTGATCTGGGACTTGATGTTCGCCACTGATTGAGCCTTTTCAGGTTCAGGCACGGGACCGCGGGGCCCCGGACCAGGTGATTTCTTGGGGTGTGCCTCGCGCTGAGAGGGCAAGAGACACAGCCGCCCACACTACCAGTGGGTCCACGGCTGGCCCAAACCCGTCCCAGGTCCCCGCCCATGGGACGATGGAAGCTACGTATCGATCCGACCCGAGGCACAAAGGCGCCTCAAGAGACAGGACCCTGCGTGCCCGCGACCCCTAAGAACGTGCCCGAGCCGAGCCGTACCGACCCGGCACTGATCCGCAACTTCTGCATCATCGCGCACATCGACCACGGCAAGTCCACGCTCGCCGACCGGATGCTCCAGCTGACCGGTGTGGTGGATCAGCGGCAGATGCGTGCTCAGTACCTCGACCGGATGGACATCGAGCGCGAGCGCGGCATCACGATCAAATCGCAGGCGGTGCGGTTGCCGTGGGCGCCGACCGACGATCAGGGCACCACGCACATCCTGAACATGATCGACACCCCGGGGCACGTGGACTTCACGTACGAGGTCTCCCGGTCGCTCGCGGCCTGTGAGGGCACGGTCCTCCTGGTGGACGCGGCGCAGGGCATCGAGGCGCAGACCCTCGCGAACCTGTACCTCGCGATGGAGAACGACCTCACGATCATCCCGGTGCTGAACAAGATCGACCTCCCGGCGGCCCAGCCGGAGAAGTTCGCCGAGGAGCTGGCGAACCTGGTCGGCTGCGACCCCTCCGACGTGCTGCGGGTCTCCGCGAAGACCGGCATCGGCGTGGACGCCCTCCTCGACAAGGTCGTGAAGGAGGTCCCGGCCCCCGTCGGCGTCAAGGACGCCCCCGCCCGCGCGATGATCTTCGACTCGGTGTACGACTCGTACCGCGGCGTCGTGACGTACGTCCGTGTCATCGACGGCCAGCTCAACAAGCGTGAGCGCATCAGGATGATGTCGACCGGCGCGACCCACGAGCTGCTGGAGATCGGCACCAACTCGCCGGAGATGCTCGGCGCGGACGGCCTCGGCGTCGGCGAGGTGGGCTATCTCATCACCGGTGTGAAGGACGTCCGCCAGTCGAAGGTCGGCGACACCGTCACCAGCCAGGTGAGGGGGGCCACGGAGGCGCTCGGCGGGTACAAGGACCCGAAGCCGATGGTCTTCTCCGGCCTCTACCCCCTCGACGGCTCGGACTACCCGGAGCTGCGCGAGGCCCTCGACAAGCTCCAGCTCAACGACGCCGCGCTCGTCTACGAGCCGGAGACCTCCGCCGCCCTCGGCTTCGGCTTCCGCGTCGGCTTCCTGGGCCTGCTGCACCTGGACGTGATCCGCGAGCGCCTGGAGCGCGAGTTCGGCCTAGACCTGATCGCGACCGCGCCGAACGTGGTGTACCGCGTGGTCATGGAGGACCGCAGCGAGCACGTCGTCACGAACCCGAGCGAGTTCCCCGAGGGCAAGATCATGGAGGTGTACGAGCCCGTCGTACGCGCCACGATCCTCGCGCCGACCGAGTTCATCGGGTCGATCATGGAGCTGTGCCAGACCCGGCGCGGCACCCTGCTGGGCATGGACTACCTCTCCGAGGACCGCGTCGAGATCCGCTACACGCTCCCCCTCGCGGAGATCGTGTTCGACTTCTTCGACCAGCTGAAGTCGAAGACGCGCGGCTACGCCTCGCTGGACTACGAGCCGACCGGCGAGCAGACCAGCTCGCTCGTCAAGGTCGACATCCTGTTGCACGGCGACAAGGTCGACGCGTTCTCGGCGATCACGCACAAGGACGCGGCGTACGCGTACGGCGTGCGCCTGGTCGCCAAGCTGCGCGAGCTGATCCCGCGCCAGGCGTTCGAGGTGCCGATCCAGGCGGCCATCGGCTCCCGGGTCATCGCCCGCGAGACCATCCGCGCCATCCGCAAGGACGTCCTCGCCAAGTGCTACGGCGGTGACATCTCCCGGAAGCGCAAGCTGCTTGAGAAGCAGAAGGAAGGCAAGAAGCGGATGAAGATGGTGGGTTCCGTGGAGGTTCCGCAGGAAGCCTTCATCGCCGTCCTGAGCAGCGATGACAGCGCGGGTTCGGGCAAGGGCAAGAAGTAGTCCCGGCTCCCGCTATTACCGGGGGTAAACCGGACGGAACGGGGTCGGTCGTACGAAAGTGCGGTCGGCCCCTTCCGTATTCCGTGGGGGTTACCGGGGGAAAGTGACTGGTCGAGAGCCCTTACGTAGTGGCCGGACGCCCTTTACTCTGATCCCTGCCTGGTAGTTACTCGTGAGTTAAACAAGCTGCTCAGTACAACCGCCGCATCGACGCGGGCCCGGAGGACGTCGTGAGCGACACACAGACCCTGATCGAGAACCGGCCGCCGTCCGTCGCGGGCCTTTTCCTGGACCGCGTGGCGGCGACGCCGGACGCCGAGGCGTACCGCTACCCGGTGCCCGCCTCCGCAGGTCAGGGTCCCGACGAATGGAAGTCGCTGAGCTGGGCGCAGGCCGCTACGCGCGTCCACGCCATCGCGGCCGGCCTGGTCGGGCTCGGCGTCCAGCCGGAGCAGCGCGTCGCGCTCGCCTCCTCCACCCGCATCGAGTGGATCCTCGCCGACCTCGGCATCATGTGCGCGGGGGCCGCGACGACCACGGTCTACCCGCAGACCAACGACGAGGAGTCGGCGTACATCCTCTCCGACTCCGAGAGCCGCGTCCTGATCGCGGAGGACGCCGCCCAGCTCGCGAAGGCCGTCGCCCGGCGCGACGAGCTGCCCGATCTGGCGTACGTCGTCGTCATCGACCCCGCCGGCGCCGACACCGGCGAGGACTGGATCCTCACGCTGGACGAGCTGGAGAAGCGCGGCGCCGACCGGCTGGCCAAGGAGCCGGGGCTGATCGAGGAGAAGGTCGCCGCGATCACCAAGGACCAGCTGGCCACTCTGATCTACACCTCGGGTACGACGGGTCGTCCCAAGGGGGTACGCCTTCCGCACGACAACTGGTCCTACATGGCCAAGGCCATCGCCGCGACCGGGCTGATCAGCGGCGAGGACGTGCAGTACCTGTGGCTGCCGCTCGCGCACGTCTTCGGCAAGGTCCTCACCTCCGGGCAGATCGAGGTCGGGCACGTCACCGCCGTCGACGGCCGCGTCGACAAGATCATCGAGAACCTGCCGGTCGTCCAGCCGACGTACATGGCGGCCGTCCCGCGCATCTTCGAGAAGGTCTACAACGGCGTCGCCGCCAAGGCCCGTGCGGGCGGGGGCGCGAAGTTCAAGATCTTCCAGTGGGCCTCGCAGGTCGGCCGGGAGTACGCGAAGGTCACGCAGGACAACTTCATGCGGACCGGGAACCGGACGGCTCCCTTCGCGCTGACCGCGAAGCACAAGGCCGCCGACACCCTCGTCTTCGCGAAGATCCGCGAGGCGTTCGGCGGGCGGCTGCGGGCCTGCGTCTCCGGGTCCGCCGCGCTCTCCCCGGAGATCGGGTACTTCTTCTCCGGCGCCGGCATCCACGTCCTGGAGGGGTACGGGCTCACCGAGTCGTCCGCCGCGTCCTTCGTCAACCCCGGTGAGGCGTACCGCACCGGCACGGTCGGCAAGCCGCTGCCCGGCACGGAGGTGCGCATCGCCGACGACGGGGAGATCCTGCTGCGCGGCCCCGGCATCATGGAGGGCTACCACAAGCTGCCCGAGAAGACCGCCGAGGTGCTGGAGTCCGACGGGTGGTTCCACACGGGTGACATCGGCGAGCTGTCCCCGGACGGCTTCCTGAAGATCACCGACCGCAAGAAGGACCTCATCAAGACGTCCGGCGGCAAGTACATCGCCCCCGCGGAGGTCGAGGGGCAGTTCAAGGCGGTCTGTCCGTACGTCTCCAACATCCTTGTGCACGGGGCTGACCGGAACTTCTGCACGGCGCTGATCGCGCTGGACGAGGTGTCCATCCTGGGGTGGGCCGAGGAGAACGGGCTCGGCGGGAAGTCGTACGCGGAGGTCGTTGCCGCGCCCGCCACCGTCGAGCTGATCCAGGGGTACGTGGAGGAGCTGAACTCCGGGCTCCAGCGCTGGCAGACGATCAAGAAGTTCCGGCTGCTGCCGAGGGACTTGGATGTCGAGCACGGGGAGATCACCCCAAGTCTCAAGCTGAAGCGGCCTGTTGTGGAGCGGGCGTACAAGGGGCTGCTGGACGAGATGTACGCGGGGACGCGCGAAGCGTAGGGGAGCGTTGGCGGGTGCTGCGCCGTCGTGGCTAGTCGCGCAGTTCCCCGCGCCCCTGGGGGCGTTCCAGTAACCCGGCCATTGCGGCCAGCAGTTCGTCGATGTTCACCGGCTTCGGTACGTAGTCGTCCGCGCCCCTCGCCATCGACTTCTCCCTGTCTCCCGGCATCGCCTTCGCCGTGAGGGCGATGATCGGGAGGTCGGTCCAGCGGGGGGAGTCGCGGATGGCGGCGATCGTCTCGTAGCCGTCCAGTTCCGGCATCATGATGTCCATCAGGACGAGGTCGATCTCCGGGTCGGCCGACAGGAGTTCGATGCCCTCGCGGCCGTTCTCCGCGTACCGGACGTCCATGCCGAGCCTGCCGAGGACGTGGGTCAGCGCGAACACGTTGCGGATGTCGTCGTCGACGATCAGGACCCGGCGGCCGGGCAGGACCTCCGCGGCGCGGCCGGTGCGCCAGGTCTCCGGCGTCTCGGCCGGAGGCCAGGTCTCGGGGGGTTCGGCGGGTTCGGCGGACGGCGGCGCGAGGTGGCCGGGGCTCACCAGCGGGACGTACAGGGTGAACGTCGAGCCGAGGCCGGGCGCGCTCTGGGCGACGATCCGGCCGCCTAGCAGGCCCGCGATCTCGCGGCTGATGGACAGCCCGAGGCCGGTGCCGCCGTACTTGCGGTTCGTGGTGCCGTCGGCCTGCCGGAACGCCTCGAAGATGCCCGGGAGTTGGTCCGGGGCGATGCCGATGCCGGTGTCGGTGACGGCGAACGCGACCATGTCCTCGGGGGCCCGGGTCACCCTCAGTTCGACCCGGCCCGAGGACGTGAACTTGACCGCGTTGGACAGCAGGTTGCGCAGGATCTGCTGGATGCGCTGCTCGTCGGAGTGCATGGTGCGCGGGACGTCGTCGCCGACCGACACCTCGAAGGCGAGGCCCCGGTCGAGGGTGAGCGGGCGGAACGTGGCGTGCACGTAGTCGAGGAGCTTGTTCAGCGGGAGCGTCCTGGGGCGTACGTCCATCCGGCCCGCCTCGATCTTCGACAGGTCGAGGATGTCGTTGATGAGCTGGAGCAGGTCGGAGCCGGAGCGGTGGATGGTCGTCGCGAACTGCACCTCCTGGTCGGAGAGGTGGCCGTCGGGGTTGTCGGAGAGCAACCGGGCCAGGATCAGCAGGGAGTTGAGCGGGGTGCGCAGCTCGTGCGACATGTTCGCCAGGAACTCCGACTTGTACTGCGACGACGTCGCCAGCAGGGCGGCCTTCTCGGCGAGTTCGGCGTTGGAGCGGCGCAACTCGGCCTGCTGCTTCTGGAGTTCGTCCGAGCGCTCCTGGAGCTGACGCGCGAGCCGCTGGGACTCGCCGAGCAGGGACTCCGTACGGGAGTTGGCGATGATCGTGCTGATCGCGACGCCGATCGTGTTCACGAACTGGTCGAAGAACGCGAGGTGGACGTCCGAGAAGCGGGAGAACGAGGCGAGTTCGACGACGCCGAGGAGCGTGTCCTCGAAGAGGATCGGGATGATGACGACCGTCGTCGGCGCCGCCTCCCCGAGACCGCTGGCGATCTTGATGTAGTCCGCCGGGGTCTCCTCCACCAGGATCCGCTTCTTCTCCCGCGCCGCCTGCCGGACCAGACCGTGCACCGGCAGCCCGCCCGTCTCGACGGCGCCGTACCCGGCGATGAACGCGAGCCCCTTCACCGGGCCGACGGTGTGGTCCTCGGGGTCGGCCAGGTAGAACGCCCCGTACTGGGCGTTCACCAGCGGTGTCAGCTCGCGCAGGATCAGGTCGGCGACCTCCATCAGGTCCCGGTGGCCCTGCATCAGCGCGGCGAGGCGGGCGAGGTTGGACTCCAGCCAGTCCTTCGCACGGGTCGTCTCGCGCAGCGTCGCCACCATCAGGTTGACGTCGTCCTTGAGTTCGGCGACCTCGCCGCTCGCCTCGACGGTGATCGCCCGCGTCAGGTCGCCCTGGGCCACGGCGGAGGCGACCTCGGCGATGGCGCGGACCTGTGTGGTGAGGTTCAGGGCGAGTTCGTTGACGTTGGTCGTCAGCCGCTTCCAGGTGCCGTAGACGCCCTCCACCCGTGCCTGGCCGCCGAGTTGGCCCTCGGAGCCGACCTCGCGGGCGACCCGGGTGACCTCCGAGGCGAACGCGGAGAGCGTGTCCACCATCGTGTTGATGGTCGTCTTCAGGGCGAGGATCTCGCCGCGCGCGTCCACGTCGATCTTCTTCGACAGGTCGCCCTGCGCGACGGCCGTCGCCACCTGCGCGATGTTGCGGACCTGCGAAGTCAGGTTGTCCGCCATGTAGTTGACGTTGTCGGTGAGGTCCTTCCACACCCCGGACACGCCCCGCACCTGCGCCCGGCCGCCCAGGTTGCCCTCCGTGCCGACCTCGGCGGCGACCCGGGTCACCTCGTCGGCGAACGCCCGCAGTTGCTCCACCATCGTGTTGACGGTGTCCTTCAACTGCTGGATCTCACCGCGCGCGTCGACCGAGATCTGCTTCGAGAGGTCGCCGTTGGCCACGGCGGTCGTCACCTGGGCGATGTTGCGGACCTGTGAAGTCAGGTTCGAGGCCATGAAGTTGACGTTGTCCGTCAGCTCCTTCCAGACCCCGGACACGCCCCGCACCTGCGCCTGACCGCCCAGGTTGCCTTCCGTGCCGACCTCGCGGGCGACCCGGGTCACCTCGTCCGCGAACGCGGAGAGCTGGTCCACCATCGTGTTGATGGTCGTCTTCAGCTCCAGGATCTCGCCCTTCGCCTCCACGGTGATCTTCTTGCCGAGGTCGCCCTGCGCGACGGCCGTCGAGACGAGGGCGATGTTGCGGACCTGTGAAGTCAGGTTGTCCGCCATGAAGTTGACGTTGTCGGTGAGGTCCTTCCAGACGCCGGAGACGCCCCGTACGTGGGCCCGGCCGCCGAGGTTGCCCTCGGTGCCGACCTCCCGCGCGACCCGGGTGACCTCGTCGGCGAACGCCGAGAGCTGGTCGACCATCGTGTTGACCGTGCTCTTCAGCTCCAGGAACTCGCCCCGCGCGTCCACGGTGATCTTCTGGCTGAGGTCGCCGTTGGCCACGGCGGTCGTCACCTGGGCGATGTTGCGGACCTGTGAAGTCAGGTTCGACGCCATGAAGTTGACGTTGTCCGTCAGGCCCTTCCAGACCCCGGACACGCCCCGCACCTGGGCCCGGCCGCCCAACTGGCCCTCCGTGCCGACCTCGCGGGCGACCCGGGTCACCTCGTCCGCGAACGCGGAGAGCTGCTCGACCATCGTGTTGACGGTCAGCTTCAGTTCGAGGAGTTCGCCGGTCGCCTCCACCGTCACCGTACGGGTCAGGTCGCCGCGCGCCACCGCCGTCGTCACCAGCGCGATGTCCCGCACCTGCGCGGTCAGCCGGGCCGCCATCGTGTTGACGGCCTCCGTCACGTCCCGCCAACTCCCCGACAGGCCCTGCACCTTGGCGCGGCCGCCGAGCCGGCCCTCGGTGCCGACCTCGCGGGCGACCCGGGTGACCTCGCCGGTGAACAGCGAGAGCTGGTCGACCATCTTGTTCACGGCCCGGCCCAACCGGCGCAGGTCGCCCCGGAGTTGGCGGGTGCCGTCGTGCAGGTCGACGCGCTGGGTGAGGTCGCCGCCCGCCACCGCGTCCAGGACCCGGGTCGCGTTCGCCGCCGGGGCGGCCAGGGCGTCCAGGAGCTGGTTCACCTCGTCCACCCGCGAGGTCCAACGGCCCTGCCCCGGACTGGCCGAGACCCGCTCGTCGATCCTGCCGTGCCGGATCACCTCGCGCTTCACGCGGCGCACCTCGTCGTTGAAGTGCGTACTGCGGTCCACGATCTGGTTGTAGACCGTGGTCAGTTCGGCCACGATCCCCACGTCCTCCACCGGTGTCGCGGCCCGGACGAAGTCGCCGTCCCGGGCCGCGAGCAACGCGGTGAGCAGAGGGCGTAGCGCAGATGCTCGAATCCCGCCCTCAATTGATCCGTCTTCGAGCACACACACAGCACTGTTCTCACTCATGACGGCCCACTTCGGTAACTCGGCGCTTATGGGCGTAGCCAGTCTGTCACCCTGTCCGTATCGAGCGAGGCGTATTCGAACCAACTGCCAGGGGAGGGGAGCTGTTCATGGGGACCATTCCGACCCAACGGGACTCGGCCCAGCGCTCACGGCTCCGCCGGCCGTCGCGGATCGGTACGACCCTGACGGGCAGCGCGCTCGCGCCGGGCACCGCGCGGGAGGTGCTGGGGCGGGCCCTGGGGGAGTGGGCCGCCGCCGGCTGGCACGCCACCGCCCGCGCCGGGGACGAGGCCGTCCTCGTCCTCAGCGAACTCGTCACCAACGCCGTCGTCCACGCCGGCACCGACGTCGAGATCAGCTGCCGGCTCGAAGAGCCGAAGGAGGGCGCCGCGTACGACATCGTCGTCGAGGTCTCCGACCGGCATCCCTCGCGGACACTGCGGGACGGCGACCCCGACCCGTCGTACGAACCCGCCGAGTACGGGCGGGGGCTCCGGCTCGTCACCGCGCTCGCGATGGAGTGGGGGGTGACCTACCGGCGGGACGGGAAGACCGTGTGGGCGCGGATGGGGGAGTTGGAGGGGTGCGGGGAGTGCGGGGCCGAGGGAGGGGGCGGCGGGCGCGGGGAGCGCCAGCCCCTCCAGGGCGGCGGGCGCGTGGAAGCCCAGCCCTTCCAGGGCGGCGGGCGCGTGGAAGCCCAGCCCTTCCAGGGCGGCGGGCGGGGGGAAGCCCAGCCGCTGCCTGGAGGCGGGCGTGGGGAGCCCAAGCCCCTGCCGGGCGGCGGGCGTCGGGAGCCCCAGCCCCAGCCTCAGCCTGGAGGCGGGCGTCGGGAGCCCCAGCCTCTGCCGGGCGGCGGGCGCGGGGAGTACCAGCCCCTCCGGGGCGCCGAGCCCCACGCGGGTGCCGAACCCCAGGCCGGCGCCGAGCCGTGCGGGACCTGTGGTCACCCCGGCGGGCCCGGCCGCGCCCCCGTCTCCGTGCTCGGGCCCCTGCCCTCCCTCGGGCTCGCCGTCGCTCTCGCGCCCGAACCCCAGCACTCGCCCGACGAACGGGACTGGCTCGGGCGCGGTGCGCTCTCGTTCCTCGCCGAGGCGTCCGACCTGCTCGCCGGACAGCTCGACGAGGACCTCGTCGCCGCGCTCACCGGACAGGTCGTCGTCCCGAGGGTCGCCGACTGGTGCGCCGTCTGGCTGGAGGACGAGACGGCCGGTGCGGGGGCCCGGCTGGCCCGGGTCTGGCACAAGAGCGAGGGGTGCCTCGAAGCGCTCAGGCGGGAGCTGGAGCAGACGCCGCCCCGGCCCGCCGAGAACCACGGGCGCCCCCCTGATACCCAGCCCTACGACCACCCCTGGCCCGGCCAGTCCCTCGGTGCGCCCGGCACCGCCCTCGCGTACCGGCTCGTCGCCGGGGGACGGGTCCTCGGCACCCTCGTCATCGGGCGCTGCGGGATCCTGCGGTTCCCCGACGAGGTGACCGGGCTCGTCGAGGACCTCAGCCGCCGGGTCGCCCTCGCGGTCGGCGCCGCCCGGCAGTACGCCCGCCAGGTCACCATCAGCTCCGTCCTCCAGAGCGGGCTGCTGCCCGGGGCCGTCGCCGAGATCCCCGGCGTGCGCAGCGCCCTCGTCTACGAACCCCGGGAGAAGGGCGGCCCCAGCGGCGACTTCTACGACCTCTTCCCCGCCGGGAACGGCCGCTGGTGCTTCGCGATCGGCGACGTCCAGGGGAAGGGCCCGGAGGCCGCCGTCGTCATCGGGCTCGCCCGGCCCTGGCTGCGGCTGCTCGCCCGGGAGGGGTACGGGGTCGCGGACGTCCTCGACCGGCTCAACCAGCTCCTCCTCGACGACGCGACCGAGGCCGCCGACGCCGCCGCCCGCGCGTACGTGGGCCCCGCCGGACCCGGCGAAGGCCCCCAGACCCGCTTCCTCTCCCTCCTCTACGGCGAACTCGTCCCCTACGACGGCGGGATCCGCGTCACCCTCGCCTCCGCCGGCCACCCCCTGCCGCTCCTGCTGCGCCCCGACGGCACGGTCACGCCCGTCGCCCAGCCCCAGACCCTCATCGGCGTCGTCGAGGACGCGACCTACACCAGCGAGATCCTCGACCTGCTCCCCGGCGACAGCCTCCTGTGCGTCACCGACGGGGTCACCGAACGGCGCGACGGGGGACGGCAGTTCGACGACGGCGACGGCCTCGCTGTCGCCCTCGCCGGCTGCCAGGGCTACGACGCGGAACTGATCGCCGAGCGGATCATGGAACTCGTCCACGACTTCGGCTCGCAGCCCCCCGAGGACGACCTCGCGCTGCTGGTCCTGCAGGCGGAGTAGCGCACGGCGGGGGTGCGGGACAATGGGGGCATGCCTTCCGTACTTCCCGACGGCGAACCCGTCCCCGCCGACGGCGCGCTGCCCGCCGCCGCGCTCGCCGGGGCCGCGGAGCGTCCGCTCGGCTTCTACCTGCACGTTCCCTACTGCGCGACGCGCTGCGGGTACTGCGACTTCAACACGTACACCGCGACCGAGCTACGGGGCACGGGGGGCGTGCTCGCCTCGCGCGACAACTACGCGGACACCCTGACCGACGAGATCCGGCTCGCCCGCAAGGTCCTCGGGGACGACCCGCGCCCGGTCCGGACCGTGTTCGTGGGCGGGGGGACGCCCACCCTGCTGGCCGCCGGGGACCTCGTCCGGATGCTCGGCGCGATCCGCGAGGAGTTCGGGCTCGCGGACGACGCCGAGGTCACCACCGAGGCGAACCCGGAGACCGTGGACCCCGCCTACCTCGCCGCCCTGCGCGAGGGCGGCTTCAACCGGGTCTCCTTCGGGATGCAGAGCGCCCGGCGCCACGTACTGAAGGTGCTGGACCGTACGCACACCCCCGGGCGGCCCGAGGCGTGTGTCCGAGAGGCGCGGGACGCCGGGTTCGAGCACGTCAACCTCGACCTCATCTACGGCACCCCCGGCGAGTCCGACGACGACTGGCGGGCCTCCCTCGACGCCGCGCTCGGCGCCGGTCCCGACCACGTCAGCGCGTACGCCCTCATCGTCGAGGAGGGCACCCAGCTCGCGCGCCGGATCCGCCGGGGCGAGGTCCCGATGACCGACGACGACGTCCACGCGGACCGGTACCTGATCACGGAGTCCGTGCTGTCCGGGGCCGGGTTCGAGTGGTACGAGGTGTCGAACTGGGCCACCTCCGAGGCCGGGCGCTGTCTGCACAACGAGCTGTACTGGCGCGGCGCCGACTGGTGGGGTGCGGGGCCTGGCGCTCACTCTCACGTAGGGGGCGTGCGCTGGTGGAACGTCAAGCACCCGGGGGCGTACGCGGCGGCCCTGAGCGCCGGGAACTCACCGGGCGCCGGCCGGGAGCTGCTCTCCGAGGAGGACCGCCGCGTCGAGCGCATCCTCCTGGAACTGCGCCTGCGCGAGGGGGTCCCGCTGGACCTGCTCCGCGAGGAAGGCACCGCCGCCGCACACCGCGCGCTGGGGGAAGGGCTGCTGGAGCAGGGGCCGTACGACGCGGGGCGGGCCGTGCTGACGCTGCGGGGGCGGCTGCTCGCGGACGCGGTGGTGCGGGACCTGGTGGACTGACCGACCCCGGTCGCCCTGTTCACCCCGCTCACCCCGTTCACTCCGTGACGAAGTCGATCAACTCCTCCACCCTGCCCAGCAGTTCCGGCTCCAGGTCCTTGTACGACGTCACCCGGTCCAGGATCGCCCGCCACACCGCGCCCGTGTTCTCCGACGGCCACCCGAGCGCCCGGCACACCCCGGTTTTCCAGTCCTGCCCGTGCGGGACGCGAGGCCACCCGGCGATGCCGAGGGACGACGGCTTCACCGCCTCCCAGATGTCGATGTACGGGTGTCCGACGACGAGCGCGTGCTCGCTGGTCACCGACCGGGCGATCCGCCACTCCTTCGTCCCCGGCAGCAGGTGGTCGACGAGGATGCCGAGGCGGGCGTCGGGTCCTGGCGCGAACTCGGCGACGATCGCGGGGAGGTCGTCGACGCCCTCCAGGTACTCGACGACGACGCCCTCGATGCGCAGGTCGTCGCCCCAGACCTTCTCGACCAGCTCGGCGTCGTGCCGCCCCTCGACGTAGATACGGCCCGCACGGGCGACGCGCGCGCGGGCGCCGGGCACGGCGACGGAACCGGAAGCCGTACGGGTGGGACGTACCGAAGCGCCGGACGGCTTCACCAGCGTCACCACCTTCCCCTCCAGCAGGAACCCGCGCGGCTCCATGGGGAACACGCGGTGCTTGCCGAAGCGGTCCTCCAGCGTCACCGTCCCCGCCTCGCAGCGGATCACCGCACCGCAGAACCCGCTGCCGGGCTCCTCGACGACGAGGCCGGGGTCGGCCGGGATCTCGGGCGCGGGGCCCTGCTTCTTCCACGGCGGGGTGAGGTCCGGCGAGTACTGGCGCATTCGGATGACGATAGGAGAAGCGTGCGCGGGACTCACCGGCGCGACACGCCGAACCGTTCGCCGAGGGCGTCCCGCTGCCGCCGTACGAACGCCGCGTCGACCACCGCCCCGTGACCGGGCACGTACAGCGCGTCCTCCCCGCCCAGCGCCAGCAGCTCGTCCAGCACCCCGGGCCAGCGCGCCGGCTCGGCGTCCGGCCCCGCCTGCGGCTCCCCGGACTCCTCGACGAGGTCCCCGCAGAACACGACCGGCACGGCACCGGAGACGGTGACGACAAGGTCGTACGGACTGTGGGCGGGACCCAGGGGCACGAGGTCGACGCCCGGGACCGGGGTGCAGGCGCGCGTGACCACGTGCCCGGGGGCGGTCAGCGCGGCGGCGGCTTCCCGGGCGAGCCCCGCGTCGAGGCCGTTGCGTACGGCGTCGTCGGCCAGCTCGGCGGCGTCGTACCCGGCGTAGGCCGCGTACACCTCCGCCTCCGGGAAGGACGCGGCGCCGAGGACGTGGTCGAAGTGGGGGTGGGTCAGCGCGAGATGGGTCACATTGACGGGGAGGAGATCACGCAGGCGCGCGCCCTCGGGGAGGCTGGAGCCGGCGTCGACCAAGAGCGCGGCGTCCGGGGTGATCACCAGCCCCACCGTGCAGTCCCATCCCGGCAGGCGGACGCGGCCGACGCCTTCCGTGAGACGTTCCCAGCCCAGCTCTTCCCAAGTCACCGTCATACAGAGACGCTAGCCGTACCATCCGGCGACGGGGACGACCTTGCCCCCGTGGTACCCGACCGCCGTACACTGGCACTCGTAGGTGACGAGTGCCAAGGGCGGACTTCTGGAGGTGTGCGCGGTGCTGAGTGAACGCAGGCTTCAGGTGCTGCGCGCGATCGTCCAGGACTATGTGGGGACCGAGGAGCCGGTGGGTTCCAAGGCGCTCACCGAACGGCACAACCTCGGGGTGTCCCCGGCGACCGTGCGCAACGACATGGCCGTCCTGGAGGACGAGGGCTTCATCCACCAGCCGCACACGAGTGCGGGGCGCATCCCCACCGACAAGGGCTACCGCCTGTTCGTCGACCGCCTGGCCGGCGTCAAGCCGATGACGGCGCCCGAACGCCGGGCGATCCACCACTTCCTGGACGGCGCGGTCGACCTGGACGACGTGGTGGCGCGCACGGTCCGGCTGCTCGCGCAGCTCACCCGCCAGGTCGCCGTCGTCCAGTACCCCTCCCTCACCCGCTCCACCGTCCGTCACGTCGAGCTGCTGGCGCTCGCGCCCGCGCGGCTGATGCTCGTGCTGATCACGGACACGGGCCGGGTGGAGCAGCGGATGGTGGACTGCCCGGCGCCCTTCGGGGACGCCTCGCTGGCGGATCTGCGCGCGCGGCTCAACAGCCGGGTCGCGGGGCGCCGGTTCAGCGACGTGCCCCCGCTCGTCGAGGACCTCCCGGAGGCTTTCGAGCGCGAGGACCGGGGTACGGTCTCGATGGTGCTCTCCACTCTCCTGGAGACGCTCGTCGAGGAGAACGAGGAGCGGCTGATGATCGGCGGAACCGCCAATCTCACCCGCTTCGGACATGACTTTCCCCTCACCATCCGGCCCGTCCTGGAAGCCCTGGAGGAGCAGGTCGTGCTCCTCAAGTTGCTGGGCGAGGCGGGGGATTCGGGCATGACCGTGCGCATCGGGCACGAGAACGCCTACGAGGGACTCAACTCCACGTCCGTCGTGTCGGTCGGCTACGGTTCGGGCGGCGAGGCAGTCGCCAAGCTCGGCGTGGTCGGACCGACCCGCATGGACTACCCGGGAACGATGGGAGCGGTACGCGCAGTGGCGAGGTACGTCGGACAGATCCTGGCGGAGTCGTAAGTGGCCACGGACTACTACGCCGTACTCGGCGTGCGCCGTGACGCGTCGCAGGATGAGATCAAGAAGGCGTTCCGCCGGCTCGCGCGCGAGCTGCACCCGGACGTCAACCCGGACCCGAAGACCCAGGAGCGGTTCAAGGAGATCAACGCCGCCTACGAGGTGCTGTCGGACCCGCAGAAGAAGCAGGTCTACGACCTCGGCGGCGACCCGCTCTCGCAGAGCGGCGGCGGGGGCGCGGGCGGCTTCGGCGCCGGTGGCTTCGGCAACTTCTCCGACATCATGGACGCGTTCTTCGGTACGGCGTCCCAGCGCGGTCCGCGCTCGCGCACCCGGCGCGGCCAGGACGCGATGATCCGCCTGGAGGTCGACCTCGACGAGGCCGCCTTCGGTACGACCAAGGACATCCAGGTCGACACGGCGATCGTCTGCAACACCTGTAGCGGCGAGGGGGCCGCGCCCGGCACCACCGCGCAGACCTGCGACATGTGCCGTGGCCGTGGCGAGGTCTCGCAGGTCACCCGCTCCTTCCTCGGCCAGGTCATGACCTCCCGGCCCTGTCCGCAGTGCCAGGGCTTCGGGACGGTCGTGCCGACGCCGTGCCCCGAGTGCGCGGGCGACGGCCGGATCCGCTCCCGGCGGACGCTCACGGTCAAGATCCCGGCCGGCGTCGACAACGGCACGCGCATCCAGCTCGCCGGCGAGGGCGAGGTCGGGCCCGGTGGCGGTCCCGCCGGTGACCTCTACGTCGAGATCCACGAACTCCCGCACTCCACGTTCCAGCGCCGGGGCGACGACCTGCACTGCACGGTCACCATCCCGATGACGGCGGCCTCCCTCGGAACGAAGGTCCCGCTGGAGACCCTGGACGGCATGGAGGAGGTCGACATCCGCCCCGGCACCCAGTCCGGCCAGTCGATCCCCCTCCACGGCCGGGGCGTCACGCATCTGCGGGGCGGCGGCCGAGGCGACCTCATCGTCCACGTCGAGGTCCAGACCCCGACCAAGCTCGACCCGGAACAGGAACGACTCCTGCGGGAGCTGGCCAAGCTACGGGGCGAGGAACGGCCGACGGGGCAGTTCCAGCCCGGGCAGCAAGGGCTGTTCTCGCGGCTGAAGGACGCTTTCAACGGCCGCTGACGCGAGCTGGCGCGGCGGCCGGGGGTCCGGGGGTTGGCCCCCGGGCAGGCACAGTCAGCCCGGGCAGCAAGGGTTGTTCTCGCGCCTGAAGGACGCCTTCAACGGGCGTTAGTCCTGTGGCCTGTGCGCCGGCATGTGTTGGCATGTGCCAAACCCGGGGTCGGTTCGAGGTTGTTCGGAGGACGTGACAACATGCGGTCATGTCCTCCGAACTGACCGATCTCTTTCCTCTCCCGATCGTGCAGGCCCCCATGGCGGGCGGCGTCTCCGTGCCGAGGCTGGCTGCGGCCGTGTCCGAGGCCGGCGGTCTCGGCTTCCTCGCCGCCGGGTACAAGACGGCCGACGGCATGTACGAGGAGATCAAGCAGGTCCGTGGCCAGACCTCGCGGCCGTTCGGTGTGAACCTCTTCATGCCCCAGCCGGAGTACGCCGAGACGGACGCGGTGGAGCTCTACGCACATCAGCTCGCCGGCGAGTCCACCTGGTACGAGACGGAGCTCGGCGACCCCGACAGCGGCCGGGACGACGGGTACGAGGCGAAGCTCGCCGTCCTGCTCGACAACCCCGTCCCCGTCGTGTCGTTCCACTTCGGCGCCCCCAGCCCCGAGACGCTGGCGAACTTCCGGCGGGCCGGCACGCTCACCCTCGTCACCGCGACCTCCCCGGAGGAGGCCGTCGCGATCGAGCGCGCGGGCGCGGACGCGGTGATCGTGCAGGGCGTCGAGGCGGGCGGTCACCAGGGGACGCACCGCGACAACCCGGAGAACGACCGTGCGGGCGTCGGCCTCCTCGCTCTGCTCACACAGATCCGCGAGGCGGTGTCGCTGCCCCTGATCGCGGCCGGCGGGATCATGCGGGGGAGCCAGATCGCGGCGGTGATGGCGGCAGGCGCGTCCGCCGCCCAGCTCGGCACGGCGTTCCTCGCGACGCCGGAGTCCGGAGCGGCCGCCGTGCACAAGCAGGCGCTGACCAACCCCCTGTTCGCGCGCACGGAGCTGACGCGCGCCTTCTCGGGCCGCCCGGCACGGGGACTGGTCAACCGCTTCCTGCGCGAGCACGGCCCGTACGCGCCCGCCGCGTACCCCGAGATCCACCACCTCACCTCGCCGCTGCGCAAGGCCGCCGCGAAGGCCGGGGACGCGCAGGGCATGGCCCTGTGGGCGGGCCAGGGCCACCGCATGGCCCGTGACCTGCCCGCCGGGGACCTCGTCGAGGTGCTCGCGGCCGAACTGGACGCCGCGCGCGCCGCGTTGGCCGCGACAGCGCCGCTGCCCGACGACGCGCCGACCGCCGACGGGGGCGTGGCCTGATGACCGCTCCGGTCTTCGTGGTCGAGCGACTCGCGGGCGCGGGGCCGGAGTTCGTGCTCGACGGCCCCGAGGGGCGGCACGCGGTCTCCGTGAAGCGCCTCCAGCCGGGCGAGCCGGTCGTCCTCACGGACGGCGCCGGGCACTGGGCCGAGGGCGAGGTGCTCGCCGCGGAGGGCAAGGACCGGCTCGTGGTCCGGCTCTCCCCGGTGTCCGAGGAGCCGCTCCCGGCGCCCCGCCTCACCGTCGTCCAGGCCCTTCCCAAGGGTGACCGGGGGGAGTTGGCCGTCGAGACGATGACCGAGGTCGGCGTCGACGCGATCGTCCCCTGGTCCGCGTCCCGGTGCATCACCCAGTGGAAGGGCGAGCGCGGCCAGAAGGCGCTGGCCAAGTGGCGTGCCACGGCCCGGGAATCGGGCAAGCAGTCCCGCCGGGTGCGGTTCCCCGAGGTCGCGGAACTGGCGAGTGGCAAGCAGGTCGCCGCGCTTCTCGCGGGGGCCGGCCTCGCGGTCGTCCTGCACGAGGACCGGGAGTACGGGAGCGCGCCGCTCGCTTCGGTGGAGTTGCCCTCCGCCGGCGAGATCGTCCTCGTCGTCGGCCCCGAAGGAGGCGTCTCCCCCGAGGAGTTGGCCCTCTTCGAGGAGGCCGGCGCGATGACGTGCCGCCTGGGCCGCAGCGTCCTGCGTACGTCTACGGCAGGGACGGCGGCAGCGGCGCTGGTGCTGGGGCGGACCGGTCGCTGGTCGTAGCCCGGACCCGGTCGGCCGCCGCGTCGAACAGCTCCCAGCCGTCGACCTCCGAACACGCCCCGAACAGGCCCCTGTTCTCGGCCTCCTCCACGAACGCCCGGACCACGGACGGGAGACGGAGGTTCAGATGACGGTCGGGCGTGCTGACCGTGCCCGTGCCGGTGGTGAAGCCGCCGGAGGGGATACGGCCCGGGCCCCCGGCGAAGACGAGGCGCAGCCGGACGTTGTCGCGGCCCAGGCTGAGGGTGTCCCGGCAGGGCGGGTGGGCATGGCGGACGGACCAGTGGTAGTCCCGGCCCACCGTGATCTTCCGTAAGCGCATGGCCCTCATCCTGCCGGACCCGGTGGCGGGAGGCTCGCGGATATGCGGGCAGGTGATCCGAAAGCGGTGTCTCTGCGGGCGTTCCCCGCTTAGGGTGAGCCGGTGACCCAGCCCGCTGCGTATCTCCGGTTCCCGCATCTGCACGGCGACTTGGTGGCCTTCACCGCCGAGGACGACGTCTGGCTCGCACCGCTCGACGGTGGTCGGGCCTGGCGGGTGAGCGCCGACAACATGCCCGTCACCGCCCCCCGGATATCCCCGGACGGGGCGACGGTCGCCTGGACGTCGACGCGGGACGGGGCCCGGGAGGTCCAGGTCGCGCCGGTCGAGGGCGGTCCGTCGACCCGGCTGACGTACTGGGGGAGCGCGTCCACCCGCGTGTGCGGCTGGACCCCCGAGGGGCACGTCCTCGTCGTGTCGACGTACGACCAGGCGTCCCGCTCCCGGAGCTGGGCCCGTGCCGTCCCGCTCGACGGGGGACCGGCGACGACCCTGCCGTACGGACTCGTCGACGATCTCGCGCTCGGCGGGCCGCATGTCGTGCTGCTGTCCGCGCGGCACGGCCGGGAGGCGGCGCACTGGAAGCGCTACCGGGGCGGCATGGCGGGCAAGTTGTGGATCGACCCCGGTCAGGAGGGCGAATTCGTCCGGCTGCACGCCGAGTTGGACGGGAACCTGGAGTCGCCCGCGTGGGTGGGGGAGAGGATCGCCTTTCTCTCCGACCACGAGGGGACCGGCGCCGTGTACTCCTCGCTCGCCGACGGGTCCGACCTGCGCCGGCACACCCCCCAAGGCGGCTTCTACGCACGGCACCTGACCAGCGACGGCACCCGGCTCGTGTACGCGTCCGGCGGCGCGCTCTGGCTCCTCGACGACCTCGACGGGGCCGAACCCCGGCTCCTGGACGTCCGGTTGGGCGGCCAGCGCATGGACCGCAGACCCCGCCCCCTCGCCCCCGCCGGCTGGCTCGGCGAGGCCGCGCCCGACCACACCGCGCGCGGCAGCGCCGTAGAGGTCCGCGGCGGGCTGCACTGGGTCACCCACCGCGCCGGACCCGCCCGCGCGCTCGCCGCCGAGCCGGGGGTGCGGGCGCGGCTGCCGCGGACCTTCCGTACGCCGGAGGGCGAGGAGTGGGTCGTGTGGGTGACCGACGCGGAGGGGGAGGACGCGCTGGAGTTCGCGCCCTCGACCGGGATCGCGCCGGGTGCCACCCCGCGCCGGCTCGCGGGCGGCGCGCTCGGGCGGGTCCTTGAGCTGGCCATGGCGCCCGACGGCAGCCGGGCCGCCGTCGCCTCGCACGACGGTCGGCTGCTGTTCGTCGAGCGGGAGAGCGGCGAGGTCCGCGAGGTCGTCCACAGCGACGACGGCGACGTCTCCGACCTGGTCTTCTCACCGGACTCCGGCTGGCTCGCCTGGACCCACCCCGGCCCGAGCCCGCTCAGTCAGCTGATGCTGGCCAACACCACCGACCTGTCGGTCACCGAGGCGACGCCGCTGCGCTTCCGCGACTACGCGCCCGCGTTCACCCTCGACGGCAAGCACCTCGCGTTCCTCTCCACCCGCGCCTTCGACCCCGTCTACGACCAGCACGTCTTCGACCTGTCCTTCCTCGCCGGCGCCCGCCCCCACCTCATCACCCTCGCCGCGACCACCCCGTCCCCCTTCGGGCCCCAGCGGCACGGGCGGGCCTTCGAGGCGCCCGACAAGGACGAGACCCCCGACAGCGAGGGCACCCCCGCGACCCGCGTCGACCTCGACGGGCTCGCGGACCGCATCGTGCCCTTCCCGGTCGAGGCCGGCCGCTACTCGTCGCTGCGCGCAGCCAAGGACGGGCTCCTGTGGCTGCGCCACCCCGTCCAGGGCGTCCTCGGCACCTCCAGGGCCACCCCCGAGGACCCCGCCGCCACCACCGACCTGGAGCGGTACGACCTCGCCGGGCGGCGCGTCGAGCACCTCGCCGACGACGCCGACGGCTTCCAGGTCAGCGGCGACGGGAAACGGCTCCTGCTGTGGACCGACGGCAAGCTCAAGGTCGTCCCCAGCGACCGGCGGGCCTCCGGCGACGAGGACAGCGACTCCAACATCACCGTCGACCTCGCGCGGATCCGGCAGACCGTCGACCCCGCCGCCGAGTGGCGGCAGATGTATGACGAGGCGGGCCGCCTGATGCGGGACAACTTCTGGCGGGAGGACCTCGGCGGCGTCGACTGGACCGGCGTCCTCGACCGCTACCGGCCCGTCCTCGAACGCGTCGCCACCCACGACGACCTCGTCGACCTCCTCTGGGAGGTTCAGGGCGAGCTGGGGACCTCCCACGCGTACGTCACGCCCGGCTGGGCGTACGGGCGCGGGCCCCGGCAAGGGCTACTCGGGGCGGACATCTCCCGTGCCGCCGACGGGAGTTGGCGCGTCGACCGGATCCTGCCCTCCGAGACGTCCGACCCCGAGGCGCGCTCTCCCCTCGCGGCGCCGGGAGTCGCCGTACGGGTCGGGGACGCGATCGTCGCCGTCGGGGGGCATCCCGTCGACCCCGTCGCCGGGCCTGGTCCTCTCCTCGTCGGTACGGCCGGGAAAGCCGTCGAGCTGACTGTCTCGCCCGCCGACGGGGGTGACGTCCGGCATGCCGTCGTCGTACCTGTGGGGGATGAGGAGGCTCTCAGGTATCACGCGTGGGTCGCCGACCGGCGGGCGTACGTCCATGCCGCGTCCGGGGGGCGGCTCGGGTACCTCCACGTTCCCGACATGCAGGCGCCCGGGTGGGCCCAGATCCACCGTGACCTGCGGGTCGAGGTGGCCAGGGAAGGGCTCCTCGTCGACGTCCGCGAGAACCGGGGCGGGCATACCTCCCAGCTCGTCGTCGAGAAGCTCGCGCGGCGGGTCGTCGGGTGGGACCTCGCCCGGGGGATGCGGCCCACGACCTACCCCCTCGACGCGCCCCGCGGGCCCGTCGTCGCCATCGCCAACGAGTTCTCCGGGTCCGACGGGGACATCGTCAACGCGGCGATCAAGGCCCTCGGGATCGGGCCGGTGGTCGGGACCCGGACCTGGGGCGGGACCATCGGCATCGACAGCCGGTACCGGCTGGTGGACCGGACGCTGGTCACCCAGCCGAAGTACGCGTTCTGGCTGGAGGGGTTCGAGTGGGGGGTGGAGAACCACGGGGTCGACCCCGATGTGGAGGTGGTGGTACGACCTCAGGACTATGTGGCGGGGGCGGATGTGCAGCTGGACGCGGCGATAGGGCTGGCGCTGGACGGGCTGGGACAGGGGGAGGCCCGGGTGGCGCCGGAGGTGCCGGGGCTGCCGTCGTAGAGGTGCGGGGAGGAGCGGACCGGCCAGGTGTCCGCCACACCCGTACGACTACCATTCGTTCTACTACCTAGGAGGGACACGTATGGCAGGGGAGCCGCAGGGCGGGTGTCTGTTCTGCAAGGTGGTCGCCGGGACGATTCCGGCGACCATTGTCAGGGAGACCGAGACCACTGTCGCGTTCCGGGACATCAATCCTCAGGCGCCCACGCATGTGCTCGTGATTCCCAAGGTGCATTACGAGAATGCCGGCGCTCTGGCTGTGGGGGCTCCCGATGTTCTCGCGGATGTCCTGCGGGAGACGCAGGCCGTCGCCGACGAGGAGAAGCTCGACAGTTATCGGACGGTTTTCAATACCGGGGCCGGTGCCGGGCAGACCGTGTTCCATGTTCACGCGCACGTCCTGGGCGGGCGTGGGCTTCAGTGGCCGCCAGGGTGAGTGCTTGTGTCCGTACGTGAGTTGACGGTGCTGGGGACGGCGAGCCAGGTGCCCACCCGGCACCGTAATCACAACGGGTATTTCCTCAGGTGGGACGCCGAGGGAATTCTCTTCGACCCCGGCGAGGGGACGCAGCGGCAGATGGTGCGGGCCGGAATCGCCGCGCACGATCTGAACCGGATATGCGTCACCCATTTCCACGGAGACCATTCACTGGGTCTCGCCGGGGTGATTCAGCGGATCAATCTGGACCAGGTCCCGCATCCGGTGATCGCGCATTATCCGCGTTCGGGCCAGCGCTTCTTCGACAGGCTGCGCTATTCGACCGCGTACCGCGAGACCGTCGGTGTCACGGAGGCCCCGGTCGCGGGCAGCGGCATGCTCACGCTGGCCGAGGGCCCCTCGTACACCCTGGAGGCGCACAAGCTCTCGCACCCCGTCGAGTCGTACGGCTACCGCCTGGTCGAGCCGGACGGCCGCCGTATGCTGCCCGACCGCCTCGCGGCGCACGGCATTAAGGGCCCGGACGTCGGCCGGATCCAGCGGGACGGCGTTCTGGACGGTGTCTCGCTGGACGACGTGAGCGAGCTGCACCGCGGCCAGCGGTTCGCGTTCGTGATGGACACCCGCCTGTGCGAGGGCGTGCACGCGCTCGCGGAGGGCTGCGACATGCTGGTCATCGAGTCGACGTTCCTCGACGAGGACGCCCGACTCGCCGAGGACCACGGTCACTTGACGGCGGGGCAGGCGGCGTCGGCCGCGCGGGACGCCGGAGTGCGGCACCTGGTCCTCACCCACTTCAGCCAGCGCTACCCGGAGCCGGAGGAGTTCGAGCGCCAGGCGAGGGCCGCGGGGTTCGAGGGCGAGCTGACGGTCGCCCGGGACCTCATGCGAGTGCCGGTTCCGAAACGTCGGTGAAACCGCCGTACGATGCTCGGATGCCCATCCCCAAAGCTGAACTGCACCTGCACATCGAAGGCACCCTGGAGCCGGAGCTCGCTTTCGCTCTCGCCGAGCGCAACGGTGTGACGCTGCCCCACGCGGACACCGAGGCGCTGCGGCGGGCGTACGACTTCGAGGACCTCCAGTCGTTCCTGGACCTGTACTACGCGCTGATGGCGGTCCTGCGCACGGAACAGGACTTCGCGGACCTCGCGGACGCCTACCTCGCACGGGCCGCCGCGCAGGGCGTGCGGCACGCGGAGATCTTCTTCGACCCGCAGGCGCACCTCGCGCGCGGCGTGGAGATGGGCACGGTCGTCGAGGGGCTGTGGCGGGCGCTCGGCGAGAGCGAGGCACGGCACGGCGTCTCCACCCGGCTGATCATGTGCTTCCTGCGCGACGAGTCCGCCGAGTCCGCGATGGAGACCCTGGAGGCCGCGAAGCCGTACCTCCACCGTATGACGGGTATCGGTCTCGACTCCGCCGAGGTCGGGCACCCGCCGGCGAAGTTCCGCGAGGTGTACGAGGCGGCTGCCTCTCTGGGACTACGCCGGGTGGCGCACGCGGGGGAGGAGGGGCCGGCCGCGTACATCACGGAGGCCCTCGACGTCCTCGGCGTGGAGCGGATCGACCACGGGCTGCGCTGCATGGAGGACCCGGCCCTGGTGGAGCGGCTGGTGCGCGACCGGGTCCCGCTGACCCTGTGCCCGCTGTCCAACGTACGGCTGCGGGCGGTCGACACCCTCGCCGACCACCCGCTGCCCGCGATGCTCGACGCCGGGCTGCTGTGCACGGTCAACTCCGACGACCCCGCGTACTTCGGGGGCTACGCGGGCGACAACTTCGACGCGATCTCGCTCCGACTCGGGCTGAGGCAGGAGCAGTTGCGCGAGCTGGCCCGCAACTCCTTCGTCGCGTCCTTCCTGGAGGACGACGAGGAGCGGCGGGCCCGGTACCTCGCGGAAGTCGAGGCGTACGTCTTCTAGTTGTGGTGGATCCTGTCCACCAGGATGTCGATGACGAGCGGTGTGCGCGGGCCGAAGCTCAGCAGGACTCCGTCCTCCATGTCGACGACCCGCTTGTTCATCCCGGCCGGGGTCTGGGCGATGCCGGGGACCTGGAGCAGGCCGTTCAGGCCGCCGACCGAGTCGAGCCCCTTGGTCATCATGAGGATGACGTCGGGGCTCGACTGTGCGAGCGCCTCGGTGGTGATCGGCGTGAACGGACGCGTGAACCCGGCGGCCACGCCCGCGTCCTGGGCCCCGGCGGCCTCCAGCAGGGAGTCCGCGCCCGACTCCTTGCCGCCGATCAGGTACACGGCCGCGCTGCCCCGCATGTAGAGGAACGCGACCTTCGGCCTGCTGCCCTCCGGAACCCCCGCCCGCGCCTGCGAAAGCTCCTTCTCCATCCGTGAGTTGAGCGCCTTCCCGGCGTCGGGCACGCCGAGTGCCGACGCGATCCGGGTCGTTCGGGTCGTCACGTCGGCGAGTTTCGTCGCCGGGTCCAGGACGACGACGGGGACCCCGGCCTCCCGGATCTGGTCGATCGCCTCCTTGGGCCCGGTGTCGGTGTCGGCGAGCACGACCGTCGGCCGCAGCGACAGCACGCTCTCCGCGCTCACGTCGTGCGCCTTGGTGACCTGCGGAAGCTTCCTCGCCTCCGCGAACGTCGCCGTGATGTCCCGCCCGACGACGTTCTTCCCGAGCCCGAGCGTGAACACGATCTCCGCGACCCCGCCGTTCAGCGGCAGGATCCGCGAGGCGTCCGTGACGGTCACCTTCCGGCCGTCCGAGGAGTCGACCGTGACCGGCAACTCCGGTGCGGGGGCGGGCCCTTCGAGGGGTACGACGGTGTTCTCCGCGAGCCGCTGGACCGCGGCCGCGGCCCGGGCGCTCGCGGTCTTCGGCGCGTTCTGCGCGTTGCTCCCGCCGCCCCCGCCGCAGGCCGCCGTCAGCAGCGCGAGGCCCGCCCCCAGGGCGGCCAGTCGTCTCCGCATGGTCTTTCCTCTCCGCGGTGCTTGGCAGTTCCTTGACGCTTAGTTTAGGTTAGGCTTTCCTTAGTTTCGCCTGGTGGGGGTGTTTCATGACCTCGGCAAGTGGCCTGCGTGGCCACGGAGTTGTGTGTTCTCTCGCGGCCGCCGCCCTGTTCGCGGCCGCTCCGACGGCATCCGCCGCGAGCGGTACGGCCTCGGGACCCGAGGGCCAGAAACTCACCGTGTCCAAGACGTCCGGCCTCGCCGCGGCGGGCGAGACGGTGACCGTCAGCGGCACCGGCTACAACACGGAGAAGGGCATCTACGTCGCCTTCTGCGTCGACAACGGCCCCGGCAGGACGCCCACGCCCTGCGTCGGCGGCGTCGACATGTCCGGCGAGTCCGGCGCGTCCGTCTGGGTCTCCTCCAACCCCCCTTCCTACGGTGAGGGGCTGGCGAAACCGTACGGCGGCAGCGCGCACCAGGGGACCTTCAGCGTCCAGCTCAAGGTGCGGGCGAAGGACGCGAACACCGACTGCACGGCGGCCGGGGTGACGTGCGCGGCCATCACGCGCAACGACCACACGCGGGGCGGCGACCAGAGCCAGACGGTGCGGATCCCGGTGGCGTTCGGGGGCGCCGACTCCGGTGCGACGGGCGGGAGTTCGCGTGCGCCCAGTGCCACGCCGTCGGCCTCCGCGACCGGCGGTTCCCCGGGGTCGGTGACCTCCTCGGCGCCCTCGGGGTCCATGGCCGGCACCGGGTCCGGGCTCGCGCTGCCGCTGGGGCTCGCCTCGGCGGGGCTGCTCGCTGCGGGGGGCGGGGCGTGGGCGTGGGCCCGCCGGCGCCGGGCCGCCGCCAACTGACGTCGCATCAACTTCCTTGCCCAGAACTTCATATCCCCGAGAGGGAACGGAACATGGCGAAGAGAACGGCCGTCGTCTCGCTGGCGACCGGCGCCCTGCTCGCACTCGGCAGCCCCGGCGCGCTCGCCGGTGAGACCGTCGAAGGGCGGGCCGACTGGTCCGCCGCCGACAGTGAACTCGCCGCCCGGGGCGTCACGTTCGGCGTGACGGAACCCGCCGTGGATGCCGGTGAGCTGTCCTTCCCGGCGGTCGGCGGGGACGTCGACGCCGAACGGGCCTCGGGGGAGGTGCGGTTGGGCGGCGCCGTGCGGCTCGACGGTGCCGAAGGGCAACAGCCCCTGGTGCTCGCCGGGTTGACACTGCGGCTCACCGGGAAAGCGGGCGCGCTCCAGGCGCGTACGGCTGTGGACGGGCGGGCCCGTGAGGTGACGTTCGCGGAGGTCGCCGCCGAGGGTACGGGTCCCGTCGTCCGGGAGGGCGCCGTGACCTGGGCCGGGCTGCGGGCCGAACTCTCCGAGGAGGGCGCCGAGTTGCTCTCTTCCTGGAGTGGGCGGGGGTTCGTGGCCGGAGACGGGCTCGGGGTGCTCGACGTGACGGTGGGCACCGGGGCTGTCGAAGAGCCTGTCGGGGCGCCGGCCGCGAGCCCCACGCCGTCGCCGCCGGGTGCCGAGGCGGCGGTGTCCGTACCGGCCGCCGTCTCCCTCGTTCACCCGACTCTCGCGGCCGGCGGCCAACAACGGCTCACCGGTGAGGGGTTCACGCCCGGCACGGTCCTGCTCGTCGCGATCGACGGGGACACGCGGTACCAGGCGGTGGCCGACGCCGACGGGCGGTTCGCGCAGGAGTTCCCGGTGTACGAGACCGCGGCCCAGGGTGCGCACACGGTCGAGGTGACCCCGGTGACCGGTGAACAGGCTGTGCTGGACGCCGAGTTCGAGGTGACCGGCTTTACCTCCCATTGACAAACAGCCGAAGATCGTACTTAGGTTAGCCTTACCTAAGTTCAAGCCATCCAGGCTGGAACCGACGAGAAGGGTCTCCCATGAGAGTCGCCTCCGCCCGCACCGCCGCCCGCGCCGGTCTCGCCGTCGCCGCCGCGTCCGCGCTCACCCTGGGCCTGGCCACCTCCGCCTCCGCCGCGACCGCCACCCGCACGGTCACCGACGGCGGCACCACCTACAACCTCTCCCTCACCTCGCCGGCCGGCGCCTCCGCCGCCGGCCAGGTCGTCACCGTCAGCGGCTCCGGCTACAACACCGGCCAGGGCATCTACGTCGGCCTGTGTGTCGTCGACGGCGCGGCCGGCGCGAACAAGCCGACCCCCTGCCTCGGCGGCCAGGACGAGTCCGGCTCCACCGGCGCCTCGCACTGGATCAACAACACCTTCGGCGGCCTCTTCGCCAACAGTTCCAAGTTCGGCACCGGCGGCACCTTCAGCGTGAACATCTTCGTCAAGGCCACGCTGGACGACGGCAGCGTCTGCGGCCAGGACGTCGAGTGCGCGGTCGTGACCCGCGCCGACCACTTCGACACGAACGACCGCAACTACGACGTCCACGTGCCGATCACCTTCCAGTAGTCCCGCACCAGTCCCGTACTGGTCCTGGTCTCCGAGGGGCGCCTGCTGCGGGGCGCCCCTCGGTACTACCCCCTCGGTACTACCCGGTCAGCGAGGAACCTCCATGACAGACGACACCCCCGCCCGGCGGCTGAGACGGCCCGCCGCGCTGCTCGGCGCGGTGACGCTCGTGGCCGCGGCGGCGACGGCCGTCACGGTGGGCGCGGACGCGCGGGCCGCCGACACCCCCCGTACCGCGTTCGGCAAGGACGGCCAGCGGCTCACCGTCTCCGCCTCGGCCGGACTGGCTCTTGAGGGGGAGACCCTGAGAGTGACCGGCGCCGGGTACGACGTCACCAAGGGCGTGTACGTCGCGCTCTGCAAGGACAACGGCGACAACCGCATCCCCACGCCCTGCCTCGGCGGCGCCGACCAGACCGGCGGCAGCGGCGCCTCCAAGTGGATCGTCCCCGCCGGCTCCACGGAGGCCCCCGCCGGGGTCGCCGAGAAGTGGGGCGCGGGCGGCACCTTCGACGTACAGCTCGGCATCAAGGCCAAGGACGGCGGCCTCGACTGCACCCAGGTCGCCTGCTCGGTCGTCACCCGCGTCGACCACAACGCGCCCGGTGATCGCTCCCAGGACGTACGCATCCCCGTCACCTTCCAGGGCCAGGACCCGGGCGGCGGCGAGGACGGCGGCGTGGACGTCCCCGCCGGGACCGTCTCCTACGCGCAGGCCGCCGAGTTCACCACCGCGGGCCGCCCGCTGGACCTCCTGGTCCACCCCGACTCCGGGAAGCTGTACGTCGGTTCGGACAACATCCCCGACACCTCCGACATCGCCGAACAGGGCCTCTACGCCCTCGACCCGGCCACCGGCAAGGTTCTCGGCCACACCGCCCAGGCACCCGGCGCGGGCGGCACGCTCGCCGCGCGCGTGGTCCGGCAGATCATCGCCCCACTGCCCGGCGACGGCGTCTCCTTCCACTTCCCGCTGCGCGGCCTCGCCACCGCCAAGGCCGGCGACGCGCGCGCCGAGGGCACCTGGCTGAACGGCGCCACCGTCACCGGCACCGGGCCCGCCACCGCGTCCACCGTCCTCGTCGCGCAGGGCGCCGCCCTCTCCGAGGTCGAGACCCTCACCGGCACGGTGAAGCGGACCATCTCCCTCGAAGGCGGCGCCCAGTTGGGCGTCGACGCGGCCAACGGCGTTGCCTGGTCGGTCGGTTCGGCCGACGGCAAGAAGGTGCTGCGGCGCGTCGACACGCGGTCCGCCGCCTTCGCGGTCACCGCCACCGCCGAACTCCCCGCCGGTTCCGTCTACTTCGTCGAGGCCGACCCGGCGAACGGCAACGTGTGGGTGGCCGTCGACGACAACGTCCTCGTCCTCGACAAGAACGGCGTCGCGCTCAAGACGCTCACCGCGAAGGACCGGCCGCTCGCCATGGCCTTCGACGAGACCTCCGGGCGCGCGTTCGTCCTGCGCGAGGACTACGGCACGGCGGCCGAGGGCGCCGACGGCGCCGGCTCGCTCCAGATCCTCGACAGCGCGACCTTCGGACAGGCCGCCGCGCCCCTCGCGTTGCCCGGCAGCATCGCGGGCACGGTCTACGCGGGCGTCGCGGTCACCCCCGGCGCGACCTCCGTCTACCTCACCAAGTACGCGGAGAGCAAGGTCGTCAAGGTGGACCTGCGGGTGTCCCCCGAGGTCACCCAGACCCCCACCGACCAGACCGTCACCGCCGGCGACAAGGTCACCTTCGTCGCCGCCGCCGAGGGCGTCCCGGCACCGGCCCAGAAGTGGGAGGTCAGCCCCGACGACGGCCAGACCTGGACGACCGTCGCGGGCGCCACCTCCCAGACGTACGGCTTCACCGCGCGGGCCGCCCAGGACGGCTACCGCTACCGGGTCGTCTTCTCCAACGCGGGTGGTACGACGCGGAGTTCGGAGTTCACGCTGACGGTGAAGGAAGCCGCCGGCACGAACGCGGGCGGTACCACCACCGGCGGCGGTGAGACGCCCGGCGGGACCACGCCGTCCGGGACCCGGACCGTCACCGGCGCCGAGGGGCAGAAGCTGACCGTCACGCCGGTCAACAACCTCGCCGTCGAGCAGCAGACCGTCAAGGTCACCGGGGCCGGGTACGACGAGGCCAAGGGCATCTACGTCGCCCTCTGCGTCGACAACGGCGCCGGGCAGTTGCCGACACCGTGCATCGGGGGCGTCGACATGACCGGCGCGTCGCACTCCTCGGCGTGGATCTCCTCCAACCCGCCCGACTACGGCAAGGAGTTGGCGAAGCCGTACGGGAACGGGGGGACCTTCTCCGTCGAGCTGAGCCTCGACGCCAAGGACGAGTACACCGACTGCTTCAAGGTGACGTGCGTGCTGGCGACCCGGGCGGACCACACGCTGTCCGGGGACCGGTCGCAGGACGTCAAGGTGCCGGTGAGCTTCGTGGGGCAGAAGCCGGTGGAGACGGATCCGGGGACGGGGACCACCGGGGGTATTACGGGGGGCGACTCAGGTACTACGGGTACTACGGGGTCTACGGGTACTACGGGGTCCACGGACGGGACGTCGTCCTCCGGGGGGTCCCTCGGAGGTACTACGACCGCAGGGGGAAGCCTCGCCTCCACCGGGGTGACCGTCGGCGCGGTCGCGGGGATCGCGGCGCTGCTGGCGGCGGCCGGGGTGTACGCGATACGGCGGGCCCGTGCGCTCCATTGACGGGCCTGGTTCACGTATCTAACCTCTGTTTCCGTACATGGATGCGCTGAGAGGGAGATGACCAGGTGGACCTGACGATCACCGACGTACGCCTCACGCCGATCCTGGTCGCGGACCCGCCGCTGCTGAACACACAGGGCGTGCACCAGCCGTACACCCCCCGGCTGATCATCGAGATCGTCACCGCCGACGGGGTCACCGGGCTCGGTGAGACCTACGGGGACACCAAGTACCTGGAGCTGGCGCGGCCGTTCGCCGAGCGGCTCGTCGGCAGGTCCGTCGCCGACCACAACGGGCTGTTCACGGTCATGAACGGGGTGGACGTCGACCGTGCGCGGGTCGTCGACCAGGTCGACGTCGGCGGGCTGCGGGGCGTGCAGACCGCCGGCAAACTGCGGCTGTCCGTCGTCTCCGGCTTCGAGGTCGCCTGCCTCGACGCGCTCGGCAAGGCCCTCGGGCTGCCCGTGCACGCGCTGCTCGGCGGGAAGGTGCGCGACGCCGTCGAGTACAGCGCGTACCTGTTCTACAAGTGGGCCGAGCACCCCGCCGGCGTCGCGGCCGAGCGCGACGACTGGGGGGCCGCCCTCGATCCCGCCGGGGTCGTCGAACAGGCGCGGAAGTTCACCGAGCGGTACGGATTCACGTCGTTCAAGCTCAAGGGCGGGGTGTTCGCGCCCGAGAAGGAGATCGCCGCGGTCCGCGCGCTCGCCGAGGCGTTCCCCGGGCACCCGCTGCGGCTCGACCCCAACGGGGCCTGGTCCGTCGAGACGTCCCTCACCGTCGCCAAGGAACTCGGGGACGTCCTGGAGTACCTGGAGGACCCCGCGCTCGGCACCGACGCGATGGCCGAGGTCGCCGCGCGGACGGGGGTGCCGCTCGCGACCAACATGTGCGTCACGACTTTCGCCGAGATCCCCGACGCGTTCACCCGGGGCGCCGTCCACGTCGTCCTCTCCGACCACCACTACTGGGGCGGGCTGCGCAACACCCAGCAGCTCGCCGCGATCTGCCGGACCTTCGGCGTCGGCATCTCCATGCACTCCAACACCCACCTCGGCATCTCCCTCGCCGCGATGACCCACGTCGCGTCCACGGTCCCGGACCTCCACCACGCCTGCGACTCCCACTACCCCTGGCAGTCCGAGGACGTCCTCACGGAACGCCTCACGTTCGAAGGCGGCAAGGTCGCCGTCTCCGACGGACCGGGCCTGGGTGTGGACCTCGACCGCGACAGGCTGGCCTTCCTCCACCAGCGCTGGCTGGACGACGACGGGACGCTGCGGGACCGGGACGACGCGGCCGCGATGCGGGTCGCCGAGCCGGGGTGGGAGACGCCCGCCGTGCCGCGGTGGTGAGGGGCGGGGCGCGCGCGTAGGAGGGGGTTCGGGCCTGTTGAGGGGCCTGTTGTCAGTGGGGTGGTGCACACTGGCCGGATCGGCACACTCGCGAGGACGCACCGCCGTGGGGGCGTTCACGGGACGCGGGCTGCCGGATCGGCACCACTCGCAGGGAGCGCACCGTGACCCCGTCCGACGCGTCGGCAGGAGAGACCGTACCGAGGAGCAGGACCCGTTGGGGCCGGCTGTGTTCGCTGGATCCGCTGGCCGCGGTGCGGGGCCCCGGTGATCCGGCGTGCGACGTGTACCTGACCGGGACGGTCTTCCTGGACATCATCTTCACGGGCCTGGAGTCCGCGCCCGTGCGCGGGACGGAGTCCTGGGCGCGCGGCATGGGCTCCAGCCCCGGCGGCGTGGCCAACATGGCGACCGCCCTGGCCCGCCTCAACCTGCGGACGTCCCTCGCGGCGGCCTTCGGCGACGACCACTACGGCGAGTACTGCTGGGACGCGCTGGAACAGGGCGAGGGCATCGACCTGACCCCCTCGCGCACGGTCCCCGGCTGGCACTCCCCGGTCACCGTCTCGATGGCGTACGAGGGCGAGCGCACGATGGTCTCCCACGGCCACGCGGCGCCCTCCGAGGAGCCCGCCCCCGAATGCCCCACGCCCGCGCGCGCGGCCGTCGCCTCGCTCACGCCGGGCAGGCGCGAGCCGTGGATCGCCCAGGCCGCGTCGAAGGGCACGAGGATCTTCGGCGACGTCGGGTGGGACGACACCGGCGCGTGGGACCTCGCGGGCCTCGCCGACCTGGAGCACTGCGAGGCGTTCCTCCCGAACGCGGAGGAGGCGATGCGGTACACGCGCACGGACTGCCCCCGCAAGGCCGCCCACGCCCTCACCGACCACGTACCGCTCGCGGTGGTCACGCTGGGCGCGCAGGGCGCGTACGCGGTCGACCGGCGCACCGGCGAGACCGCCGAGGTCCCCGCCATCGCCGTCGAGGCCCTCGACCCCACCGGCGCGGGCGACGTCTTCGTGGCCGGCTTTGTCACCGGCACCCTCGCCGGCTGGCCCCTCGCCGACCGCCTCGCCTTCGCGGGCCTCACCGCCGCCCTCTCCGTCCAGGAGTTCGGCGGCTCCCTCTCCGCCCCCGGCTGGTCCGAGATCGCCACGTGGTGGCGCACCGTGCAGTCCGTGGACACCCAGGACCCCGAGGCCCTGCGCCGGTACGCCTTCCTCGCGGGCCTTCTCCCCGACGGCGAGGCCCGTCCGTGGCCGTTGCGCAGGGCGGTACCGACGATCGGCTTCAGACGCTCGGCGTGAGGTGGGCGCGCGGGGACGACGACGGGGGACGGGGCGAGCCGGAAACCGACGTCCCCGCGCGCCCACCTCACCCCGTACGCCCGTACGAAAACTCCTACGGTGTTGTCAGTGGCAGGGCGTACTCTTGAAATCGCCAGGCCGCCCTTGTGGCAGGCGAGACGCGTTCGGGAGGACGTAGAGGCCCTACGGGCCGGACCATGACTCAGACACCCACAGCCAAGACCCCCGCGCAGGGGCAGGCGAGAGCCCAGTTCACGGTCCCCGCCCAGCACCCCATGGTGTCGTTGCTGGGATCAGGCGACTCCCTCCTGCGCGCGATCGAGAGGGCCTTCCCGGCGGCCGACATCCATGTCCGGGGCAATGAGATCAGCGCGGTCGGGGACGTGCGGGAAGTCGCCCTGATCCAGCGCCTGTTCGACGAGATGATGCTGGTGCTCCGCACCGGGCAGCCGATGACGGAGGACGCGGTGGAACGCTCGATCGCCATGCTGCGGGCGAGCGAGAACGGGACGAGCGACGGCCAGGAGACCCCGGCCGAGGTGCTCACACAGAACATCCTGTCCTCGCGGGGCCGCACGATCCGCCCCAAGACCCTCAACCAGAAGCGCTACGTCGACGCGATCGACAAGCACACGATCGTCTTCGGCATCGGCCCCGCCGGCACCGGCAAGACGTACCTCGCCATGGCGAAGGCCGTCCAGGCACTCCAGTCCAAGCAGGTCAACCGCATCATCCTGACCCGCCCGGCGGTCGAGGCGGGCGAACGCCTCGGATTCCTCCCGGGCACCCTCTACGAGAAGATCGACCCCTACCTGCGCCCCCTGTACGACGCCCTCCACGACATGCTGGACCCCGACTCGATCCCGCGCCTGATGGCAGCGGGGACGATCGAGGTGGCGCCGCTGGCGTATATGCGGGGAAGGACGCTCAATGACGCCTTCATCATCCTCGACGAGGCCCAGAACACCTCGCCCGAGCAGATGAAGATGTTCCTGACGCGGCTCGGGTTCGACTCGAAGATCGTCATCACCGGTGACGTGACGCAGGTGGACCTGCCGAGCGGTACGAAGAGCGGGCTGCGGCAGGTGCAGGACATCCTGGAGGGGGTCGACGACGTGCACTTCGCGCGGTTGTCGTCGCAGGATGTCGTCCGGCACAAGCTGGTGGGCCGTATCGTCGACGCGTACGAGAAGTACGACAGCGAGAACGGTACGGAGAACGGCGGCCACAAGGGCGGCCGGCCCAAGCGGAAGTAGCGAAACCAGCGCCATGTCGATCGACGTCAACAACGAGTCCGGAACCGAGGTCGACGAGCAGGCGATCCTCGACATCGCCCGCTACGCGCTGGCGCGGATGAGGATCCACCCGCTGTCGGAGCTGTCGGTGATCGTCGTGGACGCCGACGCGATGGAGCAGCTGCACATCCAGTGGATGGACCTGCCGGGCCCGACGGACGTGATGTCGTTCCCGATGGACGAGCTGCGCCCGCCGGCGAAGGACGACGAGGAGCTTCCGCAGGGGCTCCTCGGGGACATCGTCCTGTGCCCGGAGGTCGCGAAGAAGCAGGGTGAAGAGGCGCCGACGCAGCACTCCATGGACGAGGAGCTCCAGCTCCTGACGGTCCACGGGGTGCTGCACCTGCTGGGCTACGACCACGAGGAGCCGGACGAGAAGGCCGAGATGTTCGGCCTCCAGGCGGCCATCGTGGACGGCTGGCGCGGCGAGAAGGGCTTCACGGGCCCGTCCCCCGCACCGACCGTCTCATGAGCGTGCAGCTCGTCGCGGGCGCCGTCGCGCTGGTCGTCGTCGCCTGGCTCGCCGCCTGCGCGGAGGCGGGCCTCGCGCGCGTGTCCAGCTTCCGCGCGGAGGAGGCCGTCAAGTCGGGCCGCCGGGGCAGCGCGGGCCTCGCACAGGTCGCGGCCGACCCGACCCGCTATCTGAACGTGGCGCTGCTGGTCCGCGTGGCCTGCGAGATGGCGGCCGCCGCGCTCGTGACGTACGCCTGCCTCCAGGAGTTCGCCGAGACGTGGGCGGCGCTGCTGACCGCGATCGGCGTGATGGTCCTCGTCTCGTACGTCGCGGTCGGAGTCTCCCCGCGCACGATCGGCCGCCAGCACCCGCTGAACACGGCCACGGCGGCGGCGTACGTCCTGCTGCCGCTGGCCCGTGTCATGGGCCCGATCCCGTCGCTGCTGATCCTCATCGGCAACGCCCTCACCCCGGGCAAGGGCTTCCGGCGCGGCCCGTTCGCCTCCGAGGCGGAGCTGCGGGCGATGGTCGACCTCGCGGAGAAGGAGTCGCTGATCGAGGACGACGAGCGCCGGATGGTGCACTCCGTCTTCGAACTCGGTGACACCCTGGTACGGGAGGTCATGGTCCCCCGGACCGACCTCGTGGTCATCGAGCGGTACAAGACGATCCGCCAGGCGCTCACCCTGGCTCTCAGGTCGGGGTTCTCCCGGATACCCGTCACGGGTGAGAGCGAGGACGACATCGTCGGGATCGTCTACCTCAAGGACCTCGTCCGCAAGACGCACATCAGCCGTGAGGCGGAGTCCGACCTCGTCTCCACGGCGATGCGGCCCGCCGCGTTCGTCCCCGACACGAAGAACGCGGGCGACCTGCTGCGCGAGATGCAGCAGGAGCGCAACCACGTCGCCGTCGTCATCGACGAGTACGGCGGTACGGCCGGGATCGTCACCATCGAGGACATCCTGGAGGAGATCGTCGGCGAGATCACCGACGAGTACGACCGGGAACTCCCCCCGGTGGAGGACCTGGGCGACGACCGCCACCGCGTCACCGCGCGCCTCGACATCACCGACCTGGGCGAGCTGTACGGCCTGGAGGAGTACGACGACGAGGACGTCGAGACGGTCGGCGGGCTCCTCGCGAAGGCGCTGGGGCGGGTGCCGATCGCGGGTGCCTCCGCAGTAGTACGCCTTCCGGACGACCGGACGCTCCGGCTGACCGCCGAGGCGGCCGCCGGGCGGCGGAACAAGATCGTGACGGTGCTGGTCGAGCCCGTGGGGGACGATCCGGAGAAGGAGTCCGCGTGACCCCGGAGCAACTCCGTTCCCTGTGCCTGTCGTTCAACGCGGCCGTGGAGGACTTCCCGTTCTCGCCCGAGATCTCCGTCTTCAAGGTCGGCGGCAAGCTGTTCGCGTTGAGCTGGATGGACGCCGTACCCCTGAAGGTCAACCTCAAGTGCGACCCTGACGACGCCGTACGCCTCCGGGGGGAGTACCCAGGGGTGATCACTCCCGGGTATCACATGAACAAGCGCCACTGGAACACGGTCGACCTCACGGGCGACCTCCCGGCGTGGCTGGTGCGGGAGCTGGTGGAGGACTCGTACGACCTCGTCGTGGCCGGCCTGCCGAGAGCGGAGCGGCTGCGGCTGGACCGGCCCTAGGGGGGCTCTTCTTGTCTGCGCTGTACGAATTCGCGTTGTGGGAGCCGCTGTTGAGGCTCGTACGGGCGAGCAACACCTCGGCCCTCGCCGCGCCCGGCGGGTATGTGCGGGGGCATGTCGGGGTCGGCTCGTGGAGCGTTCCGGTGCACCGGCCCTCCCCGCCGCGCGGGCAGGCGGCGCAGGTGGAGGACATGCAGGAGGAGTGGGACGCGGTCCACGCGGTCATCGGCGCGCTCATGGAGGCCGGGGCCGGCCGGGTCGAGTTCGTGCTGGAGTCCGCGCCGGACGGAGGGACGACGCTGCGGCTGTACGGCCCGCACCCGCACGTGGAACCGGGGTACGGCGGCCCGCAGGGCGGTGCGCTGCTCCTCGTCGACGACGCCGTGCCCGAGCCCTGGCGCAGACTCCCCGAACCGGCGCCGGACGTGCTGCCGGCGCCGACGGCGGACCCCGGGGAACTGGAGCGGCTGCTGCGCGAGCGGCTCCCGGACGCGACCGGCGCCACCGAGGAGGAACTCGCCGCCACCGAGGCCCGGATCGGCGTAGCTCTCCCGGGGGAGCTGCGCTCCCTCTACGGGGTGGTGCGGGGCAACTGGGAGGACTGGGAGGACGACTACGACGCGGCGGACCGGGCGTACGGGGTCGTCGGCTGCGAACTGCTCCCGCTGGACCATGTGTACGTCGCGGACGCGTCGACCCGGCCGGCTCCATGGCAGTTCGGCGCGAAGGACGCGGTCGTCACGCGCCCCGGTGACGCGGTGCAGGGCGTGGTCGGTTCACCCGGCTGGATCGTCTTCGGCGGCAACGGCGGCGGTGACGCCGTCGCGCTGGACCTGACGCCGGGACCGGCCGGGCACCTCGGCCAGATCGTCCTGCTGGGCCACGAGGCGCACGTCGGCGCCGAGTTGCTCGCCGATTCCCTCACCGACCTGGTGCGCGACGGCGAGCGCGAGGAGAGCCGCGTCCGCCGCGACAGGCTTCCCGAGGTGGCCTACGTCAACCACAGCGCCGTCCGGAGTGTCGAGGACGCCGCTCACCCGGCGCTCGAAGTGCTGTCCCTCGGCGTGTGCGACGGCGAGCCGTTCAGCCTCGCCCCCGTCGTCGGCCTGCCTCGGCTGCGCACCCTCTCGGCCTACCCGGGTACCCTCGCGGAGCCACGCGAGATCGGCGGGCTGACCGGCCTGGAGTACCTCGAACTCCCCCCGGAGTACTGGCGGTCGCTCCTGGACGCCGGGGCCGTCCCACGGGGACTGCTGGCGGCAGCCATCGAGCCGGACGGCGCCCGCGAGCGCCACCACCCGCTCGACCTCGTAGCCCTCGCGAACGAGATCCTGGCGCTCTTCGGCCGCCCGCCGATCACCCCGACCGTCCTGGAGGGCGACCTCGGACCGGCCCCGGCCTGATCCCCCCGTACCGGAGAGCTACCTCACCCCGACCCCGGCCCACCCCGCTCGTATGCTCTGACCATGACCGACACCACCTCCCTCGGCTCCCTCGGCCCCGAGGACCGCAAGATCGTCACCCTCGCCCGTTCCGCGCGGGCCCGTAACGGTGTCCCGGAGGGGGCGGCCGTACGGGACGAGACGGGGCGGACGTACGTCGCGGCGACCGTCGAGCTGCCGTCGCTGAAGCTGAGCGCGCTGCGTACGGCGGTGGCGATGGCGGTGGCGTCCGGCGCGGAGTCCCTGGAGGCGGCGGCTGTCGTGACCGGTGGGGAAGGGGTCGCCGAGGAGGATCTCGCCGCCGTCCGGGACCTCGGGGGCGCGGGGACGCCGGTGTTGGTGGCGGGGCCCGACGGGACCGTACGGGACACGGTCGTCGCCGGCTGAACCGGCGTAGGCCGAACTGCCGTCGGGCGAACCGGCGTTGGCTGAAAAGGGGCCTTGCTCTCGGGCGTCTCCCACGCATCAATGGAGCCGTTGTTTCCGACGGGCCGTCAGATTTTCCCCACCGGGGCCGGAGTCCGCACCCTCCCGCCCCGATCGGCCGTCCGTCTCTCCCCAGACTCCGGGAAGGAGCCGGCAACCCCATGAGAGGCAAGCGAATCGGATCAGGTGCGGCAATGCTGGCCGGGGCCCTCGCGGTCACCGGTCTGGCGCTCGCTCCCACTGCCGCCGCCGTCACCCCGACGACGGCCACGTTCACCGCCAGCTGCGGCTTCTTCGGCGGCGGTGCGGCGACCCTGACGGCGACCCAGACCGGGACCGCCGCCACCCTCACGCTCTCCACCACCGCGGTCAAGGCGCCGCTCGGGATCGGCGCCAACACCATCAACTCCACGCTCACGATGGTGAATTCGACGGGTCCGAACCGGGTCTTCACCGGTACCGCGAACCCGGCGATGGCCGTCAACGACCCGATCACGGTGGGCCCGCTGAACGGCACCGTCGCCTCCGGCGACAAGCTGGACATCTACAACGGCGGCCTCGTGATGGTCGTCTTCGGCATCACCGTCACCTGTACGGCGACCGCACCGCAGACCCCTCCGTTCGTCTACAGCTGACCACCGGACGGATCTCTGCGTTCGCGAAGTGAGTTGACGGTCAGTCAGTTCCGGAGCTGACTGACCATCAGCTTTGTCCGTCGAGTCCATTGACTTCTTCACCCGCCTCCACGTCAATGCCCCCTGTCGGCGCAGAAGAGCCGCTGCGCCTTCACCCCAAGAAGGAGGGGGCACCCATGGGTCGCACACCCACTCGAAGACGGCGTCTGGTCTCGCTGCTCGGGACGGCCGTGCTCGCGGTCGGCGCGGGCGGGGCGCTCGCCTGCCCGGCGCAGGCCGCGACGAACGTGGACTACGCCACGCACTGCGTCCCGCCGCCCATCGCCGGACTCCCGCCGATCGACGGCACTACCACCGCGAAGATCTCCGTCGACAACACGTCGCCCAAGGTCGGCGACACCGTCAACGTCACGTACACGGTGGTCACTCCGGCCGCCGGCAACCCCACCGACCTGGCCCTGCCGGCCGACATCATGACGCCCACCGGGAAGGTCACCCTCGGCGGTGCCCAGACCGGCAGCATCACGGTCGCCGGGCCCAAGAAGAACGACCCGGTGCCCGGCCGGGCGCCCTTCCCGTCGTTCTCCATGACCGGGTCGTTCACCGTGACCGCGCCCGGCGCGATCACCCTCTCGCCCGGCGACTACAACATCCACACCAGCTACATCCTGGAGCTGGACACGCCCTGCACCGTCACCAACCCGCCCGCACCCGTGTCGGAGACGGTCACCGCGACGTCCAACCCGCCCGCCAACACCCGGACGATCTCGCTGGGTTCGGCATCGGGCGCACCCGGCGCGGCAGTTGCCGTCAGCGGCAGCAACTTCACCGCCGGCGCGACCGTCACGCTCGCCGGGCGCGCGGGCGCGAACCAGACCCAGGACACGGCCACGGTGACCGCCAACTCCAGTGGCGCGATCAGTGGTTCGCTCACCGTCAACGACCTCGCCACCACCGGTGTCGTCGCCTACGAGGGCAGCGCGTGGAGCGACGCGAAGGGGGCCGGACCGGCCGCGTACGTCGTCCTCGACGACACGCCCGTACCGCCCGGCAGCCAGAAGGTGACCGCCACCGTCAAGGCCGGGACGCTCGCCATGTCCCAGGCCGGGGACTCGGTCGCGCTCTCCGCCGTCGACTTCGGCAGCGGCAACGCGTCCACCGGCGCGCTCCAGGCCGTCACCGTCAAGGACTTCCGCGGCGGGCCCGCGGGCTGGTCCCTGACCGGCAAGGTCACCGACTTCACCGGGCCCGGCGCCAAGATCGCGGCGGGCAAGCTGAGTTGGACACCCGCCTGCACCACGAAGGCGGGCTCGCCCAGCACCTGCCAGGCGGGCAGCGCCGGTGTCATCGGCAGCGGAGGCGCGACTCTCGCCTCCACGCCCGACGGTACGGGCGCCGGCGGCGAGTTCACCGCCAACGCGCAACTGTCCCTCGACGTACCGGCGTTCACGCCTCCGGGCAGCTACGCCGGCGTCCTCACCCTCACGCTGACCTGAGCGCGGGGTATTAGACGGCCGGGCGTCCACCCCACTGGTCCGCATCCGCCCGACCGTCCACCTTCCCTTCGCACCAGGGGGGTTCGTCTCCATGCGGAAGCTCTTCGGGCTCGTCCCCGTTCTGCTGCTCCTGTTGCTGCCGGCTCCGGCTCGGGCCGCCGACAACGGGAGTTGGTCCGTCTATCCCGCGTCCACGGCTGTCGCCGCGCGGCCCTACTTCTTCGTCTCCGCCGACCCCGGACACACCGTGCGGGACAAGGTCGTCGTCGCCAACAAGACGGACCAGCCCATGAAGTTCCGGCTCTACGCGGCCGACGCGTACAACACCGCCCGTGACGGGGGCTTCGCCGTCAAGTCCGTGGGCGAGAAGATGCTCGGCGTCGGGGCGTGGGCCAGGCTGCCCGAGAGCGCGGTCACCGTGCCGGCCCGGGGGACCGTCACCGTGCCGTTCACGATCCAGGTGCCCGAAGGCGCCGAGCCCGGCGACCATCCCGGGGCGATCGTGGCGCTCGACGAGAAGGTCCAGAAGGGTGGGGGAGGGGTGGCGCTGGGAGTGCAGCGGGCCGTCGGGGCGCGGGTGTACTTGCAGGTCACGGGGCCCTCGCTGCCCGCGCTCGCGGTGGAGGACGTACGGATCGACCAGGACCGTCCGCTGGTCCCGGGCTTCGGGGACAGCACGGCGACCGTCTCGTACACGCTGCACAACACGGGCAACGTGACCCTCGACCCCCGGGTACGCCTCAAGGCGACGGGGCTGTTCGGACGTACGCTGCTGAACCGCGAACTGACCAAGGTGCCGGCGGAGTTGCTGCCGGGGCAGAGCGTGCGGCTTACGGAACGCTGGGGTCATGCACCCCAGTTGGACCGGGGGAAGGTGACGCTGACGGCTAGCGCCACGGGGACGGAGGAGAAGGGGAGTACGTCGTTCCTGGCGGTGCCGTGGGCTGCTGCGGGAGTACTCGTGGGGGTCGCTGTGGGAGCCGGGGTGCTGCTCAAATGGCGGCGCAGCCGCCCTCAAGGGGCGCGGGGAACTGCGCGACCAGCCACGATCGAGCCGCAGAAGGCCGTCTAGCTGGTGCGGCACCGTCGTGGCTTGTCGCGCAGTTCCCCGCGCCCCTAAGAAACGTGGTGCTGCTTGGTTCTTCGGCTTTCAGAGCGCGTCTGGGCCGCGTTCGCCCGTTCGTACCCTGACCACCGTCTCCACCGGCACCGCCCACACCTTCCCGTCCCCGATCTTCCCCGTCTGCGCGGCCTTGACGATCGCCTCGATCGCCGGCTCGGCGTCCGCGTCCTCCACGACCAGCTCGATCCGCACCTTGGGGACGAGGTCGATCTGGTACTCGGCGCCCCGGTAGACCTCCGTGTGACCCCGCTGACGGCCGTACCCGCTCGCCTCCGTCACGGTCAGACCGTGGATGCCGAGTTCCTGCAGCGCCGTCTTGACCGCGTCGAGGCGGTACGGCTTGACGATCGCGGTGATGAGCTTCATGCGGGCGGCGTCACTTTCTGGGTGGAGGGGAGGATGGACGCCGAGACAGGCGCACCGTGGCCGAGGACGCCGTGATCGTATGCGGTCTCGGCGTGCACCGTAAGGTCCAGGCCGGTGTGCTCGTGGTCCTCGTCGGCCCGGAACCCCATGACCTTGTCGATGAGCTTGCCGATGCCGTACGTCACTCCGAAGGCGTACACGGCTACGACCACGATCGCGACGGCCTGCTTGCCGAGCTGGCTCACCCCTCCGCCGTAGACCAGTCCCTCCGTGGAGCCAGTCATGGACTCGACGGCGAAGACGCCGATGAGGAGGGTCCCGATGACCCCGCCGACGAGGTGGACGCCGACGACGTCGAGGGAGTCGTCGTAGTTCAGCTTGAACTTCCAGCTCACGGCGTACGAGCAGACGACCCCCGCCGCGAGCCCGACGACGAGCGCGCCCGGCAGGGAGACGGACCCGCAGGACGGGGTGATGGCGACGAGCCCGGCGACCGCGCCGGACGCCGCGCCCAGCGTCGTGGGGTGGCCGTCGCGCCGCTGCTCGACGAAGAGCCAGCCCAGCAGCCCGGTGCAGCCGGCGGCGAGGGTGTTGAGGAACGCGGCGGCGGCGAGCCCGTTCGCGCCGAGCGCGGACCCGGCGTTGAACCCGAACCACCCGAACCACAGGAGCCCGGCACCGAGGACGACCATGGGGAGGTTGTGCGGGCGCATGGCATCGCGTTTGAACCCCAGACGCGGTCCCACGACGATCGCGAGGGCCAGTCCGGACGCCCCCGAGGTGATTTCCACCGGCAGTCCGCCCGCGAAATCGAGCGCGCCGAGGTGCGTTAGGATCCACCCGCCGGGCCCCCAGACCCAGTGCGCGATCGGAACGTATACGAGCAGCGTCCACAGAGGGACGAAAACCAGCCAGGCCCCGAACTTCGCCCGGTCCGCGATGGCCCCGCTGATCAGCGCGGCCGTGATGATCGCGAAGGTCAGCTGGAAGGTCGCGAACAGCAGGGTCGGTACGGTGCCCTGGACGCTGTCCGGGGTGAGCCCGGCCATGCCCGCGTGCGCGAGGCCGCCGATCAGCCCGGCGCCGGCGTCCTCGCCGAAGACGAGGGAGTAGCCGACGGCGAGCCAGACGACCGTCACGAGGGCGATCGACACGAAGCTCATCATCAGCATGTTGAGGACGCTCTTCGTGCGGACCATGCCGCCGTAGAACAGGGCCAGGCCCGGGGTCATCAGCAGGACGAGGGCGGTCGCGGCGAGCAGCCAGGCGGTGTCGCCGGTGTTCACCTGCGAGGCGGCGAGGGGCACGGGGGTCTCCAACGGGGTCGGGGCTCGTCAGAGGGTCACCGGTTCCCGTTTCCGGGCGCGTACGGATGTGTTTCGGCGGCGTTTCGTTGCGTGCGGGTTTCCGGAAACTCACCGTGGGGGTGGTCCGCCGCTCGTGTGTGCGGCGGTGCTTCGTGGATCAGGGAGAATGGGGGTATGAGCGTTCGTTCCCAGTCATCCTCGCCGTCCGAGAACTCGGGCGGCGCCGCCCACCGTGCGGGCTTCGCGTGCTTCGTGGGGCGTCCCAACGCGGGCAAGTCCACCCTCACGAACGCTCTCGTCGGCAAGAAGGTGGCGATCACCTCCAACCGGCCGCAGACGACCCGGCACACCGTGCGCGGCATCGTCCACCGCGAGGACGCGCAGCTGATCCTCGTCGACACGCCTGGCCTGCACAAACCGCGCACGCTGCTCGGGGAGCGGCTGAACGACGTGGTCCGTACGACGTGGGCCGAGGTCGACGTCATCGGGTTCTGCCTGCCCGCGAACGAGAAGCTCGGCCCCGGTGACCGGTTCATCGCCAAGGAGCTGGCCGGCATCAAGCGCACGCCCAAGGTCGCCGTCGTCACCAAGACCGACCTCGTGGACTCCAAGACCCTCGCCGAGCAGCTCATCGCGATCGACCTGCTCGGCAAGGAGCTGGGCATCGAGTGGGCGCAGATCGTGCCGGTGTCGGCGGTCGCGGGCCAGCAGGTGGAACTCCTCGCGGACCTCCTGGCGCCGATGATGCCGCAGAGCCCGCCGCTCTACCCCGAGGGCGACCTCACGGACGAGCCCGAGCAGGTCATGGTCGCCGAGCTGATCCGCGAAGCCGCCCTGGAGGGCGTCCGCGACGAGCTCCCCCACTCGATCGCCGTGGTCGTCGAGGAGATGCTCCCCCGCGAGGACCGCCCCGCGGACAAGCCCCTCCTCGACATCCACGCGAACATCTACATCGAGCGCTCCAGCCAGAAGGGCATCATCATCGGCCCCCAGGGCCGCCGCCTGAAGGACGTGGGCATCAAGTCCCGCAAACAGATCGAGGCCCTCCTCGGCACCCCGGTCTTCCTGGACCTGCACGTGAAGGTCGCGAAGGACTGGCAGCGGGACCCGAAGCAGCTCCGGAAGCTGGGCTTCTGATGGGTGGAGGGTGGGGCGCCCCGGCCGCGCGGCGGTAGCCGCAAATTGATACAGCCTGGACCTGCACGTGAAGGTCGCCAAGGACTGGCAGCGGGACCCGAAGCAGCTCCGGAAGCTGGGCTTCTAGCGCCGCTGGGCCCGCAGCGCCTCCCGGTACCACGCGTACGACGCCTTGGGTGTCCTCTCCTGCGTCGCGTAGTCCACGTGCACCAGCCCGAAGCGGCGGGCGAAGCCCTCGGCCCACTCGAAGTTGTCGAGGAGGGACCAGACGAAGTAGCCGCGTACGTCCACGCCGGACTCCAGCGCCCGGTGGAGGGCCTGGATGTGGGTGGCGTGGTAGGCGATGCGGGACTGGTCGTCGAGGCCCTCGTAGGAGCAGCCGTTCTCGGTGATGACGACCGGGGGGAGTCTGTCGGCGTAGCGGGACTTGAAGGTGGTGAGGAGTTCCGTGAGGGCCTCCGGGACCACCGGCCAGCCGAAGTCCGTTGTCGGGACGCCCTCGATCTCCCGTACGGAGAAGGGGAGTTCGGCCGGCATCGTGACGCCGCCGAAGCTGATCTCCTCGCCCTGGGGGGCGCCGACGCGGGTGGGGGCGTAGTAGTTGACGCCGTACCAGTCGAGGGGCTCGGAGATGGTCTTGAGGTCGGCCGACACGTCGCCCGGCATCAACTCGCCCAGGCCGTCCGGGTATTCGCCCAGGAGGACCGGTTCGACGAAGAGGCGGTTGAGGAGCGTGTCGTAGAAGGCCGCCGCCTCGACGTCGGCCTGTTCCTGCGACGCGGGCCAGACCGGCCCGTGGGAGTTGGTGATCGCGACGTCGCTCGCGCCGGCCGCGCGCAGGGCCTGGACGGTGAGGCCGTGGGCCAGGAGCTGGTGGTGGGCGACGGGCAGGGAGTCGAAGAGGAGCTGCTTGCCGGGGGCGTGCGTACCGAGCGCGTGGCCCAACAGGGTGTGTTCCGCGGGCTCGTTGAGGGTGATCCACTTCGAGACGCGGTCGCCGAGGCGGGCGGCGACGACGGCCGCGTGCTCCGCGAGCCGGGACGCGGTGTCGCGCTCCAGCCAGTCCAGGCCGACGGGCAGGTCCCAGTGGAAGAGGGTGGGGACGGGACGGATGCCGGCCGCGAGGAGTTCGTCCACGAGCCGGTCGTAGAAGTCCAGCCCGCCCGGCGCCTGGACGCGCGGCCACGACACGGAGAACCGGTACGCGTCCACCCCGAGCCCGGCGAGCAGCGCGACGTCCTCGCGGTACCGGTTGACGTGATCGCAGGCGACCTCGGCCGTGGACCCGTCCTTGACCTTCCCCGGTTCCCCGGAGAAGGCGTCCCACACCGAGGGTCCCCGCCCTGCGGCCCCCTCGATCTGATGCGCCGAGGTGGACACTCCCCAGAGGAAGTCGGCCGGGAACCGGGGTATCGCGTTGCCTGCGTCGAGAGCCATGCGCGGATCATCCGTACCGACGGGTAGGGAAGTCAACGCCCTGACGGGCAGGCGCCCCGGAATCCCCCTCCGGAACGCCTTCCCTCATGCCCCTTCCTTCAACACCCGTGAGATCAGCGCCCGTTGCTCCGCCGTCAGCCGGGGGTCCGCCGCGTACACGGTCTTTCCGTCCACCGTGATCTCGTAGCTGAACCCGTCCGGTACCCCGATCGGGCGGACCGTCCGGCCCCCGGCGAGCGCCAGTTCCGCGAGGGTGTGCCACTCGGCCGCGTCGGGGCGGCCGGTGGTGTCGAGCTGTGCGTACCGTTCGATGCCGGCGAACCCGCCGGTGCGTCGTACCTGAATCCGCATGACGGCCTGTCTAGTACAGATCTCAGGCGGTGGGCACCCCTACCTGGGTCCAGGCGGACGTGACGGCCTTGAGGACGTCGCCCTCGCCGTAGCGGGCCTTCGCCGCGGCGACCGTGAGCTTCGCGAAGTCGGGGAAGCGCGCGTCGTCGGCCAACTCCCCGCCCGTCAGGGTGTCGTACCAGACCTGGCCGGCCTTCTCCCAGGCGTTGCCGCCGAGTTCGGTGGCGAAGAGGTAGAACGCGTGGTTGGGGATCCCGGAGTTGATGTGGACGCCGCCGTTGTCGCGGTTGGTCTTGACGTAGTCGGCCATGGTCGCGGGCTGCGGGTCCTTGCCGAGGACGTCGTCGTCGTACGCGGTCCCCGGGGCCTTCATGGAGCGCAGGGCCTCGCCGCGGTCGACGGCGGGGCCGAGGAGGCCGGCGCCGATGAGCCAGTCGGCCTGGTCGGCGCTCTGCCCGAGGGCGTACTGCTTGATGAGGGAGCCGAAGACGTCGGACACGGACTCGTTGAGGGCGCCGGACTGGCCGTAGTACTCCAGGTTGGCGGTGTACTGGGTGACGCCGTGGGTGAGTTCGTGCCCGATGACGTCGACCGGGATGGTGAAGTCGAGGAACAGCTCGCCGTCCCCGTCGCCGAACACCATCTGCTGGCCGTCCCAGAACGCGTTGTCGTAGTCGCGGTCGTAGTGGACGGTCGCGTCGAGCGCGAGCCCGCTGCCGTCGATGGAGTCGCGGCCGTACGCGTTCAGGAACAGGTCGAACGTCGCGCCGAGCCCGGCGTACGCGCGGTTGACGGTGGCGTCCTTGCCGGGCTCGGAGCCCTCGGCGCGGACCTTGCGGCCCGGCAGGTCGGTGGTGTGCTGGGCGTCGTAGATGGTGCGCCTGGGCTTGCCGGTGCCGGCGGCGGGCGCGGCGGCGGTCAGGCCGCGCGCGATGGCGACCCGGCGGCGGGTGCGCTGGAGTGAGTCGCGCTCCAGGGTGCGGGCGACGCGGTCGGCGATGGCCGGGTCCTCGTGGCGGGCCACGTGGTCGAGGACGTGTGGCGGGATGATCGTGCAGAAGACGGGCTCGAAGCCCCCGTGGTGAGTCATGTCGGGCACCTTGGCACTGCGTCACGCGCCTGTCACTACCCGCAACCATGATTGGTGAAATACGCGGACATACGGCCGTGAGCCATGCCGTTGTGTGGTACGGCGCACGTTTCGTCCCGTTCGTCCCACCGGTCCCGCATACTGGGACGGAGCCGCGCCCCACCCGCGCCTCCGCTAGAGTGCGGAGCACTATGCGTTTCGGGCTGCTCCTCCTTAGCTGCCGCGGCGAGGGCCTGTAAAGAAGGCCGACTCCCTCCCCGCGGAGTTTTGGCGTTGCGTGTCGGCCGGTTCATCCGGACCCCCTTGAGGAGCCTGAATCCCATGGCGAACCGCCAGCAGCCCAGCCAGATGCCGATCCACAAGTACGGGCAGTACGACCAGGTCGACATCCCCGACCGCACCTGGCCCGGCAAGCGGATCACCGCCGCCCCCCGCTGGCTCTCCACCGACCTGCGCGACGGCAACCAGGCCCTGATCGACCCCATGTCGCCCGAGCGCAAGCGCCGGATGTTCGACCAGCTGGTCAAGATGGGCTACAAGGAGATCGAGGTCGGCTTCCCGGCCTCCGGACAGACCGACTTCGACTTCGTGCGCTCGATCATCGAGGAAGAGGGCGCGATCCCGGACGACGTCACGATCTCCGTACTGACCCAGGCCCGCGAGGACCTGATCGAGCGGACCGTCGAGTCCCTGAAGGGCGCCAGGCGCGCGACCGTCCACCTGTACAACGCGACCGCGCCGGTCTTCCGCCGCGTCGTCTTCCGCGGCTCCAGGGACGACATCAAGCAGATCGCCGTCGACGGCACCCGCCTGGTGATGGAGTACGCGGAGAAACTGCTGGGCCCCGAGACCGAGTTCGGCTACCAGTACTCCCCGGAGATCTTCACCGACACCGAGCTGGACTTCGCGCTGGAGGTCTGCGAGGCGGTGATGGACGTCTACCAGCCAGGACCGGGCCGCGAGATCATCCTCAACCTGCCCGCCACGGTGGAGCGTTCGACCCCCTCCACGCACGCCGACCGCTTCGAGTGGATGGGCCGCAACCTGACCCGCCGCGAGCACGTCGTCCTGTCCGTCCACCCGCACAACGACCGCGGTACGGCCGTCGCGGCGGCCGAACTGGCGCTGATGGCCGGCGCCGACCGCATCGAGGGCTGCCTCTTCGGCCAGGGCGAGCGCACCGGCAACGTCGACCTGGTCACCCTGGGCATGAACCTCTTCTCCCAGGGCGTCGACCCGCAGATCGACTTCTCCGACATCGACGAGATCCGTCGTACGTGGGAGTACTGCAACCAGATGGAGGTCCACCCGCGCCACCCGTACGTGGGCGACCTGGTCTACACGTCCTTCTCCGGCTCCCACCAGGACGCCATCAAGAAGGGCTTCGACGCGATGGAGGCGGACGCCGCCGCCAAGGGCGTCACCGTCGACGACATCGAGTGGGCCGTGCCGTACCTGCCCATCGACCCCAAGGACGTGGGGCGTTCCTACGAGGCCGTCATCCGCGTCAACTCGCAGTCCGGCAAGGGCGGGATCGCGTACGTCCTGAAGAACGACCACAAGCTGGACCTGCCGCGCCGGATGCAGATCGAGTTCTCGAAGCTGATCCAGGCGAAGACCGACGCCGAGGGCGGCGAGGTCACCGGCTCGGACATCTGGTCCGTCTTCCGCGACGAGTACCTGCCCAACCCCGAGAACCCCTGGGGCCGGATGCAGCTCAAGGCGGGCCAGTCGACCACCGACAAGGACGGCGTGGACACGCTGACCGTCGAGGCCGAGGTCGACGGCACGGAGATGACGTTGGTCGGCACGGGCAACGGTCCGATCTCGGCCTTCTTCCACGCGCTCCAGGGCATCGGCATCGACGTACGCCTGCTGGACTACCAGGAGCACACGATGAGCGAGGGCGCGTCCGCGCAGGCCGCCTCCTACATCGAGTGCGCCGTCGGTGACAAGGTCCTGTGGGGTATCGGGATCGACGCGAACACGACCCGCGCCTCCCTGAAGGCGGTCGTCTCCGCCGTCAACCGCGCGACGCGATAACCCACCTGTTCGGGTAAGGGGCCCCGGCCGTCGGCAGGACGGTCGGGGCCCCGTCGTATATCGGCCATCTGTAGGTGCAGATCACGGGCAGGTCTCGTCGAAGGTGCTGACTGCACCCATCCGATGTGGCTAACATCACGCAGACGTGGCGATGAGGCCGCGCTGGTGACGGAGGTGCGACGTGCTGCCAGGACCGGGACGAGACAGCCGGGCCACCGGGGTTGCCCGCATCCTGGGGATCCGCACCGCGTGGACGCCCGTGGGGGACGGGGAGTTCTTCTGCCCCGGCTGCGGCGGGGACCGCAACTACCAGCGACTGACCGGGCGTCGCCGGTTCACCTGCCTGGGGGTACCCGTACTGCCCCGGGGTGAGACCGGGCCCGTCGTCGAATGCGCCGCCTGCCGCCGGCACTTCCCCACCGACGTCCTCGACCACCCCACCACCACCCGCTTCTCCGCGATGCTCCGCGACGCCGTCCACACGGTCGCCCTCGCGGTCCTCACCGCGGGCGGCACGTCCTCCCGCACGGCCCTCGACACGGCCACCGCCGCCGTGCGCGCCGCCGGGTTCCAGGACTGTACGGGGGAGCAGCTCGTGGCCCTCGTGGAGGCGGTCGCGGCGGACACCGGGCGCGCGTACGGGACGCCCTGCGGGCCGGGGCTCGCCATAGAGCTGCACGAGGCGCTCGACCCGCTCGCGCCCCATCTCGCCGCCGTGGGGCGGGAGTCGATCCTCCTCCAGGGCGCCCGGATCGCCCTCGCGGACGGGCCCTACACGCCCGCCGAGCGCGAGACGCTGGCGACCGTGGGGGTGGCGCTCGCGATCGGGGCCGAGGACGTCACGCGGCTGCTGGCGGCGGCCCGGACACCGTCGTAGTACCTGCGGGGGACGGGTATCAGGGCAGGGCGCGCTCGTACGTCTCGTCGTCGTCCGAGTCGTAGACGAGCCTCCCGCCGGAGTCGTACCCCTTGAGGTGGGGGGCCAGGGTGACCTGGCGGTCCAGGACGCCCGTCGCGACGTACCAGCCGTGGTCCAGGGCCGCTTCCACCGGGGTGGAGCCGCCGTACGACGCCGTCACCCGGGTCACCTGCGCGGGGACGTACGTGCCGATGACGCCCCAGCGGAACGGGAGTTTCCAGTTGCCGCGGTCGATGAACGACTGCTGGTAGAGCTTGCCGCTGTTGAAGTCCGGGTGGACCAGGGGGACGGAACCGTCGGAGAGGTCGGCGCCGCCGCTGTTGATGCCCTCGGCCTTGCCGCCCTTCAGCGTGCAGATCAGGCGGACCGGGTCCGGCTTCTTCTGGACGGCGACCACATAGACGCCGTCGCCGGGGGAGTTGGAGTCGCCGGTGCTGGGCATCGCGAGGAGGACGCGGAAGTCCGACGCCTCGCCCAGCCCCTCTTCTCCGGGGTGCCTCACACCCGAACGCTCGTAGGCGAGGCACTTCTCCAGGCCGTCCGCGGCCTCGGCGAAGGTGACACCGCCGACGAGCTGCCCCTCGGTGGCCGGGCGGTCGGGACCCGCTACGACAACACCGGGCACCGGGGTCGGGCCGCCGGAGGCGCCGGGGTTTCGGTAGGCGTTGGAGCCACCCGAGCCACCCGAGCCACCCGAGCCACCGGGCCCGCCGGACTCACCGGCATCGCCGGAGCCACCGGGTTTGCCGGAGTCACCGGAGTCACCGGGGTCGCCCGAGGCGCCCGAGCCGCTCGGCGCACCGGCCGAAGACTCCGCCACCACCGCGTCCGCCCGCTCCCCCCGGACCACCGCCCACGTCCCCACCGGCACGACCGCCAGCGCCGCGATCACCGCGCCCGCCACGGCGAGCCGCCGCCTGCGCTCCACCACCCCCTGCCGCCGGATCGCCGGATACGGCACCGGCGAGGGACTGATCGCGTACGCGTCCTCGGCGAGCAACTCCCGTACCCAGTCCTCGGCGTCACCGCCCCCGGCGTCCCCCCGCCGCCCGTCCTGCTCACCGCTCATCGCCGGCTCCTTTCTGGAAGTGTCGGGGCGGGGACGAGGGCCGCCCCAGGCCCGGACGTCCGAGGGGAGGGCCCACCCCCGTGGGGCCCACCTCCGGACGTCCGGGCCAGCTCTGGATGCGCACGGAGCTTCGCGAGCCCCTTCGACGCCTGGCTCTTCACGGTCCCCTGCGAGCAGCCCAGCACCTCGGCGACCTCCGCCTCGGAGAGGTCCTCCCAGTAGCGCAGGACGATCACCGCCCTTTGCCGGGGCGGGAGTTCGGCGAGCGCGGCGAGGAGGGCGCCGCGCTCCTCGACGGGATGCTCCGGGCAGGAGACGGTGTCGGGCGGGGCGGCCGTCAGCGACTCGCGCACCCGCTGCTTGCGGAAGCGGTCGTTGTTGCAGGTGACGAGCATGCGGCGGACGTACGCCTCGGGGCTGTCGGCCCGCGAGACCCGCCGCCAGGACCGGTACGCCTTGGCGAGGGCGGTCTGCGTCAGGTCCTCCGCGTGGTGCGCGTCCCCCGTCAGCAGATACGCCGTCCGCACCAGCCGCGTCCACCGCGACCGGACGAACTCCTGGAACTGCTCTTCCAGTTCGTCACGCATCAAGTACGCCTCCTCGCCCTCCAGACCACACAGGGAGCGCAAAGGGTTGCCCGGGAGGCAAGATTCGGTGGATGGAGATCTGGGAGAGCGACACACCGGGCGTACTGGAACTGCCGTCGGGCCGCAGGATCCGGGGCAGAGGGCTGCGCCACCCGGCCCCCGCCGCCGCCCCCACCTACGGCCTCTACCTCCTCGGCAGCCCGCCCCCGCCCCACGACTGGCCCTCCCGCTGGCTGTGCTGGCCCGACTTCCGGCTGCCCAAGGACCGCGAGGACGCCCGGGACGCCCTCACGGAGGCATGGCGCAGGGCCGCCACGGAACGCGTCGAGGTGGCGTGCGGGGGAGGCCGGGGCCGTACGGGCACGGCGCTGGCGTGCCTGGCGGTCCTGGACGGCGTACCGGCGGACGAGGCCGTGGAGTTCGTCCGCCGGAACTACCACCGCCGGGCCGTGGAGACGCCCTGGCAGAGCCGGTACGTACGCCGGTTCTAGCCCGCGACCGTCTCGGCCGGGGCCGCCGCCTTGCGAACCCCCAGCAGCATCAAGGGAGTTGCCAGCAGGACCAGCCCCGCCAGGCCCAGCGCCGTCCGGGTGCCCGTCAGGCCCGCGACCACGCCCCACAGCGCCGTCAGTGACGCGATGCCCGCCTTCGTGCTCACCGACCACGCGGACAGGACCCGGGCCACGCGGTCGGACGGCGTCGACTCCAGGCGGAAGGTGGCGAGGACGGTGTTGTAGGCGGCGGAGCAGGTGATCAGGGCGAACTCGACCAGCATGATCAGGGCCAGCCCCGGCACGCCGGCGCTCACGAAGGCGAGGCCCACCGGCCAGCAGGCCCGCAGTGTGCCGGTCCACAGCAGCATCCGGTGCCGCCCCCAGCGGGGGACCAGGCGCCGGGCCAGCCGGGAGCCGATCAGGCCGCCGACGCAGGGGACGGCGAAGGCGAGCGCGTACTGCCAAGGGGGGACGCCGAGTTCACCGAGCATGAGCACCGCGAGGAGCGGCATCCCGGCCATGATCAGGCCGTTGACGACCATCGCGTTGAGGAGGAGGGGGCGCAGGACGGGGTGGGCGAGGATGTAGCGCCAACCCTCAAGCAGCTCACGCCAGTTCAGGGTGGGCGCCTTCGCCGGTTCGGGTTCCTCGCCCTTCACCCGTGCCAGGCCCAGCGCCGAGAGCAGGAAGCTCACCGCGTTCGCGACGACCGTGACGACCGGTCCGACGGCCCCGATCGCGGCGCCGCCCAGCGGCGGGCCCACCATCGTCGCCGTCCACATCGTCGACTCGAACCGCCCGTTGGCCGCGAGCAACTGGTCTCTGGGGACCAGCCACTTCACGAACGCCCCGCTCGCCGAGGTGAACGTGATGTCGGCCGTGGACACGACCACCGACACCAGCAGCAACTGCGCGAGCCCCAGCACCCCGAGCGCGTACGCCAGCGGCACGCTCAGCAGCGCCACGCACCGCACGACGTCCATCGCGACCATCACCGGCCGCTTGCGCCGGTACTCCACCCACGGCCCCAGCGGCACCGCCGCCAGCGCCCCCACGGCCGGCCCCACCGCCGCCAGCGCCGACACCGCCGCCGGGCTCGCGTCCAGCGCCAGCACGGCGATCATCGCGAACGCGTCGAACGCCAGCCACGTACCGAACACACTGACCGCGTACGCCCCCCACAACCACCGGAAGTCCCGCCCCACCGACGCCCCGCCTTCCCAAAAGCCGCTCGATGCGAGAATGAGCCCATGAGCTTGTTCCGCGACGACGGCATCGTCCTTCGGACCCAGAAGCTCGGCGAAGCCGATCGCATCATCACCCTGCTCACACGCGGCCATGGCAGGGTACGCGCCGTCGCTCGGGGCGTGCGGCGGACAAAGTCGAAGTTCGGGGCGCGTCTGGAACCTTTCTCCCACGTCGATGTGCAGTTCTTTACCCGGGGGAGTGAACTGGTCGGCCGCGGACTGCCGTTGTGTACGCAGAGTGAGACCATCGCGCCGTACGGTGGCGGGATCGTGAGCGACTACACGCGGTACACCGCCGGGACGGCCATGCTGGAGACGGCCGAGCGGTTCACGGACCACGAGGGGGAGCCGGCGGTGCAGCAGTACCTGCTCCTGGTGGGGGCGCTCAGGACGCTGGCCCGCGGCGAGCACACCCCGCACCTCGTCCTCGACGCGTTCCTGCTGCGCTCGCTCGCCGTCAACGGCTACGCCCCCAGCTTCGGCGACTGCGCCAAGTGCGGCCTGCCGGGACCCAACCGCTTCTTCTCCGTCGCCTCCGGCGGCAGCATCTGCGTCGACTGCCGCGTCCCCGGCAGCGTCGTACCCTCCCCGCAGACCTTGGTCCTCCTGGGCGCGCTGCTTACGGGAGACTGGGAGACGGCGGACGCGGCGGAGAACCGGCACGTCCGGGAGGGCAGCGGGCTGGTGTCCGCCTATCTGCACTGGCACCTGGAGCGCGGACTGCGCTCGCTGCGGTACGTGGAAAAGACCTAGAGGGAGACGAGAAGGACATGGTCGTACGCGGGATCCTGGGGCGTCAGCGGCGCGAGTACCGGGCGCCGGAGCCGCACCCCTCCGGCGCGCGTCCGCCGAAGCTCCCCGGCGAGCTGGTGCCGGAGCACGTGGCGATCGTCATGGACGGCAACGGCCGCTGGGCCAAGGAGCGCGGACTGCCCCGCACGGAGGGCCACAAGGTCGGCGCCGAGCAGGTCCTCGACGTCCTCCAGGGCGCCGTCGAGATGGGTGTGAGGAACATCTCCCTCTACGCCTTCTCCACCGAGAACTGGAAGCGCTCGCCCGACGAGGTCCGCTTCCTGATGAACTTCAACCGCGACTTCATCCGCAAGAGCCGCGACCAGCTCGACGCGCTCGGCATCCGCGTGCGCTGGGTCGGCCGGATGCCGAAGCTGTGGAAGTCGGTCGCGCAGGAGCTCCAGGTCGCCCAGGAGCAGACCAAGGGCAACGACAAACTGACCCTCTACTTCTGCATGAACTACGGCGGCCGCGCCGAGATCGCCGACGCGGCGAAGGCCCTCGCGGAGGACGTGAAGGCGGGCCGGCTCGACCCCTCCAAGGTCACCGAGAAGACCCTCGCGAAGTACCTGTACTACCCGGACATGCCGGACGTCGACCTCTTCCTGCGCCCCAGCGGCGAGCAGCGCACCTCCAACTACCTGATCTGGCAGAGCGCGTACGCCGAGATGGTCTTCCAGGACGTCCTGTGGCCCGACTTCGACCGCCGCGACCTGTGGCGGGCCTGCGTCGAGTTCGCCTCCCGCGACCGCCGCTTCGGCGGGGCCATCCCGAACGAGGAACTCCTCGCGATGGAGGGCAGGACCGCGGAGGGGGAGACGGCCACCTGAGCGCCACCGGGGGTTCACACGGCTCACGGACGATCCGCCCATGAAGCACGCAACCCCCGCGTTCGCGGCCCTCTGTGCCGTACTGGTCGCGGCGACCCCGTCCCTCGCCGCGTCCAGGCCGCCGGCGCACATCGACAGCTACGGCACGAAGGCCCCGTACACGCCCGAGCAGAACCCGGCCTCCTACTCCAAGGCCCCCGCCGGTTTCGTCCCCGTCTTCACGGAGAACGTCTCCCGGCACGGCTCCCGCGCCGCCACCGACAGCGAGGACGGCGACCTGGTCCTCGCGCTGTGGGACAAGGCGTCCACCGAGGGCCAACTCACCCGCAAGGGCGAGGAGTTCGGGCCCAAGGTGCGGGCGCTGCTCGCGGCGATGGCCAAGGTCGGGTACGGGAACCTCAGCGGCCGGGGGCGCGAGGAGATGCGCGACACCGCCGACCGTATGGCGGCCCGCGTCCCCTCCCTCTTCGCCGGTATCGCCGCCAAGGGCGAGAAGATCGACGTCGTCAGCTCCGGGCAGGGCCGCGCGATCGACAGCGCGAACGAGTACGCCGGTGAACTCGCCGCGAAGGACCCGGCGTTGAAGCCGCTCATCGGCGCGACCCGCACCGACAAGGACCTCCTGTACTTCCACAAGGCGGCGGGCGGCAAGGCGTACCAGGACTATCTGGCGAACGACCAGCGCCTGGCCTCGACGCTGAAGTCGATCACCGATCAGCCGAAGACCCACCAGGCGGCTGAGAGCGTCCTGCGGAAGATCTTCAAGCGGCCTTTCGTGGACGGTCTTCCGGCCGAGGACCGGGTCGCCGCCGCCGAGGCCGTCTACAACCTCTACGCCATCGCCCCCGCGATGATCAAGGAGAGCCCGGGAGGCCGGGGTTGGGGCCTCGACCGCTACATCTCCCGCACCGACGCCGCCTGGTTCGGCTACCTGGGAGACGCCGAGGACTTCTACGAGAAGGGCCCCGGCTTCTCCGACTCCGACATCACCTACAAGATGGCGAACGTCCTGCTGGACGACTTCTTCAAGCAGGTGAAGGCCAAGCAGTCCGGCACCTCCGCCCTGGGCGCCGAACTCCGCTTCACCCACGCCGAGGAGATCATCCCGCTGGCCGCGCTGATGGGCCTGCCGGAGAGCACGAAGCCCGCGACGCCGGGGGTGTCGTACACGTACAAGAACAACCCCTGGCGGGGCGCCGACGTGTCTCCCCTGGGCGCCAACATCCAGTGGGACGTGTACCAGAAGGGCACCCGGTACCTCGTACGGATGCTCTACAACGAGAAGGAGATCCCCTTCAAGGCGGCCTGCAAGCCGGTGGCGAGGAACAGCGCGTTCTACGACTTCACCGAGCTGGAACGCTGTTTCGGACGAGGCTGAGCGACCGGTTACGATCACGCCTCGGTCGGACGAGGCACCAGGAGGGGCAGTGACCGGGGAACAGGTCGTGCTGGAGTACGAGACGCGGCGGGCCGACTACGCGGAGATGTACCGGCTCCAACTCCGCAAGCGGCCCCTCGGGTTGATCTTCCGGTGGCCGTTCGTCATCGCCTTCGGGCTGCTGGGCGCGGCGATGGTCGTGCTGCGGCTGCTGACCGGCGGCGGGCTCGATCCGCTGGGGCTGCTGATCGTGGTGTACGCCGGGCTGCTGCGGTGCTATCCCGCGCTCGCGGCTGCCCGGCTCCAGAAGGCGAACGCGCATCAGGGGACCGTGCGGACGACCGTCGGCGCCGAGGGGATACGGAAGGTCACCGCGCGGGCCGAGACGCGGACGGAGTGGAGCAACTACGGCAGTTACGCGGAGAGCGACGCCGTGTTCATCGTCCGCAGTCCCGACCGGGGCGGCCGGTGCGTGAGTTTCCTGCCGAAGCGCGGCGCCGGTGACCCCGCCGACGTCGAGCGGCTGCGGGAGCTGCTCGACGCGAACCTCAGGCGGGTGTAGCGCAGTCCGCGCAGGTGCCGAAGATCTCGACCGTGTGCGCGACGTTGACGTAACCGTGTTCCGCCGCGATGGCCTCGGCCCATTTCTCGACGGCCGGGCCCTCCACCTCCACCGCCTTGCCGCAGATGCGGCAGACGAGGTGGTGATGGTGGTCGCCGGTGGAGCAGCGGCGGTAGACGGACTCGCCGTCGGACGTGCGCAGGACGTCCACTTCACCGGCGTCCGCAAGGGTCTGGAGCGTGCGGTAGACGGTCGTGAGGCCGACCGAGTCGCCCTTGTGCTTGAGCATGTCGTGGAGCTCCTGCGCGCTGCGGAACTCGTCGACCTCGTCGAGCGCCGCCGCCACCGCCGCACGCTGCCGGGTGGAGCGGCCCTTCACGGGCGGTCCAGCGGTCGTCACCGTTGCCTCCTGAACGTCTGAACACCTGCCGGGCCATTGTGCCAGCCCGGCCTGTGCCCGGTCAGACGCCGAGCTCGTCGCCCGCCTTGCGGACGGCTGGAATCGCGCACTCGGCGGGATCCCCGGCGGGCCGCGCGAGGGCGTGTGCGCGGGCGCGACGGCGCGCGAGGGGCGCGGAGAGAGCCGTGAGGAGGATGAACGCGCCGATGGTGAGGAGGACGATCGTCGCGCCGGGCGGCACGTCCTGGTAGTACGAGGTGATCGTGCCGCCGATGGTGACGCTCACCCCGATGGCGACGGCGATGACGAACGTCGCCGCGAAACTCCGGCTGAGCTGCTGCGCGGCGGCGACGGGCACCACCATCAACGCGCTGACCAGCAGCAGCCCGACGACCCGCATGGCGACGGTGACGGTGACGGCGGCGGTGACCGCGGTCAGCAGGTTCAGCGCGCGCACCGGCAGCCCCGTGACCCGCGCGAACTCCTCGTCCTGGCTGACGGCGAACAGCTGCCGCCGAAGCCCCAGGGTGACGAGGACGACGAACGCGGCGAGGACGCAGATCGCGGTCACGTCGGACTGTGACACGGTCGACAGGGATCCGAAGAGGTACGACGTGAGGTTCGCGTTGGATCCGGTCGGCGCGAGGTTGATGAACATCACACCGCCGGCCATGCCGCCGTAGAAGAGCATCGCGAGCGCGATGTCGCCGCGCGTCTTGCCGTACCAGCGGATCAACTCCATGAGGACCGCGCCGAGCACGGACACCAGCGTCGCCATCCACACCGGCGACCAGGACAGCAGGAAGCCGAGGCCGACGCCGGTCATCGCGACATGGCCGATTCCGTCGCCCATGAGGGCCTGGCGGCGCTGGACGAGGTAGATGCCGACGGCGGGGGCGGTGATGCCGACGAGGACGGCGGCGAGCAGGGCCCGCTGCATGAAGGCGTAGTCGAGGAAGTCCATGTCAGCTCAGCAGTCCCGTGTGCATCGGCTCGTGCGGGTGGACGTGGTCGTGGCCGGGCAGGGCGTGCTGGCCGACCGCGCGCGGGGGCGGGCCGTCGTGCTGGACGCAGCCGTCGCGCAGGACGACCGCCCGGTCGATCAGCGGCTCCAGGGGCCCGAGTTCGTGCAGGACGAGCAGGACCGTCGTCCCCGCCGCGACCTGGTCCTTCAGGGTCTGCGCCAGTACCTCCTGGCTGGCCAGGTCCACGCCCGCCATCGGCTCGTCCATGATCAGCAGCTCGGGTTCGGAGGCGAGCGCGCGGGCGATCAGGACGCGCTGGTGCTGGCCGCCGGAGAGGGCGTCCACGTTGTCCTTGGCCCGGTCCGCCATGCCGACCAGCTCCAGGGCCCGGCGTACGGCCACGTGGTCCGCCCTGCGCAGGACGCCGAAGCGGGCGCGGGAGAGGCGGCCGGAGGAGACGACCTCGGTGACCGTCGCGGGGACGCCGCCGGCGGCGGTCGTCCGCTGCGGGACGTACCCGACGCGCGACCAGTCGCGGAACCGCTTGCGGGGTACGCCGAACAGCTCGATCTCGCCCGCGCTCAGCGGCACCTGTCCGATCACGCCGCGGATCGCCGTCGACTTGCCGGAGCCGTTGGCGCCGAGCAGCGCGACGACCTCACCGCGCCGCACGGTGAGGTCGATCCCGCGGAGGACGGGCCGCGAGCCCAGCTCGGCGCGCACGCCGCGCAGGGATATGACGGGCTCAGGGGTCATGCCGTCCTCCAAGTCACTTCAGGCTCACTTTGTTCCCAGGGCGGTCTGGAGGGCCTTGAGGTTGGCCTCCTGGACCGAGAAGTAGTCCTTGCCGCGGGACTTGTCGGTGATGCCCTCGATCGGGTCGAGGACGTCCGTCTTCAGGTTCGCGTCGGAGGCGATGGTCTTCGCGGTCTTGTCGCTGACGAGCGTCTCGTAGAACACGGTCGTGACGCCGTCGGCCTTGGCCATCTTCTCAAGGTCCTTCACGCGCGCGGCGCTCGGCTCCGACTCGGGGTCGAGGCCGTTGATGGCCTCCTCGGTCAGGCCGTAGCGCTCGGCGAGGTAGCCGAAGGCGGCGTGGGTGGTGATGAACACCTTGGTCTTCGTGTCGGCGAGGCCGGTCTTGAACTGCGTGTCCAGGGCGGCGAGTCTGGCGACCAGGTCGGCGGTGTTCTTCTTGTAGTCGGCCGCGTGGTCCGGGTCCGCCTTCTCCAGCGCGGTGCCCACGCCCTGGGCGACCTGCGAGTAGCGGACCGGGTCGAGCCAGATGTGCGGGTCGAGGCCCGCGAGCTCGTCGTTCTCGGTGTGGTCGGACTCGGCGGAGTGGCCGCCGACCTCGTTGCCGTGCTTCTCCAGGGTGGTGAGGGAGGCGGCGTCCACCTTGGTCTTGACGCCGGACTGCTTCACGGCCGCGTCCACCGACGGCTGGAGGTTCTTCAGGTAGACGATCGCGTCGGCCTTCTCCAGGCGCGCGGTCTGCTTGGCGCTGATCTCCAGGTCGTGCGGCTCCTGGCCGGGCTCGGTGAGGCTCTCCACGCTGACGTGGGCGCCGCCGATCTGCTCGGCGAGGAAGGCCATGGGGTAGAACGAGGCGACGACGTCGAGCTTGCCGTCGCTGCTGGCGGCGGCGCTGTCGGAGGAGCAGCCGGTGAGGGTGCCGAGGCCGAGTGCGGCGGTCGCCGCGATCGCTATCCCGGATATGTGCTGTCGTCGTACGTTCATGACAGTCATTTTCAACAAATATGGAAACCGTTGTCAACAAGGATCCCGGTAAGCGACTGGTAAGCCCGGTATAAGCGCGGGGCGGGTGCTCGATTTGGTTGAGGGGGAGTCTGCGCCGGTACCCTGAGGGTTCGCTCCGAAGCGGCGCTCCGAAGCAGGTTCCTTGGCTTCGCGCGAGCGTCTCCGCTTCGTCGTCCGTCGTCGTTACCGTCGTTATGAAGAGAGCACCGTGGCCGCCGACAAGATCGAGACCATCGTCAGCCTTAGCAAGCGCCGTGGCTTCGTTTTCCCGTGCAGTGAGATCTACGGCGGTCAGCGGGCCGCCTGGGACTACGGCCCCCTCGGTGTCGAGCTGAAGGAGAACCTGAAGCGCCAGTGGTGGCGCTACATGGTGACGTCGCGCGAGGACGTGGTCGGTCTCGACTCGTCCGTCATCCTCGCCTCCGAGGTCTGGGCCGCGTCCGGCCACATCGCCACGTTCTCCGACCCGTTGACCGAGTGCACCGCCTGCCACAAGCGGTACCGCGCGGACCACCTGGAAGAGGCGTACGAGGCCAAGCACGGCCGCCTCCCCGAGAACGGCATGGCCGACATCAACTGCCCCAACTGCGGCAACAAGGGCCAGTTCACCGAGCCCAAGCAGTTCTCCGGCCTGCTCTCCACCCACCTCGGCCCCACCCAGGACACCGGCTCCGTCGCCTACCTGCGGCCCGAGACCGCGCAGGGCATCTTCACCAACTTCGCGCTGGTGCAGGTCGCTTCGCGCAAGAAGCCGCCGTTCGGCATCGCCCAGATGGGCAAGTCCTTCCGCAACGAGATCACGCCCGGCAACTTCATCTTCCGCACCCGCGAGTTCGAGCAGATGGAGATGGAGTTCTTCGTCAAGCCGGGCGAGGACGAGAAGTGGCAGGAGTACTGGATGCAGGAGCGCTGGAACTGGTACACCGGCCTCGGCATGCGCGAGGAGAACATGCGGTGGTTCGAGCACCCGCAGGAGAAGCTCTCCCACTACTCCAAGCGCACCGCCGACATCGAGTACCGCTTCCAGTTCGGCGGCAACGAGTGGGGTGAGCTGGAGGGCGTCGCCAACCGCACCGACTACGACCTCACCGCGCACTCCAAGGCGTCCGGCCAGGATCTCTCCTTCTTCGACCAGGAGGCGGGCGAGCGGTACACCCCGTACGTCATCGAGCCCGCCGCCGGTGTCGGCCGCTCCATGCTGGCGTTCCTCCTCGACGCGTACGTCGAGGACGAGGCGCCCAACGCCAAGGGCAAGCTGGAGAAGCGGACCGTCCTGCGCCTCGACCCGCGCCTGTCGCCGGTCAAGGTCGCGGTGCTGCCCCTCTCCCGCAACGCCGACCTGTCGCCCAAGGCGAAGGGCCTCGCGCAGGCGCTGCGCCAGCACTGGAACATCGAGTTCGACGACGCGGGTGCCATCGGGCGCCGTTACCGTCGCCAGGACGAGATCGGTACGCCGTTCTGTGTGACCGTCGACTTCGACACGCTCGACGACAACGCGGTGACCGTGCGGGAGCGGGACACGATGAAGCAGGAGCGGGTGTCTCTCGACCAGATCGAGGGGTACTTGGCGAGCCGGCTGATCGGCTGCTAGGGCTGTAACTCCGCGACGCCGGGCTCCTGTTGGTGGGGGCCCGGCGTTTTGTTGTGCGTGGGGGGGCGTGCGGGGCGGGGTGGAGTCCGGGGCGGGGATCAGAGGTTGGGATCGGGGGGCCTGTCCGGGGAGGCTGTCCCGGAGCACTTGGCGTCGGAGTGCCTGGCCTCGGCACGCCGGGCCGGCGGTGCGGGCGGACTGGTGGGGTGTGCCGGCGTGGGTGATCGGCGGTGTGGGGGAGCGATGAGCCCGGTCACCCCACGCCGGCTCCCACGCCCTGGACCTCCGGAGCCCGGAGTCGTGCTGCCGTCTTCTCGGCCGTTCCTCGTGCCCACCGGCCGCTGGTGAGGAGCCCGAGGGCCAGGACGGCCACCCCGCAGCCGACGATGATCCACCAGCCCGGGGTGGCGGCCGAGGCGAAGGTCTCGCGGTACGACGAGGCGTTGATGCCGGAGGCCAGGACCGCGCCGACGACGGCGACGCCCAGTGTCTGTCCGAGCTGCCGGCTCGTGGAGGCGACCGCCGCGGCGACCCCGGCCTGGGCGCGGGGCATGCCCGACACCGCCGTGTTGGTGATCGGCGCGTTGACGAAGCCGAAGCCGATGCCGAAGAGGAGGTAGCCGAGGAAGCGGCCGGTGGTGGAGGTCTCGGCGTGGAAGGCCGCGAACAGCAGCGCGCCCGAGGACATGGCGACCCCGGCGACGACGAGGGGGATGCGCGGACCGCGGCTGCCGACGAGGCGCCCGGCGACGGGGGCGCACAGGAACGTCGGCACGGCCATCGGCAGCATCCACAGCCCGGCGTGCAGCGCGTCGAGCCCCTGGACGTTCTGGAGGTACAGCGTCGACAGGAACAGGAACCCGGCGAGCGCGGAGAACGCGGAGATCGCTATCACCGTCGCCCCGCTGAACGGCGCCGACCGGAAGAACCGCAGGTCGATGAGGGGGTCGGTGCGCCGGGGCTCGTACCACAGCAGCCCGGCGAGCGCGGCGAGGGCGAGGACGGCGAACGGCACGCTGGTGCCGGCACCGGAGACCGGCGCCTCGATGATCGCGTAGGTGAGGGCGCCGAACAGCACGATCACCAGCGTCTGCCCGACCGGGTCGGGCCGCCGGGCCCGCTCGGCGCGGGACTCGGGGACGAACCGCAGGGTCAGCAGCAGCGCGGCGAGCCCCACCGGGAGGTTCAGCCAGAAGATCGCCCGCCAGCTCACCGACTCGACGAGCAGCCCGCCGACCAGTGGTCCGGCGGCCATGGAGATCCCGATGACCGCTCCCCACACCCCGATCGCCCGCGCCCGCTCCCGCGCGTCCGTGAACGTGTTCGTGATGATCGACATGGCGACCGGGTTCAGCATCGACCCCCCGACGGCCTGCAGCATGCGCGCGGCGATGAGCAGTCCGAGGTTCGGCGCGAGAGAACACAGCACGGACCCGACCGTGAAGATCACCAGCCCGGTCATGAACACCTTGCGGCGCCCGATCCGGTCGGCGGTCGACCCGGCGAGCATCAGCAGCGAGGCCAGCACCAGCGTGTACGCGTCGATCGTCCACTGGAGACCCGACGTACTCGCGTCGAGATCGCGCTGCATCGAGGGCAGCGCCACATTGAGAACGGTGTTGTCGAGGCTCACGATCAGCAGGCTCATGCAGCAGATCGCGAGCACCAGCAGTCGACGGCGTTGGCTCAGCTCCGGCATGTCCACCACTGTACGCCCGGATCGATAGTGCGTCTAACTAATGACCGGTACAAGATCCTGGACCTCACCCGTTCGGCCCACTCGTCCCATGCGCGACAATGGGGGAATGTCCACGACCGCCCAGCCCCTCCAGATCGGCCCGCACACCGTCCAGCCGCCCGTCGTCCTGGCGCCCATGGCCGGTATCACCAACGCGCCCTTCCGCACGCTCTGCCGAGAGTTCAGCGGGGGCAAAGGGCTGTTCGTGAGCGAGATGATCACCACCCGCGCGCTGGTCGAGCGCAACGACAAGACCATGCAGCTCATCCGTTTCGACGCCACCGAGACCCCCCGCTCGATCCAGCTCTACGGCGTCGACCCGGCGACCGTCGGCAAGGCCGTCCGCATGATCGCGGAGGAGGGCCTCGCCGACCACATCGACCTGAACTTCGGCTGCCCCGTCCCGAAGGTCACCCGCAAGGGCGGCGGCTCGGCCCTCCCGTACAAGCGCAACCTGCTGCGCGCGATCCTGCGCGAGGCCGTCTCCGGCGCCGGGGACCTCCCCGTCACGATGAAGATGCGCAAGGGCATCGACGACGACCACATCACCTACCTCGACGCCGGCCGCATCGCCGTCGAGGAGGGCGTGACGTCGATCGCCCTGCACGGCCGCACCGCCGCCCAGCACTACGGCGGCACCGCCGACTGGGAGGCCATCGCCCGCCTCAAGGAGCACGTCCCGGAGATCCCGGTGCTCGGCAACGGCGACATCTGGTCGGCGCGGGACGCGCTGCGGATGGTGCGGGAGACCGGCTGCGACGGGGTCGTGGTGGGCCGGGGCTGCCTGGGGCGGCCGTGGCTGTTCTCGGACCTGGTGGCGGCCTTCGAGGGGCGCTTGGACGATGTCGCGCGCCCGGCCCTCAAGGAGGTCGCCGACGTCATGGTCCGCCACGCGACCCTCCTCGGCGAGTGGCTCGGCGACGAGTCGCGGGGCGTCATCGACTTCCGCAAGCACGTCGCCTGGTACCTGAAGGGCTTCGCGGTCGGCAGCGAGATGCGGGGGCGCCTCGCGATCACGTCGTCGCTGGCCGAACTCCGCGCGGGCCTCGACGAGTTGGACCTCGACCAGCCCTGGCCGACCGGCGCCGACGGGCCTCGCGGCCGCACGTCGGGTAACAACCGCGTCGTCCTCCCGGACGGCTGGCTGAAGGATCCGTACGACTGCGCGGGCGTCGGTGAGGACGCCGAACTCGACACGTCCGGCGGCTGATCGACGCCCTCTCGACACCGCGCCGAGGTCCGCCGACACTGATCGCGTGGCGGACAGCGCGGTGTGGGTCGCGGCTCTGACCGGGGGGACGGCCGTACTGGCGGGCTGGGTGACCAACCTGGGGAACGTCCGCGCGGCCAGGGTCCAGGCGGAGGCGTCGGCGAAGGCCCAACAGGAGAGCCGGGTACGGGAGTTGCGGCGGGACGCGTATCTGGAGCTGATGCGGTGCGCGCACGGGATGAGCGAGCTGTACTGGAAGGCCGGCGAGGTCCGTTTCAGGCCGGCCGACCCGGAAGGCTTTCTGGCGCACATCGAGGAACTGCGGGTCGAGGCGCGCGAGGCGTACGACCCGCTCATGCACAGCGTGCGCGTCATCTCGCTTGAGGGACCTGGCGGGTTGGCCGAGATGGCCAAGGCGGTCCTGGCGGCTGCCACGCGCGCGAACGGTTTGCTCGCCGACATCTCCCGGGAGGGGCCGGAGGCGTTCGCGCGCTTCGACGCGGCCATGGGGGCCTACTCGACCTCCCTGGCCACGTTCGTGGAAGCGGCCCGCGACGCGATGAACGAGCCGCCGTGAAGCGTCAGTTGGTCTTCGGGTGTGGGGTCGAGCCGTAGGCCGTGAGGAAGCGGTCGCGGAACTGGTCCATCTTCCACACCGGCGCGTCGTGCGCGGGCTTGAGGCCGTCCGTCCAGTTCCAGCCGGCCACCTTCTCCAGGACCTTGGGATCCTTGGCGACGATCGAGATCGGTACGTCGCGACTGGCCTTCGTACCGCTCACCTTGGCGTTCGGCTGGTGGTCGCCGAGGAAGACGAGGACGGTGTTGTCGTCGGCGTACCGCTCCATCCACTGGGTCAGCGCGGTCACCGAGTACTGCACCGACTTGCCGTACTCCTCACGGGCCTTGGTGTCGTCGCCGTAGACGTCCGAGGACTTCTTGCCCTCCTTCTGGATCGCGTCGAAGACCGAACCGTCGCCCACGTCCTCCCAGTCGACGAGCTTCGGGATCGGCGCCCACGGCATGTGGCTGGACGTCAGGATGATCTCGGCCATCAGCGGCTTGTCGCGCTTCTTGCCGTGCGCGAGGCGCTGGTACGACTCCAGCGCGTACTGGTCCGGCATCGTCGACCAGCTGAACTTCGGCCCCTTGTACCCCATCTGGAAGGCGTTGTAGACCGTGTCGAGGCCGTAGTACTTCTGCTCCGGCCAGCTCTTCTGGACACCCGGCATGATGCCGACGGTGTCCCACGCGCCGGTCTTCTGGAACGCCTTCGTGAGGGAGAGGTGGTCGCTCGCCATCACCGTGCGGTAGCGCTGCTGGTTGTCGATCCACAGGCCCGACATGGTCGTCGAGTGCCCGAACCAGCTGCCCCCGCCGTACGTCGACGACGTCAGCCAGCCGCTCTTGGCGTGGAATCCGATCTTCGCGAGGGCCGCCGTGTTCTCCGTGAGCATCTTGTCGACGCCCGGCGCCATGATCGGGTCCTCGATCGCGCTGCGGCCGTAGCTCTCGATGAACGTGAACAGCATGTCCTTGCCCCGCAGGTCCGGAACGAGCTGCGCCGGGGGCGTGTTGCCGAACTTGTCGCTCTTCGCGATCTTCTTGAACGCGGCCTCGTCCTTCAACGTCGCCTCGACCTGCCGCCGTTGGGAGTTCAGCCCGGCCGCCGCCCGGTACGAGGCGAACGGGATGCCCGCGACGTGCACGGTGAGGATCGTGCACGTGATCCACGCGGTGCCGACCAACAGCGTTCCCCGGGTGGCCCGTTGGACGTCCAGTGCGAGGATGTTCCCGACCCGGATCAGCGCCCCGACCATCCCCGCGAACAGCAGCACGACGAGGACGACCAGCCCGATCGCGAGCAGGTTCGCGGCCGTCTTCCCCGAGGAGTCCGCCACGTACGACTTCGCGTCGTCGAGCAACTCCCAGTCCAGCACGGGGTTGAAGCTCCGCCCGAGATAGTCCCGGTACCCCATCTCCAGCCCGTTGACGACCGTCAACGCGGCCAGCCCGATCCCCCCGACGACGGCGAACACGAGCCGTGCCTTCCGGGGCAGGGCGATCAACAGGGCCGAGACGACGATCGCTTCGCCGGGCAGCCGGATGAACGTGGACCACTTGAAGGCGGCGACGGACACGGGCAGCAGGAACGAGGTGTACAGCAACAGCACCGCGAGAACGGTCCCGGTCCACCACACGATCTTCGCGGCGACGGGATACCGACTCCGCCACTCCCGGACGACCGCGAACCGCTTGACGGGCGGTTCACCAGGGCCTTCGGCGACCTCGGGTTCCTCTTGTTGACGTGAGTCTGTGGAGACAGGCACCCGAAGGTCCTTCCGTACGAGGCAGTGGCCCAGCTGGGCGGCGGACCCGGTGTGGAGGTCCGGGTCCGCCATCATTTCGTACGGGCTGTTCTGGGCCTGTGTTCACCCCGGAGGGGCAGAAGCAGGCAAACACAGGGCAAACGACGGCCCAAGGGGCAACTCAATCGCCCTTGACTCCGTGAACGGGCGTGCACTTTCAGGGGCGCGGGGAACTGCGCGACAAGCCACATACGGCCCGCAGCCGCCGAACCGCCTTCCGAGGCACCCCCTACCGCGCCCTACGCTCCCCCCACCGCAGTCAACAAAGCCAACGGCGCCGCAGCGGACCGTGATTCGCGAACGCACGCATGCGGATAAGGCACAGGTACCCCCTGGGTATCCCTCCCGTACCCCGCGAGTACCTCCGGCAGCCGATGCCCCGTGGCGGTCGCCGCGTCGACCAGCGCATGCGCGACGGCCCGAGCCTCGTCATGGAGCCCGTACCGCGCCAGCCCGAGCGTGATCAGCGCGTTGTCGTGGGGCCACACGGACCCCCGGTGATACGAGAGAGGGTGATACGCGGCCTGCCCCGAGGCCAGCGTCCGCACCCCCCACCCCGAGAAGAAGTCGGGTTCGAGCAACCGCCGCCCCACGACCTCCCCGTACTCCTTGTCGAGCAGCCCGGACCAGAGCAGATGCCCGGCGTCGGAGGCGATGGCGTCGACGTGCCGCCCCTCCCCGTCGAGGGCGAGCGCGGGGAAGCAGGCGTCCCGCATCCAGAAGTCCCGCTGGAACCGGTCCCGGAGATCGGCGGCGGCCTGTTCGAGGAGGGCGGAGTAGGTCTCGTCTCCCCAAGAAGTACGTGATACCCAGGCGGTACGCCGAAGGGCGTCATACGCGTACCCCTGAGCCCCCGCGGCCATCACGGTCCCCCGCACCCGGGTCCCGTCGGCGGAGCAGATCGCACCGGGGGAGTCCTTCCAGTTCTGGTTGGACAGCCCGCCCTGATCGGAGCGGTAGACGAGGTACCCCCGGGAGGACAGCCCGCCGTGGTCGAGCATCCAGTCGACGGCGGCGCGCGCGTTGCCCTCCAGGCGCCGGGCGAGCGCCGAGTCCCCGGTCTGCTCGACGTACGCCCCGAGGAGGACGAGGAAGAGGGGCGTCGCGTCGACGGACCCGTAGTACCGCCCGTACGGCACCTGCTGGAAGTGCGCCAGCTCTCCGTGCCGCACCTCGTGCACGATCTTCCCGGGCTGCGAGACGGCGTGCGGTCCGGTCTCGGTGGCCTGGCTCGCGGCGAGCGCCAGCAGCGTGGAACTCGCGAGCTGGGGCCGGTAGGGCAGGGCGAACAGGGACGTCAGCAGCGCGTCGCGTCCGAGGAGCGCGAGGAACCAGGGCGCCCCGGCGGCCGGCACCCGCAGCTCCTCCCCGTCGGGCCCGACGGCGGGCACCTGGAGGGAGGCGAGGTCGGCGAGCCCCCGGGCACAGGCGGCCGCCAACTCCGGCCACCCGGTGGGAAACGCGACCCCTTCCACGAACTCCCCTTCGACCGCGAGGAGTTGCTCACTGAGCGCGGCGGGCGAACGCGGCACCCGCAGCGCCCGCTTCTCGCCGTGCGGCCGCGCCATCACCCGCAGGGTCACCTCGGCCGAGCCGTGCGGCTCCAACTCCAGTGCCCACACGAGCCGTCGGGCCCCGGTCCCGGTCTCCTCGACCCCGTCGGGCGCGGGGTCGGCCGTCACTGTCGTACAGGACCGCCACTCCCCGCGCCGGTAGGTGAACTCGACCCCGTCGTCGAGGACCTGGCGGCCGCGGACGATGCCGGACTTGGCGTAGGTGCGGTGGTCGGAGCGGAGTTCGAACTGGTCGGTGAAGTCGGCGTCGGCGGTGACCGCGAGCCGTACGGTCGTCGGCACCGGCCGGTTGCTGACGACCCGCAGCGTTTCGACGAACGAGCCGTCCCCGACGGCCTGTTCACGGAAGAGCGTGCAGGACGGCGGCTCGTTGCGCCCGCCGCGCGGGACGAGCACGCAGCTCGTGGTGTCCCCGGCGACGACCGGCGTCAGCGCCTCCGGGACGGCCCCGTCGACGGTGAGCTGCCAGCGGCTCAAGTGCCGCGCGTCGCGCACGAAGAGGCCCTCCAGGGAGGTGCCGGAGCCTACGCCGCTGATGTCCCCACGGTCGCCGACGGCGGCGAACGTCCCGCCGTACACGAGCAGATGATGCCGGTCCGTCATCCCCGGTCCCCTCCCTTGGTCCCCGCGATGCCTATGTCTGAGATATCACCGTCTGAGATGTCGCCGTCCGAGATGCCGCCGTCCGGGATGCCGTAGGCTGACATGTCGTCAAGTTCCGTGTCGTGCAGCAGATCCAGCGCGAGCGCGGCGGTCCAGCCGAAGCCGGTGGCCCCGCACGCCTCGCCGGTGTGCGGGTCGACGTACTCCGCGAATCCCGAAGTGTCCGCCGCCCGCAGGAAGTCGGTGCGCAGTGCGTCGGCCCGCGCGCTCTCGCCGTGCTGCCGAAGGCCCCGCTCCAGCAGCCAGCTCGTGTTGAACCAGGCGGGCCCGCGCCAGTACCGGTGCGGGTCGAACGCCTCGCCCAGCAGGTCGTAGGAGGGGACGAGCCGTGTCGCGCTCCCGAGCCCGAAGTGCCGTCCGTACAGCGTCCGTACGACCGCCCGCGCGACGTCGCGGGGCAGGTCGGGCAGCAGCAGCGGGACGAGGCCGGAGACGCCGCGCTCGCGGATCAGACCGCCGCCGACGACGTCCCGGCAGAAGAACATCCCCTCGGCCGGGTCCCACAGCCGCTCCAGCAGCGCGGTCGTGAGGCGCTCGGCGCGGGCGTGCCGTGCGGTGGCGGTGGCCCCCAACTCGTGGGCGATCCGGGCGAGTGCGTGCTCGGAGGCGGCGAGCAGCGCGTTGAACGCGGGGTCCTCGACGGCGAACTCCCGTGCCCCGTCGGCGTATCCGCGGTCCCGGTAGTCGGTCGCCAGGCGGACGTACCGGCCGTAGTCGAGGTCGGTGGGCCGGTCCTCGGCGGCGCCGTGGTCGAGGTCCGCGCGCCGGAAGGACCGGGCGGGCGCGGGCGTGATCCGCGCCAACGGGGCGTCCCAGCAAGGGGAGTTGTCCATGCCCTGCTCCCAGGGGTGGACGACGGAGACCAGTCCGCCGCCCCCGAGGTCGCGGCGGTGCAGCAGATAGCGGTGCCAGGCGGCGAGCCGTGGGTAGACCCGGGACAGGAAGCCGCGCGCCCGCGACAGGCCGGGGTCGGCGCAGTGCACCAGCCAGGCGGCGAGCGCGTGGACCGGTGGCTGCACGATGCCGGAGGTCTGTACCGTGCGCGGGGCGCCCGCCGCGCGCCCGGCGACCGAGGAGCGCCAGAAGTCGGGGCTCGGGAAGTACGCGTCGAGCGGGACGGAGGGGTTGAAGACGATGTGCGGAACGCGACCGTCCCCCCACTGGGCCGCGAGGAGCGTCTCCAACTCGGTCTGTGCGCGCACCGGCGAGACGTGCCTCAGGCCGATCGCGATGAACGCCGAGTCCCACGACCACTGGTGCGGGTACAGGCTGCGGGAGGGGACGGTCGAGGTCCCGGTCCAGTTCTCCTGTAGTACCCGTACCGCCCTGGAGTGCGGCGATCCCGTACCCCCGGGATCGTATGCAGTGGTGTGCCCCGCTGTGCGGGCGATGAGCTGGGCGGTGCGATCCACTCGGGGCTCCCCGAAGACGACATGCCTGTCCGGCCGGTTCGGTAGTGGCTACCGTAGGGTTACGTCTATTTAACACGCAAAACTCAATATGTAATGCAGGCTTGGGAAACACAAGGGGGTGCGCATGACCGGTCGGACGTCCGCACGGGGTCAGGTTCGTGGTCAGGCGAGCGCCGGAGAGCTGCTCGGGCTCGTACGCAGCGGGCGGGCGACGACGCGTGGCGCGCTCCAGCAGATGACGGGGCTCTCCCGGGCCACCGTCGGCCAGCGGCTCGACCGGCTGTTCCGGGCGGGGTGGCTGCGCGAGGGCGCCGGGGGGCCGGTCGACTCACCCCTGGGGGGTAGGCCGTCGATCACTCTTGAGTTCGACGACGCGCACGCCGTGGTCCTCACGGCCGACCTGGAGACCCGGCACGCCCGCGCGGCCGTCCTCACCCTCACGGGGGAGATCCTCGCCGAGCACTCCGGGACCCTGGTCATCGAGGAAGGACCGGAGCAGGTTCTCGGCGAACTCGCCGCCTGGTTCGCGGAGTTGCTGGAGAAGGCGGGCCACCGGCCGGACGAGGTGTGCGGCATCGGCCTCGCGGTCCCCGGCCCCGTCGACATGGAATCCGGCCGCGTCGTCCAGCCTCCGATCATGCCCGGGTGGGACGGGTACGACATAAGAGGCCGCCTCGCCCGCGCCTTCACCGACCGCACCGGCGCCCCGCCCCTCCCGGTCCTCGTCGACAACGACGCCAACCTCATGGCGTACGGCGAACAGCGCGCCGCGCATCCCGACTGCTCGGCGTTCGTGCTGGTCAAGGTGTCCACCGGGATCGGCGCCGGCGTCGTCGTCGGCGGCTCGATCTTCCGGGGGATCGACGGCGGCGCGGGCGACATCGGCCATATCCGGGTGGGCGCCGACGCACTGTGCCGCTGCGGGTCGTACGGCTGTCTCGCGGCCGTCGCGAGCGGTGGCGCCGTGGCCCGCAGACTCGCCGAGAGCGGGGTCCCGGCGGCCTCGGGAGCCGACGTACGGGACCTGCTGTCCTCGGGGCATCCGGAGGCGGCGGCGCTCGCGCGGGAGGCCGGGCGGCAGGTCGGCGACGTCCTCGCGACCGTCGTCACCCTCCTCAACCCGGGCGTCCTGATGATCGCCGGGGATCTCGCGGGCACGCCGTTCCTGACCGGGGTGCGGGAGCTGCTCTACCAGCGGGCCCTGCCGCGCTCCACCGCTCATCTGGAGGTCGTGACCTCGCGGCTGGGGGAGCGGGCCGGGCTGATCGGGGCGGGGGCGCTGGTCGTGGAGCACCTGTATGCGCCGGAGCGGGTGGAGGAGCGGCTGATGGCTCTCGGGTATTAGACGGGTACCTCTCGGGAGTGATTCTCGCCACCTTTGATAGGTGGGATGCTCACATGAGCGGATCAAGGGTAGTTGCACTTCCTCAAGGGGTGGCACTCAGTGTCACCCCTTGATCGTTCATCGATCAAAATCAGACGTGTGGAATCTCGCTCATATGAGCGCTAGAGTGGAGTGGGAATGGGGGGTTGCCTTCAAGAAGTGAACGCATGGGCTGCTTTCGATCCCGTGGTTCACGGCGGGTTACAGGCATGTGACGCGCTCCTGGACCTCCCGAGAAGCCTTTGATCTGGGTATGTTCCTCGTCGTCAGGGCAGCCGCCGCGTCCTTGAGGAGTCGAGAACTGTGTCGGAGAACAAAACCTCGCAGGCCCCGAAGTTCGTTTATGACTTCACCGAAGGAAACAAGGACCTCAAGGACCTCCTCGGTGGCAAGGGCGCCAATCTCGCCGAGATGACCAACCTGGGGCTCCCCGTACCCCCCGGGTTCACCATCACGACCGATGCGTGCAAGGTCTACCTGGAGAGCGGCGCGGAACCCGCGGCACTGCGTGACGAGGTGAGTGCGCACCTCGACGCGCTGGAGACCCGGATGGGCAAGAAGCTCGGCCAGGCCGACAACCCCCTTCTGGTGTCGGTCCGTTCGGGCGCCAAGTTCTCCATGCCGGGGATGATGGACACCGTCCTCAACATCGGCCTATCCGACAAGTCGGTGCAGGGCCTCGCCGCCCAGGCCGGGGACGACCGGTTCGCCTGGGACTCGTACCGCCGCCTCATCCAGATGTTCGGCAGGACGGTCCTCGACGTCGACGGCGACCTCTTCGAAGAGGCGCTGGAGAAGGCCAAGCACACCAAGAAGGTCACGGTCGACACCGAACTGGAGGCCGCCGACCTCAAGAAGCTGGTCACCACCTTCAAGAAGATCGTGAAGAAGGAGACCGGCCGGGACTTCCCCCAGGACCCGCGCGAACAGATGGACCTCGCCATCAAGGCGGTCTTCGAGTCCTGGAACACCGACCGCGCCAAGCTCTACCGCCGCCAGGAGCGCATCCCCGGCGACCTCGGCACCGCCGTCAACGTCTGCTCCATGGTCTTCGGCAACCTCGGCCCCGACTCGGGCACCGGCGTCGCCTTCACCCGCGACCCCGCCTCCGGGCACCAGGGGGTCTACGGGGACTACCTCCAGAACGCGCAGGGCGAGGACGTCGTCGCCGGTATCCGTAACACCGTCCCTCTCGCGGAGCTGGAGACGATCGACAAGGCGTCCTACGACCGCCTCATGGCGATCATGGAGACGCTGGAGAACCACTACAAGGACCTCTGCGACATCGAGTTCACCATCGAGCGCGGCCAGTTGTGGATGCTCCAGACCCGGGTCGGCAAGCGGACGGCGGGTGCCGCGTTCCGCATCGCGACCCAGCTCGTCGACCAGGGCCTCATCGACGAGACCGAGGCCCTCCAGCGCGTCACCGGCGCCCAGCTGGCGCAGCTGATGTTCCCCCGCTTCGACGAGCACGCCAAGGCCGACCAGGTCGGCCGGGGCATCGCCGCCTCGCCGGGCGCCGCCGTCGGCAAGGCCGTCTTCGACTCGTACACGGCCGTCAAGTGGTCGCGTTCGGGCGAGAAGGTCATCCTCGTCCGGCGCGAGACCAACCCCGACGACCTCGACGGCATGATCGCCGCCGAGGGCATCCTCACCAGCCGGGGCGGCAAGACCTCGCACGCGGCCGTCGTCGCGCGCGGCATGGGCAAGACCTGTGTCTGCGGCGCCGAGGAGCTGGAGGTCGACACCAAACGGCGCCGGATGACCGTACCGGGCGGGCATGTCGTGGAGGAGGGCGACATCGTCTCCATCGACGGGTCCACCGGCAAGGTCTACCTCGGGGAGGTGCCCGTCGTGCCGTCGCCGGTCGTCGAGTACTTCGAGGGGCGCATGCACGCGGGCGCCGACGACGCCGACGAACTCGTCGAGGCCGTCCACCGCATCATGGCGTTCGCCGACCGCAAGCGCCGGCTGCGGGTGCGCGCCAACGCCGACAACGCCGAAGACGCCCTGCGCGCACGGCGGTTCGGCGCCCAGGGCATCGGCCTGTGCCGCACCGAGCACATGTTCCTCGGCGACCGCCGCGAGCTGGTCGAGCGGCTCATCCTCGCCGACACCGACGCCGAGCGCGAGGAGTCGCTGAAGGAGCTGCTCCCGCTCCAGAAGCAGGACTTCGTGGAGTTGTTCGAGGCGATGGACGGACTCCCCGTCACCGTCCGGCTGTTGGACCCGCCGCTGCACGAATTCCTGCCCGACATCACCGAGTTGTCGGTGCGCGTCGCGCTCGCCGAGTCCCGCAAGGACCCGCACGAGAACGAACTGCGCCTCCTCCAGGCCGTCCACCGCCTGCACGAGCAGAACCCCATGCTCGGGCTGCGCGGCGTACGTCTCGGGCTCGTCATCCCCGGCCTGTTCACCATGCAGGTCCGCGCAATTGCCGAGGCTGCGGCCGGCCGCAAGGCCGCCAAGGGCGACCCGCGCGCCGAGATCATGATCCCGCTCGTCGGCACCGTCCAGGAGCTGGAGATCGTCCGCGAGGAGGCCGACCAGGTCATCGCCGAGGTCGAGGCCGCCACCGGCACCGACCTCAAGCTGTCCATCGGCACGATGATCGAACTGCCCCGCGCCGCCCTGACGGCCGATCAGATCGCCGAGGCCGCCGAGTTCTTCAGCTTCGGCACCAACGATCTCACCCAGACCGTCTGGGGGTTCAGCCGCGACGACGTCGAAGCCTCCTTCTTCACCGCCTACTTGGAGAAGGGCATCTTCGGGGTCTCCCCCTTCGAGACCATCGACCGCGACGGCGTCGGCTCGCTGGTGAAGGCCGCCGCCGAGGCGGGCCGGCGTACCCGCCCCGACCTCAAGCTCGGCGTCTGCGGCGAGCACGGCGGCGACCCCGAGTCCGTCCACTTCTTCCACGAGGTCGGCCTCGACTACGTCTCCTGCTCCCCGTTCCGCATCCCCGTCGCCCGCCTCGAAGCCGGCCGCGCCGCGACCCAGTCGGAGGGCAGCGACCACCGCTGACCGGCTCCCGGCCCCGGAGTCGCCGTCGGTCCCCGACCCTCACCGATCGGCGGCGGCTCCGGTACACAGGAGAGGGCGGCGCCCTGTGCGGGGGCGCCGCTCTCCGTGCTTGTGCGACCTTCCGCACGCGGTTTCCACCATGTCCGTGCTGCGTACATACGCCACCCCGACAGTGACCCTCCTAGTGTGGGGAGATCACCACTTGAGGAGGGAGCGGCGGGCCATGGGCGGCTGGAGTGCGGGGGAGATTCCGGATCAGGGGGGCCGTGTGGCGGTGGTCACCGGGGCCAACAGCGGCCTCGGGTACATCGCCGCGCGGGAACTGGCGCGCAGAGGGGCCTGCGTCGTGCTGGCCTGCCGGAGCGAGACACGGGGGAAAGCGGCCGCCGAACGGCTCCGGGGCGAGGTGAACGACGCGAACGCCGAGGTCAGGACCCTCGACCTCGGCGACCTGCGCTCCGTACACCGCTTCGCGGACCGCTTTCCGTACGACCGTCTCGACCTGCTCGTCAACAACGCGGGCGTGATGGCCGTCCCGTACGGCACCACCGTGGACGGCTTCGAGACCCAGTTCGGCGTCAACCACCTCGGGCACTTCGCGCTCACCGGGCTCCTGCTGCCCCGGCTCCTCGAAGCGGGCCCCGGCGCCCGTGTCGTGACCGTCTCCAGCATGATGCACGCCATGGCGAACGTGGACCTCCGCGACCCCAACGGCCTGCGCAGCTACCACCGTTGGACCGCGTACGCCCGCTCCAAGACCGCCAACCTGCTCTTCACCCACGGCCTCGCCCGGCGCCTCGCCGACGCCGGGTCCGAGGTCGTGGCCGCCGCCGCGCACCCCGGGTACGCCTCGACCGGGCTCGCGGCGGGGGTCGGCGGGCGCGGCAGCCGGCTCCTCATGGAACTCGGCGACCGCTCCTTCGCCCAGTCCGCCGAGACGGGCGCGCTCCCCATCCTGTACGCGGCCACCGCCGACGCCGTCCGCCCCGACTCCTTCACGGGCCCGTCCTTCGCGATGTGGCGGGGGGCACCGGCACCGTCCTGGCGGGCACCCCGCACCAGGGACGAGCGGCTCGCTCAGTGGCTGTGGGAGGTGTCGGAGCGGATGACGGGGGTGAGGTACGAGGGGCTGGGGTGAGGGGTAGGGGGGGGACGGGCTGCGGGGCGGGGTCATCGGTTGGCGTAATACCCGTACGACCCGTAATACCCGTACGACTCCTGGGGTGAGCCGTCGTGGTACCCGTACCCTTGCTCGGCGTACCCCTCAGGTACCGGTGTCGTGTCGAGGTAGAACCACTCGGCCGTGGGCGACGGGGTGGACGGCATCGGCGTGGGGGCGGGCCGGTTCCTGCCCGGCAGCGGGGTCTCCATGACCGGCTGCTCCGGCGTCTGCGCCGGCTCGCGCCGCTCGTTCGGCATCAGCAGTTCCACCCGCAGCCCCTTGCCCCGCTGCTGGGCCACGAACTCCTCGACCTGGCTGCGGCACGCGTGGTCGAGGTGCGTCACCCCCGTCAGGTCGAGCCGGATCCGCGGCTTGCCCGACTCCGCCGCCCCCTCCAGCGCCTCGATCACCTCGGGCAGCCGCAGGAACGTCGCGTTGCCGGCCATGACGACCTTCGCGGTGTCCTCCTCCTCGTGCCGCCGGATGACGGTCCGCGACATCCGCACCGCGAGCAGCACGATCCCGGCGGCGAGGCCGACAACCACCCCTTCCAGCAGGGCGGTTGCGACGATGACCAGTGTGGTGACGGTCATGACCGCGAACTCGCCCCGGTCCTGCCGCCACATCTTCGGGAACTCCTCCGGCGCGAACAGCTTCCACCCGCTGTGCACGAGGACGCCCGCGAGGACGGAGATCGGGATCAGCGCGAGCACCTGCGGCAGCAGCAGCGCGAACGCGAGGAGCCAGGCCCCGTGCAGGGTCCTCGACAGCCGCGTCTTCGCCCCGGCCTGCACGTTCGCCGAACTCCGGGCCACGACAGCGGTGATGGGCAGCGCGCCCAGCAGACCGGCGACCGTGTTCCCCGCGCCCTGTGCGATCAACTCGGGGTTGTAGCGGGTGCGTTCACCGTCGTGCATGCGGTCCACCGCGGCGGCCGTGAACAGCGACTCGGCGGACGCGATGACCGTGAACGTCAGGATCGCCGTGATGATCCCGGCGTCCGCGAGCCCCGCGAACTGCTCGGGACCGGGGACGCTGACCGACGCCAGCAGGTTGCCGACCTGGAGCGTCCTCACCTCCACGCCGGGCAGCGCCGCGACCCCGATCCCGATCCCCACGGCGACCAGCGCCGCAGGCACCTTCTTCACCGGCCCCGGCAGCTTCTTCCACAGGAAGCTGAGGACGACGGTGACGACCCCGAGCCCGGCCGCGATCAGCGCCTGCGGGTTCGCGAACGTGTCCGCGAGCAGCCCCGGGATCCCGGCCATGTTCTCGATCGGCGTGCCCGGCGCCTTCGCGTCCATCATCGGGTACGCCTGGCTGAACATCAGCGGCAGCCCGATCCCGGCGAGCATCCCCTGTACGACGGCCAGTGAGATGGCCTGGAAGAACCGGCCCAACCGGACCAGTCCCAGGATGATTTGGAGCAAGCCGGAGAACAGGACGATGACGCCGAGCATGGCGACTCCGTGCTCCAGCACGGTTTCCGCGACCAGTGCCGCCAACCCGGCGGCGGGGCCGCTGACTTGGAGCGTCGAACCCCGGGCGACCCCGACGACCAGACCCCCGATGACACCGGAGATGATCCCCAGCTCGGCCGGTACGCCCGAGGCCACGGCCACGCCGATGCACAGAGGGAGCGCGACGAGGAAGACGACGAGGGAGGCGGTGATCTCCGTGCCGAGGTCGGCCCTGGGTGTTTTCGGTTTCCGGCCGGCCGGGGAAGAGGCCGGGGGCGTGGCCGAGGGAGGGGCTGGTGGCGGGGGCGGGGGAGCGCCGTAGGGAGAGGCCGGGGGAGCGCCGTAGGGAGTGCCCGAGTATGTCGCTCCGACTCCCGTGTCCTGCCGCCGGCTTCGCCCCCGACCGACCTTCGCCGCGTGCGTCCCGCTCATGCCGCGTGCACCCGGAACGACCCGTCGGTGTCCAGCTCGTGCACCTGGCCGGTGTGGACCTCGTAGTACCAGCCGTGCAGCCGCAGCCGCCCCTCTTCGACCCGCCGCCGTGCGATCGGGTAACTCCCCAGCTCTGCAAGCTGGTTGACGACGTTCAGCTGAGTGACGTCCGGCAGTGACGGCTCCTGCGGCACGGACTCCAGCGCCGGCGCGAGCCCCGGCCGGGCGAGGCTCAGCCAGGCCGCGACGCCGGGCAGCGTCGACAGGTCGTCCCCGGAGGTGATCGCGCCCATCGCCCCGCAGTGCGAGTGGCCGCACACGACGACGTCCTGAACGCCGAGCACCTCCAACGCGTACTCGATGGTGGCGGCCTCACCGGAGGGGCCCCGGCCGTCGTGCGGTGGAACGATATTTCCCGCGTTGCGCAGCTCGAATATCTCGCCGGGCCGCGCGCCGGTGATGAGCGCCGGTATCACCCGCGAGTCCGAACAGGTGATGAACAAAACCTCCGGACTTTGCCCTTCGGCCAGTTTCCGATATTCGCCGCTTTCGAAGTCGACCCACCGCTTGAACGACCGCGCGCGGTCCAGCAAAGCCTGCACGATTCCTCCCGATGAACGCGTACTGCGGAGAAGATCCGCAGGTCAGAGGTGTGTGCTTCAGAACGTTAGGGGAGTGTGGGTCAGCGGAAGGTTAGCGGAACACTAAATCGCCGACAGCGGTCGGACATTTCTTGACGTGCTGGAATGAGCCACTGAGTCGATCCTCACAATTCCGGGGAACCAGGCGACGATTTCGCGCGCCTCTTGTACCGTGTCGAATCCAACGAATGGAAGAGACGGAAACGCATGGGTGGCGTACGAGTCCTGCTCATCGAGGACGATCACACGATCGCCGAACCGCTCGTCGAGGGTCTCGGCCACTTCGGACTGACGGTGCAGCACGTCAGCACCGGCGCCGAGGGGCTGCGGGGCCCCTACGGCGACGTCGTCCTCCTCGACCTCGGTCTGCCGGACATCGACGGCATCGACGTCTGCCGGGGCATCCGCGGAGTCTCCGAGGTCCCGATCATCATCCTCAGCGCGCGCGGCGAAGAGGCCGACCGCGTCCTGGGGCTGGAACTGGGGGCCGACGACTACCTCGCGAAGCCGTTCAGCATGCGGGAGTTGGTGGCACGGGTCAGAGCGGTGACGCGCAGGTCCCAACGGGTCAGCGGAGGAGGGGAGTTCGTGACCTCGGACGCCTACCCCACGTACGCGGCCCAGCCCGTCGTGCCGGCCAACGTGTACCCCTCGACCCCCGACCCCGTGTACTCCCAGGCCGTGCCGCCTTCCCAACCCCCGGCAGCCACCGGCCCGTTGGTCGTCGACCGGCGGACCCGGCAGGTCTGGGTCGGCGAGGAGCCCGTCGTCCTCACCCCCAAGGAGTTCGACCTCCTCGCCCTGCTCACCGAGGATCCGGGCGCGGTGTACTCGCGTCAGCAGATCCTGGACCGCGTCTGGGACCCCCACTACCAGGGCCCGACCAAGACCCTGGACGTCCATGTCGCCACCCTGCGCCGGAAGCTGGGGAACCCGGCGTGGATCCAGACGCTGCGCGGCGTCGGCTTCCGGCTGGCCGTGCAGACCCAGCCGCAGGCCCCGGACCCGGCCCCCACCCCGGCCTACGACTGGACGGCGGCGCGGTGACCCGCCGCCTCCTGCTCAGCTATCTGACGCTCGCCGCCCTGGTCCTGCTCTGCCTCGAAATCCCCCTGGGGTACGTGTACTCGGGCGCCGAGCGCGAGCGGGTCGTCAACCTCGCGAAGGACGAGGCCGAGTCGGTCTCCGCGTACGCCTCGCTGTCCCTCCTGATGGGCAGCGGCGCCCAGGACCTGCCCGCCCGCGCGGCGCACTGCGCGCAGCGGATCGGCGGCAAGGTGCTGATAGTCGACGCGAACGGGGCCCTCCTCGCCTCCTCCCACCCCCTCACCGCCGAGGAGGCACGCAACCTCGCCGCCTGGCCGGGCATCGCGGCCGCCCTCCAGGGCGCGGCGACGGCCGACGTACGGACCTCCACCATCGGCGGCGTCCAGTACCTCGCCGCGTCCGCCCCGGTCCGGCACGGCACCGAGTCCCAGGGCGCGGTCCGGATCACCGTGCCGACCGAGATGGTGCACGAACGCGTGCACCACGTATGGCTGTTGCTCCTCGCGGGCGGGGTCGCGGTGCTCGCGGCCGTCGCCGTCGTCGGGTTCGCCATCGCGAGCTGGACGGGCCGGCCCATCCGTGAACTGGAGCGCGCCACCCGCGAGTTGGCGACCGGAGGCGCCGCCGCCCCGGTCGCGATCGACGACGGTCCGCCCGAAGTCCGCAGCCTGGCCGCCACGTTCAACCACACCGCCGCCCGGCTGGAACACCTCCTCTCCTCCCAGCGGGCCTTCGCGGGCGAGGCGTCCCACCAGCTGAAGACCCCGTTGGCCGCGCTGCGCCTGCGACTTGAGAACCTGGAGACCCACATCGCGCTCCAGGCGCGCGGCAGCCTCGGCGCGGCGATGACGGAGACCGACCGGCTCGCGCGCATGGTCGAGGGACTGCTCGCGATGGCCCGGCTCGACGAGAAGGCCGCCGAACGCGAACGCGTCGACCTCGACGCCGTACGCGCCGAACGGCACCACGCCTGGCGGCCGTTGTACGAACGGCACGGGGTCCGGCTGGCGCTCGCGGGGGCCCCGGCCGGGGAGGTGATCGCGGTGCCCGGCGCCGTCGAGCAGATCCTCGACAACTTCCTCTCCAACGCGCTGCGCGTCTCGCCCGCCGGCACCACCGTCTTCATCGACGTCCGCCGCATCGCGCAGCACGAACGCCGGTTCACCGCCCGGCAGTTCGGCCAGCCGTTCGTGGAGGTGCACGTCATGGACGAGGGCCCCGGCATGACCGAGGAGCAGCGCCGCCGCGCCTTCGACCGCTTCTGGCGGGCCCCCGACGCCCCCAAGGGCGGCACCGGCCTCGGCCTCGCCCTCGTCCAGCGCCTGGCCCACGCGAGCGGCGGCGAGGCCCTGCTGCGGACGGCTCCCCTGGGCGGCCTGGACGCCTTCGTCCGGCTGCCTGCCGCCTCAACGGCCAAGCACCGCCCGGCGCGTGAACTCCAGACGGTGCGTGGACAGGGCTAGATCCGTCAGCCGAGCCGTACCTCGTAGGTGGCGATGCGCACGTCGCCGTCGTCCAGGCACTCCCCGCTCGCCAGGTCGAAACGCTGCTTCAGCAGCGGGGAGGCGACGAACGGGCGGCCCTGGTGGGTGCCGGTGAGGCCGCGGGAGAGAACTCCCGCCCCGCTGAAGGGATCCCGGTTGTCGATGGCGTACAACTCGCCGTTCCTGTCCCGGAACACGGCCACCTGGCGGCCGTCCGGGAGGAGAGCGGCGACGCCCCGGCCCGGCAGCAGCGCGGAGAGGTCACAGACCGTCAGCCAGGCTTCGTCCAGGCCGACCTGGACCTTCAGATCGGTCGTCTCGGGAGCCAGGGTCATCGCTGGACACTTCCTTCCATGGGACGCATGCCGATCGACAGCAGGGGCAGGTCGGGCTTGATCTGTTCGCGCTCCGGGACGAACCCGACGACCGGGTCGGGGGTGTCGGGCGCGTTCACGAACGACACGAACCGGGCCAGTTTCTCCGGGTTGTTGATGGTCTCCGCCCACTCGTCGCGGTAGTTCGCGACGTGCGCCGCCATCAGCGACTCCAGCTCCTCGCAGATGCCGAGGGAGTCCTCCACCACCACGTCCCGGACGTGGTCGAGGCCGCCGGGGATCCGCTCCAGCCAGGTCGAGGTGCGCTCCAGGCGGTCGGCGGTGCGGATGTAGAACATCAGGAACCGGTCGATGAGCCTGATGAGCCCGGCGTCGTCCAGGTCCTGGGCGAGGAGGTCCGCGTGGCGCGGGGTGGCGCCGCCGTTGCCGCCGACGTACAGGTTCCAGCCGTTCGACGTCGCGATGATCCCGAAGTCCTTCGACTGGGCCTCCGCGCACTCGCGGGCGCAGCCCGACACCGCCGACTTGAGCTTGTGCGGCGACCTGAGGCCCCGGTAGCGCAGTTCCAGGTCGATCGCCATCCGCACCGAGTCCTGGACGCCGTAGCGGCACCAGGTCTGCCCGACGCAGGACTTCACGGTCCGCAGTGCCTTGCCGTACGCGTGCCCCGACTCGAAACCGGCGTCCACCAACCGGGCCCAGATCAGCGGGAGTTGTTCGACGCGGGCGCCGAAGAGGTCGATGCGCTGGCCGCCGGTGATCTTCGTGTAGAGGCCGAAGTCGCGGGCCACCTCGCCGATCACGATGAGCTTCTCCGGGGTGATCTCGCCGCCGGGGACGCGCGGGACGATCGAATAGGAGCCGTTCTTCTGGATGTTGGCGAGGAAGTGGTCGTTGGAGTCCTGGAGGGACGCCTGTTCGCCGTCGAGGATGTACACGCTCGCGCCGATCACCGGGGCGAGGGAGGCGATGATCGAGCCGACGGCCGGCTTGCAGACCTCGCAGCCGTCACCGCCCTGGGCGCCGTCGCGGCCGTAGCGGTCCAGGAGTTCGCGGTAGGTGTTGATGCGCAGCGCGAGGACGATCTCGTACAGCTCCTCGCGGGTCTGCCCGAAGCAGCCGCACAGGCCCTTGTCGACCTCGACGCCGCTGGCCTCCAGCTCGGCGGTGACGAGCTGGCCCAGCACCTTCACGCAACTGCCGCAGCTGGTACCGGCCTTGGTGCACTTCTTCACCTCGGGCACGGTCGTGCAGGAGTGCTCGGTGACCGCGCCGCGGATCGCGCCCTTGGTGACGTTGTTGCAGGAGCAGATGACCGCCTCGTCCGGCAGCGCGGACGGGCCGAGCTGCGCGCCGCCGCTCGAACCGGCGGGCAGCACAAGGGACTCGGGGGCGACCGGTGGCACCGAACCGGTGAACGCGCGCAGTGTGCCGTACGCCTCCGCGTCGCCGACCAGGATGCCGCCGAGCAGCGTGCCGTCCCGGGCGATCACCAGCTTCTTGTACAGGCCGGAGCGGGCGTCGGAGTAGACGACCTCCAGGCAGTCCTCGGCCGTGCCGTGCGCGTCGCCGAAGGAGGCGACGTCCACGCCGAGGAGCTTCAGCTTCGTCGACAAGTCAGCGCCCAGGAAGGCGGATTCGTCCTGCGCGATGGTCGCGGCGACCGTCTCCGCCTGCTCGTAGCCCGGCGCGACCAGGCCGTACACGCGGCCGTCCGCCGCGAGCGCGCACTCGCCGATCGCGAAGACAGCCGGGTCGGTCACCGTACGGCACTGCTCGTCGACCGTGATGCCGCCGCGCTCGCCGACCGACAGGCCGCAGTCGCGGGCGAGTTGGTCGCGCGGGCGGACACCGGCGCTGAACACCACCAGATCGGTGGCGACTTCGGACCCGTCGGACAGCTTCATGCCGGTGACGGCGCCGTCCGCGTCGACCACGATCTCCTGCGTACCCGTCCCGGTGTGCACGGACAGGCCCATGTCCTCGATGGTCCGCAGCAGCGCCGCGCCACCGCCCTCGTCGACCTGCACCGGCATCAGCCGGGGCGCGAACTCCACGATGTGCGTGGTGAGTCCGAGTCCCTGGAGCGCGCCAGCGGCCTCCAGGCCGAGCAGTCCGCCGCCGACGACCGCGCCGACCGTCGCCCGCGCCTTCGCGTACTCCTCGATCGCGAGCAGGTCGTCGATCGTGCGGTACACGAAGCAGCCGGCCGCCTCCTTGCCGGGCACGGGCGGCACGAACGGGTAGGAGCCGGTGGCGAGGACGAGGATGTCGTACTCGACGCGCAGACCGGAACGGGAGGTCACGGTCCGCGTCTCGCGGTCGACCGTCTCCGCCGGGTCGCCGACGTGCAGCTCGATCTTGTGCTCGGCGATGAACTCCAGGTCCGTCATCGACAGCTCCTCGGGGGTAGTACCCGAGAAGTACGAGGTGAGCTGGACGCGGTCGTACGCCGGACGCGGCTCCTCGCACAGCACGACCACGCGGTGCGTGGCGGTCAGGCCGCGCGCGGCGAGCGCTTCGAGGAAGCGCTGACCGACCATGCCATGGCCGACAAGCACGATCGTGGGGGTGTTGTCCGTGGGCATCAGCAGCCTCCGTCATTCGAGGTCATGCCGATGAGACTGCGGCGCGGACGTTACCCGACCGCATCACGTCTGTTTCCCACGAGGAACGCTGCCCTCAGCAAGGGTCGGGACGGGGTGTGAGGTCGTACGCCGGAGCGGGCGCGGCGGCTGTGAACCTCAGGAGCCCCTCATATCGATGGACTCTGCACCTACCTCCTCCGTAGGCTCCCGGTCATGCCCGACATACCCCTGACCACCCTGTTTCTGCTCTGCCTGGCCGCGCTCGCGGCGGGCTGGATCGACGCGGTGGTGGGCGGGGGCGGCCTCCTCCTGCTCCCGGCGCTCCTCCTCGGCCTCCCGGCGGGCACCCCGGCGGCCCACGCGCTCGGCACCAACAAGGCGATCGCGATCGTCGGCACCTCGGGCGCGGCGGTCACCTACGTACGCAAGACGAAAGTCGACGTCGGCCTCGCCGTCCGCATCGGCGTCGCCGCCCTCCTCGGCTCCTCCGGGGGCGCCTTCCTCGCGGCGGGCATGAGCACCGACGTCCTCAAACCGGTCATCATGGTCGTCCTGCTCACGGTCGCGGCCTTCGTCATCGCCCGCCCCGCCTTCGGTACGGCGCCGGCGACCGGCCCGGCGGGCCCGCGCCGCGTCCTCGCGGCCATCGCGCTGGCCGGCGTGGGCATCGGTTTCTACGACGGACTCATCGGCCCCGGCACCGGCACGTTCCTCGTCCTCACCCTCACCGCGATCCTCCACCTCGACCTGGTGACCGCCTCCGCGACCGCCAAGATCGTCAACTGCTGCACGAACTTCGGCGCCCTGGTCACGTTCGCCTGGCAGGGCGCGGTGATCTGGCAACTCGCCGCCCTGCTCGCCGTGTTCAACCTCATCGGGGGGACGGTGGGGGCGCGGACCGCGCTGAAGAAGGGCAGCGGGTTCGTACGGGTCGTGCTGCTGACGGTGGTGTTCGCGCTGGTGACGAACATGGCGTACGAGCAGTGGCTCTCCTGAGCCACGGGTATCACCGCGCCCCCGTGAGGTGCGCGAACACCACCACGTTCCCCTGGTACCCCGTAGCTCTCGAGTAGGGGCCGCCGCAGGTGATCACCCGGAGTTCGGGGCGGTCGGCGGCGCCGTACACCTTCTCGTCGGGGAAGGCGTCCGCCTGGTACACCTCGACGGCGTCGACCGAGAAGACGGCCACCGTGCCGTCGCGGCGCTGGACCTCGATGGGTGAGCCCTTGCGCAGGGCGCCCAGGGAGTAGAAGACGGCGGGGCCGTCGGCGTTGTCGACGTGGCCCGCGACCACGGCGGTGCCCCGCTCGCCGGGGGTGGTGCCGGCCTCGTACCAGCCCGCGAGGTTCTTCTTCGCGGCGGGCGGCACGTCGAGGCTCCCGTGCGGGGTGAGGCGCAGGCCCATCAGGGGGGCGTCCACCCGGATCGACGGGATGCGGATGCGGTCCGGGGGCGACGGCGGCAGCGCGGGCGCCGACCGGGGGTCGACCGCGGCGGTGCGTGCCTGCGCGGCGGACGGCTGGGGCGGCGCGTGCTCCTCGGCGCCATTGTGCACGAGCCAGGCGCCCGAGCAGAGCGCGGTCACGGTGACGGCCGCTATCGCGGTGTTGCCGACCTTGCGCACGAGTACTACCCCTCTCCCTCTCCAGTACTAGTCCCCGTACCCCCCTCCGGGCCGCGAGGGGCGTCGGACCCGGAGGGGGAGGGGTATGCGGTACCGCGGGACGGACAGCGGAGGGTGTCCGTCAGATCCCGTCGCCTCTCGCCCGGCGATGCAGGAGCCAGGTACCGCCCGCGGCGGCGACGGCGAGTGCCGCCACGCCGGCCGCGGTCTGTACGGGGTCGGGGCCCAGTGCGCCGCCGACCCCCGTCTTCACACTCCCCCTCGGGTACGTCGGCTGCCGGGCGGCGGCCAGCGTCACCACCAGGTCCCCGGTGACCTTCTTCCCGCCCTCCGCGCACACGGCGACGATCTCGTACGTCCCCGGCTGCGCGCTCGGCGGCACCCCGAACTGGCCGATGGCGTCGCCCTCGTGGGTCGACGGCGCGAGCGTGAACCGGCCGGCGCCGACCGCGCTCGCGTCCCCGGCCGCGCTCCCGCCGTCGCCGCACACGTCGGTGTTGACGGTGACCTGTCCACCCGGCACGACGGTCGAGGGGTACACCTCAAGGCTTACGCCGTCCCCGCCGTACGCGGGCGCCACGGCGCCGCCCACCGCGGCCACGGCGAACGCGGTGCCGGTCAGCAGCCGGACGGTACGTCGCATCGGTGCTCCTCCGAGCCTCGGTCGTGCCTGTGCCCTTCCGAGGTAAGAGGCAGCGGGGCGGGCCCGCTTCCTGAGGGGGCGTCAGGAATGGGATGAACGGGTGGCGGGGAGGCGGGTTCACGGCTGCCGTTTCAGCAGGTCACAGGCGGTTTGAAGAGAGGGTGGGGAAAACCTTTCCGGGGAGGTGTGAACGGGTGACCGACGGGGTGTCAGGCAGGGGCGCATCGGTCCGCTCGGGGTGCGCTATGGACATGACAAGGCGTGGCGCCTATAAATCGCAGTCGACGTCAGCGCCATCCCCACTACGCGCCCCCGAGGAGACCGATGCGCCCCTTACGGCAGCACGTCCGAGGTTCCCGTCTCGCCGCGGCCGGCATAGCCGCCACCACGGCGACACTCATGGCCGCGGTGCTCAGCCCCGTGGCCGACGCGGCGGACAGACCCACCCGCGCGCAGGCGATCGACAACGCGGCGAGCGCCGTCGCCGACCGCGCCGCGAGTCTCGGCATCAACTCCGCGCAGGGCACGAGCGTTCGCGACGTGGTCATCGACAAGGACGGTGCGCAGCACGTCCGTTACGACCGCACCTACCGGCAACTCCCGGTGCTGGGCGGCGACTTCGTGGTCCACCTCGCGCCCGACGGCGCGTACCGGAACGCGGACCGCGCGACCCGGAGCACCATCGGTCTGGCCACCATCACCCCGGCCGTGCCCGCGCCCGAGGCCGCCGACAAGGCGGTGAACGCGCTGCGCGCGGCCCACCTCGGTGCCGGGGTCCGGCAGGCCAAGGCCAAGCCGCAACTCGTCGTCGACGCCCTGCACGGGACGCCGAAGCTCGCCTGGCAGACCAACGCGGTGGGGCTGGACCGGCAGGGCAATCCGGTCGCCCGGACCGTCATCACCGACGCGCGCACCGGGGCGCAGATCGACGCCTGGGACCTGATCGAGACCGTCAGCGGTGACGGGCAGTCCCTCTACGGGGGTACGGTCCCGCTGGAGACGACCCTCTCCGGTACGACATACCAGCTCAAGGACCCGACCCGGGGCAACACGTACACCGGCGACGCGGAGAACAAGACCGACCTCTGCATCTTCGGCATCTGCATCGTCCGCGCGCCCGCGACGCTCTTCACCGACGCCGACAACCACTGGGGTACGGGGACCACCGCGTCCCGCGCGACCGCCGCCGTCGACGCCCAGTACGGCACCGACGTCACCTGGGACTACTACAAGAACGTCCACGGCCGTAACGGCATCGGCAACGACGGCGTCGGCTCCTACAACCGCGTCCACTACGGCAACGGCTACAACAACGCCTTCTGGGACGACAGTTGTTTCTGCATGACCTACGGCGACGGCAACGGCACCCAGCTCGGCCCCCTCGTCTCCCTCGACGTCGCGGGCCACGAGATGTCCCACGGTGTGACCTCCAAGACGGCGAACCTCACGTACTCCGGCGAGTCCGGCGGGCTCAACGAGGCGACGTCCGACATCTTCGGCACGCTGGTCGAATTCCACGCCGCCAACTCCAGTGACCAGGGCGACTACCTGATCGGCGAGAAGATCGTCCGCTCCGGCTTCGGCCGGGACGCCCTGCGCTACATGGACCGTCCCAGCCGTGACGCCAACTCCGCGGACTACTGGAGCAGTTCGGTCGGCGGCCTCGACGTCCACTACTCCTCCGGCGTCGCGAACCACTTCGCGTACCTGTTGGCCGAGGGCAGCGGCACGAAGACCATCAACGGGGTGACCTACAACTCGCCCACGTACAACGGCTCCACCCTCACCGGCATCGGGCGGGCCAAGCTCGGCGCGATCTGGTACCGGGCGCTGACGGTCTACATGACGTCGTCCACGAACTACGCGGGGGCGCGGACGGCGACGCTCAACGCCGCGCGTGACCTCTACGGCAACGGCAGCGTGGAGTACAACGCGGTGGCGGCGGCGTGGAGCGGGGTGAACGTCAACTAGCGGTTCCGCGCTGAAACGGCCGTCCTGGCAAAGAAGTTGCTCAGGGCGGCCGTCCCTTTCGCTCACGCCGTGTCCAGCTCGCACCACACCGTCTTGCCGACGATCAGCTCGCTGACTCCCCACCGGTCAGCGGTCTCCTCGACGATCAGCAGGCCCCGGCCGAAGTTCTCGTCGGGGCCGGCGGTGCGCGGCGTCGGCAGCAACTCGCCTCGTGCGTCGGTGACTTCGATGCGGAGGGCCTTGTCCGTGAGGAACAGCTCGACGCGGAAGAGACGGCCGCGGAGGGTGCCGTGGAAGACGGCGTTGGCACCGAGCTCGGAGACGAGGAGGGCGGCTCGGTCGGCGAGTTCGGGGTGACCCCAGAGGCGGACGAGGCGCCGGGTGCGGTGGCGGGCGAGGGTGACGTTCTTGGGGTACGGGGTGTATTCGGCGGTGTCGTGGTGCAGGGGTTCGGTGGGTGCGGTCATGTGGACCTCCACACTTGGCGTGCGTGACTGGTACACCACGCAAGGTAGTTGGTCGCGTCCTGCCGCTTCAAGTACATCCCGGTTGAATTCAACCGTTCGTGTTTGCCAGAGGCGTTCGCGCCCGCCAGACTGACGGCGCACGTACGCTAAGGAGCAGGCAAGTGACTGAGGGTCAGGCTCGGCAGGGCAACAGCACAACCAGCGTCCTGGGACGCCGACTTGGCGGCGAACTCCTCAAACTCCGCACCGCGGCGGGCCTGACGCAGGGCGACGCCGGCCGAGTGCTCACGTCGTCCGGCGCCAAGGTGGCCAAGATGGAGGGCGGTTGGGTTCCGATCAGGGACCCGGACATCAGGGCGTTGTGCGAGCTGTACGGCGTGCGGGACATCGGAGTCGTCGGCGGTTTGCTGGAGTTGGCGAGGGTCGACCGGGAGCGCCGTAAGGCGAAGGGCTGGTGGGACGACTACTCGATGTCCGGTGTCGTGCAGGAGTACGTCGCACTGGAGAACGCAGCCACCGCCATCAAGGCGTGGGAGCCCGGCTACCTTCCGGGGCTGCTCCAAACCCCGGAATACGTACGGGCGATGAGGCGGACGCCGATGTCCGTGCTGACCGAGGAGTCGCAGCCCGACGACGAGTTCGTCGAGTCGCGGCTCGCTCGCCAGCGGCGTCTCCACGAAGAACCGCTCCTGGTGTTGCAGGCCGTGATCTATGAAGCCGCGCTCCGTAACATCCCCGGCGGGGAGGCGACGGCCAAGGCTCAGTTCGAGGAGCTGCTACGGGCCGCTGAACTGCCGAACGTCACCTTGCGGGTCTTTCCGTTCAGCAGCGGAACCCACCAAGGGTTGAACGGCCCTTTCAGCATCATGTCGTTCGGCGAACCGGGTGCCATGGACGTCGTCTACATGGACTCCCTCTTCGTCAGGCGTTGGGTGGAGGGCGGTGAAGATGCGGCCGCTTACGATGTTTTGTTCGAGAAGATCGCCGTACACTCCTTTGATGAGCGAGAGTCGGTGGTACTGCTCGACAAGCTACGTAAGGAACTGTGAGTCAGTGTTCGAGTACCACAAGTCCAGCTACAGCCATGAGGACGGGGCCTGCGTCGAGGTGGCCACGAACATCCCCGCCCTCATCGCCGTACGCGACTCGAAATCCCCCACCGGCCCCAACCTCCGCCTCATCCGCCCCACTTGGGCGGCTTTCGAAGCAGCCCTCCGCGAAGGCACCCTCTGACGGTGTGACTTTGGCCACTCGATCTCGCCCGCCTAAGGGTGTGCGGTGTCCGTTCGGCACCTGTAGTTCCATCTCCGTCGCGTTGCCTGGACGCTCCGTTTTCGAACACGTGTTTCAGCAGGTCGGAGCTGGTTCACGTTCCCTGTGGCGCACTTACGGTCACCACGTCACGCATGACGTCCGAGTGAACTCGCCCTGTCACCATGGTGACGGTCGAGCCGCGAGTGATCGTTGCGCACTGTGAAAATTCCTTGACCCTTGGTGAGTATGAGGTTTGAATGCTCTTAAATTTTTGCGGATCTTGTTGACTCCGGGGGGAGTGCAATGCCGTTCGGGTGGGGATTCAGAGGCACGGCAGGACGACTGAGACGCAGGCGACGCGGGGGAGCGGTCGCCACGGCAGCCGCGTTCGCGGTGACGATGACGGTGCTGGCGGTACCCGCACAGCAAGCCGTCGCGGAGCCGGAACCCGCACCTGCTCCGGCGACGGAAGGCCATCGGGCGCTGGCGGAGGCTCGCGAGTCCGGTCAGCGTGTCGAGGTCACCGGCGAGCGCACCGAGCAGACGACGGTCTTCGCGAACCCGGACGGATTCACGTTCACGCTGGAGCAGTCGATCGTCCCGGTGCGGGTGGCCAAGCCGGGCGGCGGCTGGCAGGCACCCGACGCGACCCTGGTGCAGGGGTCCGGCGGCACGGTCTCGCCCAAGGCCGCCGCCATACAGATCTCCCTCTCGGCGGGCGGCGACAAGACACCGCTGGCCCGGATCGAGGACCAGGGCAGATCGCTGGAACTCCAGTGGCCGGGCACGCTTCCGGCGCCGAGGCTGGACGGCTCCAGCGCCCTGTACGCCGAGGTGTTGCCGGGTGTCGATCTGAAGGTGACCGCGACCCCCGAGAGTTTCCAGCCGGTGTTCGTCGTCAAGACCCCTGAGGCGGCGGCGAACGAGGAGCTGAAGAAGCTCACCTTCGGGCTCAAGGCCGAAGGACTGGACGTCCACGAAGGCTCCGCCGAGAACCTGATAGCCGTGGACGGCAACGGCCAGACCGTGTTCAAGGCACCGCCTGCCCGGATGTGGGACTCGGCGGGAGTACCGGCCGAACCTGAGACGCAGTTGGCGAGGACGGCGCTCGCCGCTACCGAACTCTCCGACCCCGCAGAGAAGACCCCTTCCGGCAAGGGGCTGGAACCTGGTCAGGGTGACGCGGTGGCCCGGATGGACGTGGAGGTCTCCAAAGACTCCCTCTCGGTCATTCCCGACGCCGGCATGCTGACCAGGACCGACCGGTCGGAGTTCCCCGTCTTCATCGACCCGGTCGTCTCCTGGGGTGAGTCGGAGCGAACGCTCCTGCGCAGTGACGGCTACGAGTCGTACGGGTGGGGCAACGGTGACGACGACGAGGGTAAGGGCGCGGGCAAGTGCGGTACCTGGAACGGCTATTACTGCGGTCCGGGGTACGTGCAGAAGCTGTACTTCGAGTTCTCGCCGGCCAGTCTGAAGGGCAAGAACGTCCTGCACGCCGCGTTCCGGGTCACCGAGCCGTGGGCGTTCCAGTGCTCTCCGCGCGTGGTGGACCTCGTCCGCACTGACAACATCTCGGCGACCACGACCTGGGCGACGCGTCCCAAGGAACTGGACTGGATGGTGGACAGGAACGTCTCGGCCGGCCGCGGCTCTTTGTGTAACCCGGACATCCCGGCCAAGACGATCGACTTCGAGGACGATCCCAGCCAGACGTGGGAGAACCTGACCCCTACGGTCAAGAGCTTCGCGGCGGGCAAGTTCTCCCGGCTCACCCTGGAACTGCGGGCGCACGACGAGTCGGACACCTCTGCGTGGAAGCGGTTCAGGGACGACGCGACGCTCGTGGTGAAGTTCGTCGCCGTACCTTCCCGGCCCACCGAGGTCGGCGTTGTCTCCGGCTCCGGCTATGTGTGCTCCACGGACTCGGCCGCTCCCAGCATTGTGTCCGATCCGACTCCTTTGGTGCAGGGGCGGCCTCGTACGGCGACGGGGGGTGAGGCGGGGGCGAAGCTCCGTATCCGCTGGACCGTCTTCAAGACCTTGCCTCCGTTGCCGATCGAGTTCGAGCGTGTCGTGGGACCGACTTCCGGTTATGTCGGCAACCTGGTCAGACAGTCCCGCTCGCTGCCCACGCTGAAGGACGGCGCGACGTACCGGCTGAACGCCAAGACGGAGTCGTACTACGAGGACGGAAGCAACGAGCAGACCTCGGACGACTCGCTGAACTGTTTCTTCAAGGTCGACTCCACCGCGCCCAAGGCTCCCCAGGTGACCTTCGGCAGCCCGTACACGGCATGCCTCACCAACGACTGCGCGGCGCACGGCGGGCCCGGTGTCGTCGGCAACTTCACCTTCAAGCCGGGAGGCACGGAGACCAATGTCGTCGCGTACCGCTACCGGCTGTCCGAGAAGGACGCGTGGTCCCCGGACCAGCCGACGTCGGTGAAGATCACACCCCGCAAGGCCGGCAAGCAGACCCTGTACGTCCAGGCCAAGGACAACGTCGGAACCGGCCGCTACGGCGCCACCACCGTCGTCGAGTTCATGGTCGCCGACGGCGAGAAGCCGGTGGGCCAGTGGCACTTCGCCGAGGCCGACGGAGTGGCCGTGGACTCCGCCACCTGGGACGACGCGGACAACGCCACGCTTGCGGGTAGTTCGGTACGGGACGACAGGGGACGTCGCGGAATCCTGACCCGGGACACGGCCGGCAATCCGCTCGCCCAGCCGGTCACGGACAAGGGCCTGCACCTCAACGGCACGACCGGATACGCGGCCACACCAGGAACGGTGCTGGACACCTCCGCCTCGTACACAGTCTCCGTCTGGGCCCGTGTCGAACCCGGCGCCTCGCGCACTTTGACGGCGCTCACCCAGGAGCCGGCGACGGGGAACCCGTTCAGCCAGAAGTTCATCCCGTTCGGTCTGTCCTACGCGGGAGACGGTGCGAACACCTGGAGCATGGCCGTTCTCGACAGCGGCAGTGCCATCCGTAAGGCGTCCGCTCAGAAGGCCACCCCGCGCGGCGTGTGGACCCATGTCGTCGGAGTGCACGACGTCACGACCAAGAAGATCAGCCTCTATGTGAATGGTGTGCACCAGAGCACCGTCGACGCCGGAACCGCATGGAAGGCGACCGGGCCGCTCCAGATCGGCAGGGGCGTCTGGGCCGACTCCTTCACCGACTACTTCAACGGCAGCCTCGACGAACTCACCGTCTGGCAGCGGGCGTTGAGCCAGCCCGAGATCCAGGACGAGGCACGGCTGCTGACCTCCGCGACGTTCGCGGGAGTCGAACTCGCCGCTGACTGGTCCGCGGAGCGGGGCAGCGGTACGGCCGTCGCGGACACGGCCTCCGGCTATGGCAGGTCGCTGGCTCTGGCCGACGGCGCGTCGCTGGACCGCGACGCGATCGTTCTCGACGGCGCCGGTGGCGCCGCTACGACCGCCGGTCCGGTCATCGACGAGACAGGGTCGTTCACGGCAACGGTGCTGGCCTCGTTGGACAGCGCCAAACTGCTGACGAAGGACGTCGGTTACAAGGGCCAGATACTCGGACAGCGGACCTCGGACGGTTCGGCGTGGGGCTTCTGGTACGAGCTGAAGTCGAAGGACACCGTCCTGGACCCGGACACCGGTAAGGAGAAGACCGTACCTGTCGGCATCTGGCACTTCGGCCGGCTGAGCGCCGACGGGACGACGTTCACCTCGGTGCAGTCGACGGAGGCCGCGGCGGTGGATGATCCGGTCCGGATGACCGGTGTCTACGACGCCCAGGACGGCACGGTCAGTCTCTACCTCGGTGCCGTCCGCGACGGCGAGGCTCAGGAGTTCACGGCTCAGGTGGGCTCCGGTGACTTCGCGGTGGGCAAGGGGTACACGGGCGGCAAGTGGCAGCACTTCGTGCCCGGCCGGATCGCCGAAGTCCGGCTGTGGGCCGGGGCGATGGCCGGATCCGACCAGGTCGAGGAGACCGTGGGCGACTGACGGAGGCGAGGGAAACGGCTACCTGACGTGGCCGTTTCCCCCTCCGAGTACAACGCCGCGGTCCGACCGAGCTTCGCGGCCTTCTCGACTTTCTCGATGAGAAACGGGTGGGGACAACAACCATGCGCTATGGCATAGACACCTCAAGAAAACGGGGCAGACGTCGTACCGGCAGCCTGCTGGGGCAGTCGCTGGCACTGGCACTCGTCCTGCCCCTGGGCGTGGCGCAGGTCGCCCAGGCCGCAGACCCGAGCGGCCTCGGCCGTCCTGACGTTTCCAAGACCAAGCAGGGGAAGTTCGAGAAGTCCGACGGTCCGGGTGCGCAGGAGGCTCGCCGGAAGGTCGCCGAGGACAGGAAGGTCAACGCGGCTCAGGCGGAGCGCGCCCGCGCGGAGCGGAAGGTCACCTGGCCCGGGAAGGGCGAGGCGACCCTCGCGCTCACCCGGGGCAAGGAGA
>NZ_JBLRVY010000027.1:0-175617 GCF_048159485.1 Streptomyces sp. 4F14
CTGCGTGACCGCCGCCCCTACGAGGCCCGGCCACCTCTTCGTCTCGTGGCTTGACTTCAGCATTAGGCAGCGGCCTCGGCCTTCTCGTCCTTCGGGTGCGTGGGGTTCTCCGAGTTTTCCGGGGTCTCCGGGGTCTCCGGGGTCTCCGCCGTGTCGCGGAGTCGGTCGATGTCCGAGGTGCCGCGGTTGCGGTACACGGCGAGGACGATCGCCAGGCCGATGCCGATCTCGGCGGCGGCGATCGCGATGGTGAACAGGGTGAGGGCCTGGCCGGAGTGGAGGGTGTCCTCGGCGGTCCTGCTGAGCCAGACGTCGAAGGCGACGAGGTTGAGGTTGACCGCGTTGAGCATCAGCTCGACGGACATCAGGACCAGGATGGCGTTGCGGCGGGCGAGGACGCCGTAGAGGCCGGTGCAGAAGAGGAGGGCCGAGAGGACGGCGGGGTAGGCGAGGTGCATCAGCGGGCGCCTTCCTGCTCGGTCGGGGGGTTGGGGTCGGTGGGGGGAGCGGGGGTGCCGGCGGGGCTCGTCGTGGCCGGGGTCTTCGGGGGGCGCGAAGTTTTTTCGGAATCTGTGACGGGATGGGAACTCTGCGTGACCGGTCGGGCGTTGTCGGGGGGAGAGCTCGTATCCGCCTTCGCTTTGCGGGACAGGACGATCGCGCCGACCAGTGCCGCGAGGAGGAGGACGGAGAGGGCCTCGAAGGGCAGGACCCAGTGCCGGAAGAGGCTCTCGCCGGTGACCTTCGTGGAGCCGGCGGCCGGGCCGTCGAGGTCGATCCAGGTGGTGCGGAAGGCGTCGGCGACCACCCAGACCAGGGCGGTGGCGGCGGCGACCGCGACCGCGAGGGCGGGCCACCGGTTCCCGGAATCGGCGTCCGGGGAGCGGCCGATGGGGGCGCGGGTGAGCATCAGACCGAAGAGAAGGAGGACGACCACGGAACCGACATAGATGAGGACCTGCACCCAGGCGATGAACTCCGCCGTCAGCAGCAGGTATTCGACGGCGAGTCCCCCGAGGGCCACGACCAGCCAGAGAGCCGCGTGCACCAGCTGTCTGGTGGTCACGGTCACCACGGCGGCGCCGAGGGTGAGCAGGCCGACCAGCAGGAACGCGACCTCGACACCGGTCGGCGAGAGGAAGCCGTGCGGCGCTTGGGCGAGGGTCACTGCCGGCCTCCCGGGGGGTCGGTGGGCGCGGGGCCGGTGGCCGGGGGCGAGCCGGGAGGCGTCGACTGGGTGGCGGCCAGCTTTTCCGCCGCCTTGCGGGCCGCTGTCAGTTCCTTCGGTTCTTCCGCGGCGGGGTCCAGCGGGGGCGGGGCCGGGACCGTCCACATCCACTCGCGGAGCTTGTCCCGCTCGTGGGTGAGGTCGCGGATGTCGGTCTCGGCGTACTCGAACTCGGGGGACCAGAAGAGGGCGTCGAAGGGGCAGACCTCGATGCAGATACCGCAGTACATGCAGAGGGAGAAGTCGATGGCGAAACGGTCGAGGACGTTGCGGCTGCGCTCGCGGCCACCGGGCGCGGCGGCGGGGACCGTCTCCTTGTGGGAGTCGATGTAGATGCACCAGTCGGGGCACTCGCGGGCGCAGAGCATGCAGACCGTGCAGTTCTCCTCGAACAGGCCGATGACGCCGCGGGTGCGGGGCGGCAGGTCGGGCTGGGTGTCGGGGTACTGCTCGGTGACGGAGCGGCGGGTCATCGTGCGGAGGGTGACGGCCAGACCCTTGGCCAGGCCGGAGCCGGGAATGGGGGCCATTTAGGAGATCACCACCTTGACGACGCCGGTGACGGCGATCTGGGCGAGGGAGAGGGGGACGAGGAGGGTCCAGGAGAGCTTCTGGAGCTGGTCCTCGCGCAGGCGGGGATAGGTGACGCGGAGCCAGATCACGACGAAGGCGAGGAGGGCGGTCTTCAGGAGGGTCCACACCCAGCCGAGGCCGTCGGCGCCCCAGGGGCCGTGCCAGCCGCCCAGGAAAAGGACGGTGGTGAGGCCGCACAGGACGACGATGCCGGCGTACTCGGCGAGCAGGAAGAGGGCGAAGCGCAGGCCGGTGTACTCGGTGTAGGCGCCGAAGATGATCTCCGAGTCGGCGACGGGCATGTCGAAGGGCGGGCGCTGGAGTTCGGCGAGGCCGGCGACGAAGAAGACGATCGCGCCGACGAGTTGCCAGGGCAGCCACCACCACTCGAAGGCGTCGAGGATGCCGGGCAGCGAGACCGTGCCGGCCGCCATCGCGACGGACGCGGCGGCGAGGAGCATCGGGAGTTCGTAGGCGAGGAGCTGGGCGGCGGTGCGCAGGCCGCCGAGGAGGGAGAACTTGTTGGCGCTGGCCCAGCCGGCCATGAGGGAGCCGAGGACACCGACGCCCATCACGGCCAGGACGAAGAAGATGCCCGCGTCCAGGACCTGGCCGACGGCGCCCTCGCCGGGGCCGATCGGGATCGCGAGCAGGACGAGGAGGTACGGCAGCAGGGCGACGGCCGGGGCGAGCTGGAAGACGCGGCGGTCCGCGCCCGCCGGGACGACGTCCTCCTTCTGCGCGAACTTCACGCCGTCCGCGACGAGTTGGGCCCAGCCGTGGAAGCCGCCCGCGTACATCGGGCCCAGGCGGCCCTGCATGTGGGCCATGACCTTGTGTTCCGTCTGGCCGACGAGCAGGGGGAAGGTGAGGAAGACGACGAAGACGATCAGCAGGCGCAGGGTGACGTCGAGCGCGTCGTTCACCGCGGGCCTCCTGAGGGGGTGTCGTCGTCTTCGCCGGGGGGCTGGTCCGGGTCGGGTGCCGGGGGCTTCGGGGTGGTGCCGGGGGTCTCCGGCCGCCCGGCTTCGGGGGCGGGCTGCGGGGGCGGGGCGTCGGGGGCCGGTTCGCCGGAGGGCGGGTTGCCGGGGGCCGGTTCGCCGGAGGGCGGTTCGCCCGTGAGCGGGTCGTCGAAGGCCGGGCGGGCGTGGTGCCAGGGGGCGTCGCTGCTTCGGGGGGCCGTCGTGCGGCGGGGGGTGGGCTCCGGGGGCCGGGTGCGCTGGCTGGCCGAGCCTTGGGAGGCGCTGCGGTTGCGGCGGGGGCCGGCGGGCGGGGGTGCCGGGGTCTCGTCCGGGGACGCCGGTTCCGACGGGGCCTGGCGGGACGCCGGGTCCGTCAGGGGCTCGCCCGACGCCGGGGCCGGTGACGTACCCGGGCGCTGGGAGGCCGAGCCCTCGCTCGCGCTTCGGGAACGGCGGGGGGTGCCCGGGGTCTGGCGAGGTGCCGCCGGGGTCCCCTGGGGTGCGGGTCCCGGTTCCGCCGTCGTCGCTCCGTCGCCGGCCCGCTGGCTGGCCGAGCCCTGGGACGCCGTACGGCTGCGTCGGGTGGGGGCCTGGCCGGGGGTGGTGTTCGCCGGTGTCGTACCGGTCGTGGTCTCGGCGGTGTCCGGCGCGGGGGCGTCCGTGGCGGGGCCCGTCGTGCCGCCGCTTTCGGGAGTGCCGGCCGCGTCTGCGAGTTGGCTGGCCGAGCCCTGGGACGCCGAGCGGGTGCGGCGGGGTGGGCGTTCGCCGGAGGGTGGTGTTTCCGAGGGCGGGGCGGGGGGTTGGTTCGTGGAGCCCTCTGATGCCGCGCGGGTGCGGCGGGGGCGGTCGGTGGGGGGCGAACCCGGTGTCCGGCGGGCGGGGGCCGTGGGGAGTTGGCCCTTCTGGGGGCCCCATTCGTTGGGGTCGGGGACTCCTGGGGGGAGGATCTGGCGGCGTTTGGGGGTGCCGTGGTCCGACTCGCCGGGTTCCTTGGCGCCGGGCCAGGGCTTGGCGGCGCGGGCCACCAGGACGAAGTCCTTGCGCAGGGGGTGGCCCTCGAAGGTGTCCGGGAGGAGGAGGTGGGTGAGGGAGGGGTGGCCGGTGAAGACCACGCCGAACATCTCGTGGGTCTCGCGCTCGTGCCAGCCGGCGCCGGCGTAGATGTCGACGGCGGTGGGGAGGGCGGGGGACGCGTGCGGGACCGTCGTCCGCAGGAGGAGGCGGCGCAGGGGGGACAGGGCGACGACGTGGGCGGCTACGCGGAAGCCGGTGCCCGGTTCGTCGACGGCGCTCAGCCAGTCGAAGTACGTGCAGGCCAGGACCGTACGGGCGGTGTGCAGCGCGGTGAGCCAGGCGGCCGGGGGGACGTCGACGGTGAGGACGTCGTACGACTCGTCGAGGGTGGCGTCGGGGCCGAAGAGGTCCTGGACGGGGGCCGGGAGCCAGCCGGTGGTCATCGGGGGGTGCCCTTCGGCTCGGGGGCCGGGAGCAGGTCGCTCTGGAGGGCGGCCGGGGAGGGGCGGGAGGCGTAGCGGTCGGCCAGGGACTCGCGGGCGATCTTCTCCTGGAGCTTCAGGATCCCCTGGAGCAGCGCCTCGGGGCGGGGCGGGCAGCCGGGGACGTACACGTCGACGGGGATGATCTGGTCGACGCCCTTGGTCACCGAGTAGGAGTCCCAGTACGGGCCGCCGCAGTTGGAGCAGGCGCCGAAGGAGATGACGTACTTCGGCTCGGGCATCTGCTCGTACAGCCGCTTCACGGCGGGCGCCATCTTGTCGGTGACCGTGCCGGAGACGACCATCAGGTCGGCCTGGCGGGGGCCCGGAGCGAACGGGATCACGCCGAGCCGGATGAAGTCGTGCCGGGCCATGGACGCGGCGATGAACTCGATCGCGCAGCAGGCGAGGCCGAAGTTGAAGACCCACAGGGAGTAGCGGCGGCCCCAGTTGAGGACGACCTTCATGGGTTCGGGGGCGAGCCGGGCGAGCGCGCCGAGCCGCTTGGGCTCGGGGAGGTACACGGGTGACGGGGTGACGGCGTCGCCCTCGCCGGCCGGCGTAGTACCCGTAGCACCCGTCATACCCGTAGTCCTCTCGGCCGACCCCGGTGTCACGTCCATTCCAGGACGCCCTTCTTGTATGCGTAGAGCAGACCCACGGTCAGGAACCCCAGGAAGATGAACATCTCGACAAGTGTCGTGGCCCCGTAGCCCTCGGCGGCGAAGACCGTCGCCCAGGGAAAGAGGAAGATCGAGTCGACGGCGAAGATGACGTACAGGAAGGCGTAGACGTAGTACCGGACCTGGGTATGAGCCCAGCCCTCGCCGACGGGGTCGACGCCGCACTCGTACGTCATGAGTTTCTCGGGCGTCGGGACGACGGGACGCAGCAGGCGGCCCGCGCCGAAGGCCACCGCCACGAACAGCACGCCGACGACGGCGAGCAGTCCGACGACCGAGTACGACTGGAAGTAGTCCGCCGCGAGCGCGGTCTCAGGGGCGCCGGTGGATTCCCGCACGTCCGTCCCTTCGCTGCCGAGCTGTCGATGTTCTCAGTGCTGTCTGTTGTCGCGTACTCACGGGAGTCTAGGCCCTGCTAAAGGGACGGTAAGCGGGTCGTCACGCCACTTCTGGTGTGGGTGGGGTTTTCCCCAGGGCCGGGCGGCGGGGAACGTCATGGCGCCGCGGCCCGGCACACGGCAGGCTGGCCGTATGACCGCGAAATCCCTGGCTCCCGACGAGCCGCTCCCGCCCCCGCGCCCCGCTCTCGACGCGGTGACCTGGAAGGAGATCACCCATCTCGTGCTCAACCTGCCGGTCGCGCTGACCGGTTTCACGTACGCCGTGACGATGCTGGCCGTCGGCGCGGGGCTGACGATGACCGTCGTCGGGCTGCCGCTGCTGGCGCTCGGGCTGATGGGCGCGCGGGCGATGGGGCGGTTCGAGCGGGCGCGGGCGCGGGTGCTGCTCGGGGTGCGGGTGGAGGAGCCGTCGAAGGTGCCGTGGCGCCGGGGGCGCGGGTTCCTGCCGGTGCTGTGGACGGCGCTGAAGGACCCGGTGGGCTGGCGGACGGTGCTGTACGACGTGGTCAGGCTGCCGTGGGGCATCCTCACGTTCACGGTCACCCTCGTCTCCCTGTTCGTGGCGTGGCCGCTTCTCCCCTATCTGGCGCGGGGGTTCGCGAACGTGGACCGGGCGATGGTGCGGGCGCTGCTGTCGCCGTCGGACGAACTGGAGCGCCGGATCGCGGAGTTGGAGTCGGACCGGGGGGTCGTGGTGGACACGGCGGCGGCGGATCTGCGGCGTATCGAGCGGGACCTGCACGACGGGGCGCAGGCGCGGCTGGTCAACCTGGCGATGGGGCTGGGGCTGGCGAAGGAGAAGCTGCTGGAGGATCCGGACGCGGCGGCGGAGATGGTCGCGGAGGCGCACGGCGAGGTGAAGCTCGCGCTGCAGGAGCTGCGTGACCTGGCGCGGGGCATCCATCCGGCGGTCCTCACGGACCGGGGGCTGGACGCGGCGCTCTCCTCGGTGGCCTCCCGGTGCACGGTCCCGGTGAAGGTCACCGCGGATCTGCCGACGCGGCCGGCGCCGGCCATCGAGGGCATCGCCTATTTCACGGTCTCCGAGCTACTCCAGAACGTCAGCAAGCACAGCGGGGCGCGGTCCGCGTCCGTGGACGTGTGGCGGTCCGACGAGCGGCTCCTCATCCAGGTCTCGGACGACGGCGGCGGGGGCGCGAGCCTCGACAAGGGCACGGGGATGCGGGGGCTGGCGGACCGGCTGGACGCGGTCGACGGGCTGTTCGTCGTGGACTCGCCGCCGGGGGGCGGGACGACGGTGACGGCGGAACTGCCGTGGCGGGACCGGGGGTAGGTCTGCGGAGGTAGTACTTCGGGGGTAGTACTTCGGGGGTGCCCTGGCAGTGGCTCTGCGAGGGTACCCCCAGCGGGGTACCCCGGAGGTGGGAGAGCGCTCGCGGCCCTGGTCGGGGGCCGCTCGTAGCCCTCAGGTAGGGATAACCCCCCTCCCGAGACGCCGACGGACTCCATGGCTCCCCCGCCCCTCACCCGCGAGTCTGGTGGTACGGCAGACCGGTGCACGACGAGCGGAATGGGACGGAGCCATGGCCATGCAGGGCGTGGGGTACGGGGGATACGGGGAGCACGGCGGCTACGGCGAGTCCGAGCGGCGTCATCGGCTGCCGGCGGCGCTGCGGGCCCCGGTCGAGGGGCGTAGCTGGCGGGAGTTCGGGTACGTCCTGCTGAGCCTGCCGATCAGTGTCGTGTTCTTCACCTACACGGTGACGATGCTGTCGGTCGGCGTCGGTCTGCTGGTGACGTTCCTCGGGGTCCCCCTGATGGCCGCCGCGCTGGCGGGCTGCCGGGGTTTCGGGGCGCTGGAGCGGGCCCGCGCGCGCGGGATGCTCGGGATGCGGATCGACGACCCGGCGCCGCTGCGGCCCCGCAGGCGGAGTCTGATGGGCTGGGTGGGCGCGGTCCTCAGGGACGGCGCGTCGTGGCGGCACGCGCTGTACTCGCTGCTGCAACTGCCGTGGTCGGTCTTCACGTTCACCGTCTCGGTGACGTTCTGGTCGATCGGCTGGACGATGCTGACGTACCCGCTGTGGTTCTGGGTGTTCCCGATGTACGCCGGTCAGGACGGCCTCCAGCTCTACGGTGACGAGACGCACCGCGTCTACCTGGACAACCCCTTCGAGATCACCGTCACCGCGCTGATCGGGCTGGTGTTCACGATGGCCACGCCGTGGATCGTGCGGGCGCTGACGACGGTCGACCGGCTGATGGTGCACGGTCTGCTGGGCCCCTCGCGGCTGGCCTCGCGCGTGGTGGAGCTGGAGTCGGACCGGGGCGTGGTGGTGGACACGGCGGCGGCGGACCTGCGCCGGATCGAGCGGGACCTGCACGACGGCGCCCAGGCCCGGCTGGTGAGCCTGGCGATGGATCTGGGCCTGGCGAAGGAGAAGCTGCGCGAGGACCCGCAGGAAGCCGCGCGGATGGTCGCGGAGGCGCACGGCGAGGTGAAGACGGCGCTCCAGGAGCTGCGTGACCTGGCGCGTGGCATCCACCCGGCGGTCCTCACGGACCGGGGGCTCGACGCGGCGCTCTCCTCGGTGGCCTCCCGGTGCACGGTCCCGGTGAAGGTGGACGTGGATCTCGTGGAGCGGCCCGCGCCGGCCATCGAGGGGATCGCCTACTTCACGGTCTCCGAGCTGCTGCAGAACGTCAGCAAGCACGCGCGCGCGACGATGGCGTCCGTGGACGTGTGGCGGGTGGAGAACCGGCTGATGCTCCAGGTCGTCGACAACGGGGTGGGGGGCGCCGACACGGCCGGGGGGTCCGGGCTCGCGGGGCTGGCGGGGCGGCTGGACGCGGTGGACGGGATCCTGGTGGTGGACTCGCCGGCCGGGGGGCCGACGCGGGTGACCGCGGAGCTGCCGTGGCGGGCGGAGCGGATCTGACCTGATCTGATCGTCGTCTCCCAGGGGGCATCGTTCCGGACAGGAACGGTCGTGCGTGACCGTTCCTGTCCGGAACGTCGTCCTCCAGGGTCGTCATCAAGCCGTTCTCCGTCGTCGATCGGTCCTCTAGGGGCGCGTGGAAGCCTGTGTCGCGGCTTCCGGAGCCTGTGCCCCAGGGGTCCGATCGTCCTTATTTAGGGGGTCGGATCGCCCTGGACGGCGATCCGACCGGCTCCGGGCCTGGGATGCTGGGTGCGCACGCAGACGTACAGCGACCGGGGGGCCAGAACGTGGAGGACAGGGTGCGAGTCGTCATCGCGGAGGACTCGGTGTTGTTGCGGGAGGGGCTGACCAGGCTGCTCACCGACCGGGGGCACGAGGTGGTCGCCGGGGTGGGGGACGGGGAGGCGCTCGTCAAGACGATCACGGAGCTGGCCGCCGAAGGGGCGCTGCCGGACGTGGTCGTCGCGGACGTCCGGATGCCGCCGACGCACACGGATGAAGGGGTCCGGGCCGCCGTACAGCTGCGCAAGACCCATCCGGGGCTCGGGGTGCTGGTGCTGTCACAGTATGTGGAGGAGCGTTACGCCACCGAACTGCTGGCCGGTTCCAGCCGTGGAGTGGGGTATCTGCTGAAGGACCGGGTGGCGGAGGTCCGCGAGTTCGTGGACGCCGTCGTACGGGTCGCGCAGGGGGGTACGGCGCTGGATCCCGAGGTCGTCGCGCAGCTCCTGGGGCGCAGCCGCAAGCAGGACGTGCTGGCGGGGCTCACTCCCCGGGAGCGTGAGGTACTAGGACTCATGGCCGAGGGGCGGACCAACTCGGCGATCGCCAGACAGCTCGTGGTCAGCGACGGGGCCGTCGAGAAGCACGTCAGCAACATCTTCCTGAAGCTCGGCCTGTCACCCAGTGACGGGGATCACCGCAGGGTTCTGGCGGTTCTGACCTACCTGAACTCGTGACGGGGTAGCACTGTAGTCGCTTGACATTGTCCATGACCGTGTAGTGGCGGACGGGGAACGGAGCGAGCGGTAGATCAGGACAAGCCGGGGCGTCCGGCCGTCGTACGGCGGTGATTCCGCAGGCGATGATCGGCCGAATGGCCGAGGTCGGGCGACCCTCACAGACGTAGGCTTGATCTGGGAGGGCCTGCGGGAAGGCAGCTCCCGGACAGCCGCCTCGAAGGAGGTCCAGTTCAGTGACCAGTCAGGTCAGCAGCCCGGCGGAGCAGGCCGACGAAGCCGTCGTGGGAGAGCAGCGCAAACCGGGCGGGACGGCGAAGGACGTACGCCGTGTCGACCGGGTGATCATCAGGTTCGCGGGGGACTCGGGCGACGGGATGCAGCTCACGGGTGACCGGTTCACCTCGGAGACCGCGTCGTTCGGGAACGATCTGTCCACGCTGCCGAACTTCCCGGCCGAGATCAGGGCCCCCGCAGGGACGCTGCCCGGGGTGTCGAGCTTCCAGCTGCACTTCGCGGACCACGACATCCTGACGCCGGGTGATGCGCCCAATGTGCTGGTGGCGATGAACCCGGCGGCGCTGAAGGCGAACGTGGGGGACCTGCCGCGCGGCGCGGAGATCATCGTCAACACGGACGAGTTCACCAAACGGGCGATGCAGAAGGTGGGATACGGCGAAAGTCCCCTGGAGGACGGCTCGCTGGACGGATACCACCTCCATCCGGTGCCGCTGACGACGTTGACCGTCGAGGCCCTCAAGGATTTCGACCTCACCCGCAAAGAGGCCGAGCGCAGCAAGAACATGTTCGCGCTCGGCCTCTTGTCATGGATGTACCACCGGCCCACGGAGGGCACGGAGCGGTTCCTGAGGGCGAAGTTCGCGAAGAAGCCCCAGATCGCCGAGGCGAACCTGACGGCCTTCCGCGCGGGCTGGAACTTCGGCGAGACGACGGAGGACTTCGCGGTCTCCTACGAGATCGCCCCGGCGACCACCGCGTTCCCGCCGGGCGTCTACCGCAACATCTCCGGCAACCTGGCTCTGGCGTACGGGCTGATCGCGGCCTCCCGCCAGGCGGACCTGCCGCTGTTCCTCGGCTCGTACCCGATCACCCCGGCCTCGGACATCCTGCACGAGCTGTCGCGGCACAAGAACTTCGGTGTGCGCTCCTTCCAGGCGGAGGACGAGATCGCCGGTATCGGCGCGGCGCTGGGGGCGGCCTTCGGGGGCTCCCTCGCGGTGACGACGACGTCAGGGCCCGGCGTAGCTCTCAAGAGTGAGACGATCGGCCTCGCGGTGTCGCTCGAACTGCCGCTGCTGATCGTCGACATCCAGCGCGGCGGTCCCTCGACCGGCCTGCCGACCAAGACGGAGCAGGCGGACCTGCTCCAGGCGATGTACGGCCGCAACGGCGAGGCGCCGGTCCCGATCGTCGCCCCGCGCACGCCCGCGGACTGCTTCGACGCGGCGCTGGAGGCGGCCCGGATCGCGCTGACGTACCGCACTCCGGTGATGCTCCTGTCGGACGGCTACCTGGCCAACGGCTCCGAGCCCTGGCGGGTCCCCGAGGTCGACGAACTGCCCGACCTGGCCGTCCGGTTCGCGCAGGGCCCCAACCACACGCTCGCGGACGGCACGGAGGTGTTCTGGCCGTACAAGCGCGACCCGCACACCCTCGCGCGCCCCTGGGCCGTCCCCGGCACGCCCGGGCTCGAACACCGCATCGGCGGCATCGAGAAGCAGGACGGCACGGGCAACATCTCCTACGACCCCGCCAACCACGACTTCATGGTCCGCACCCGGCAGGCCAAGATCGACGGCATCGACGTCCCGGACATCGAGGTCGACGACCCGGACGGCGCGCGCACGCTGGTGCTCGGCTGGGGGTCGACGTACGGCCCGATCACGGCCGCCGTACGCCGGCTCAGGTCGGCCGGGGAGGCCATCGCGCAGGCGCACCTGCGGCATCTGAACCCCTTCCCGAAGAACCTCGGTGTCGTACTCAAGGGGTACGACCGAGTGGTGATCCCCGAGATGAACCTCGGTCAGCTCGCCACGCTCGTGCGGGCGAGGTACCTGGTCGACGCCCACTCCTACAACCAGGTCAACGGCATGCCGTTCAAGGCGGAGCAGCTCGCCACGGCGCTCAAGGAGGCCATCGATGGCTGAGCTGACAGAGGTGTCCGAGGCGAACCCGCTGCTCCAGCTGGTCCCGAGGGCCGAGGCGAAACAGGCCATGAAGGACTTCAAGTCGGACCAGGAGGTGCGCTGGTGCCCGGGGTGCGGGGACTACGCGATCCTGGCGGCCGTGCAGGGCTTCATGCCCGAGCTGGGGCTCGCGAAGGAGAACATCGTCTTCGTGTCGGGGATCGGCTGCTCGTCGCGGTTCCCGTACTACATGAACACCTACGGGATGCACTCCATCCACGGGCGCGCGCCCGCCATCGCGACGGGGCTCGCGTCGTCGCGGCGGGACCTGAGCGTGTGGGTGGTGACCGGTGACGGGGACGCGCTCTCCATCGGCGGCAACCACCTCATCCACGCGCTGCGGCGCAACGTCAACCTGAAGATCCTGCTGTTCAACAACCGGATCTACGGGCTGACGAAGGGGCAGTACTCCCCTACCTCGGAGGTAGGGAAGATCACCAAGTCGACGCCGATGGGGTCGCTGGACGCCCCCTTCAACCCGGTGTCGCTGGCGCTCGGCGCGGAGGCGTCGTTCGTCGCGCGGACCATCGACTCCGACCGCAAGCACCTGACGGAGGTGCTGCGGCAGGCCGCCGCGCATCCGGGGACCGCGCTGATCGAGATCTACCAGAACTGCAACATCTTCAACGACGGGGCGTTCGACTCGTTCAAGGACCGGGAGGCGGCCCAGGAGGCGGTCATCCGGCTCGAACACGGGCAGCAGGTGCGCTTCGGCGCGGACGGCACCCGGGGGGTCGTCCGGGACCGTCGTACCGGAGAGCTACAGGTCGTGGACGTCACCGCGGAGAACGAGGCGGACCTCCTCGTGCACGACGCGCACGCCGAGTCCCCCACGACCGCCTTCGCGCTGTCCCGGCTCGCCGATCCGCAGACCCTGCACCACACGCCGATCGGCGTGCTGCGCGCGGTGCGGCGGCCGGTGTACGACAGCCTGATGGCCGACCAGTTGGACACGGCCGTGGAGCAGCGGGGCAAGGGTGACCTCGCGGCGCTGCTGGCGGGCGGGGACACGTGGACGGTGGTGGGCTGAGGGGATGCGAGAGGGGGCGGCGGCACGGTCGGCGCCCCCGGTGTCGTACGGGCCGGCCCCGGGGTGACTCCCGGGCCCGGTCCGTAGTACTTCCGGGGGACACGGGTACCTCCGGGGGACCCGGTCAAGCGCGGCGGGCGTCGTACTCCTCGCGGGCCTTGAGGACCTGGTCCAGGCGGTGCTGGGTCCACTCGGCGACCTCGCGGACGCGTTCGGCGGCCTCGCGGCCGAGGGGGGTCAGGGAGTAGTCCACGCGGGGCGGGATGACCGGGTGGGCCTCGCGGTGGACGAAGCCGTCGCGCTCCAGGGTCTGGAGGGTCTGGGTGAGCATCTTCTCGCTGACCCTGCCGATCGCGCGGCGCAGTTCGCTGAAGCGGTGGGGGTGGTCCAGGAGGTTGATGAGGACGAGGACGCCCCAGCGGCTGGTGACGTGCTCCAGGACCAGGCGGTGGGGGCACATCGCGCCGTCGGGTTCCTGGTGGGCCCGTACGAGGTCCGTGAGTCCCGGGGTGGTGGTCTCCTTGGTTACCGGCATGCCAGTACCTTACTTCAAAGTGGGTACTTTCCTTTGGTTAGCGCAGCTCCTAGGGTTAGTGCAGAGCGCACCCCACAAGGAGTCATGAACCATGAGCATCGTCGTCACCGGAGCCACCGGACACCTCGGCCGCCACGTCGTGCAGCAGTTGTTGGAGAAGGTCCCGGCCGAGCAGATCACGGCCGTCGTGCGCGACGAGGCCAAGGCCGCCGACCTCGCCGCGCGCGGCGTCAAGCTCGCCGTCGCCGACTACAACGCCCCCGAGACCTTCGACGGCGTCCTCGCCGCCGGGGACAAGGTCCTGCTGATCTCGGGCAGCGAGGTCGGCAACGACCGGCCCGGCCAGCACCAGGTCGTCATCGACGCCGCGAAGGCCGCCGGTGTGGCTCTTCTGGCGTACACCAGCGCGCCCGGCTCCCTGACGGCCGCGCTCGCGGACGACCACCGGGCCACCGAGAAGGCGCTGCTCGCCTCCGGGGTGACGTACACGCTGCTGCGCAACGGCTGGTACCACGAGAACTACACCGAGAACCTGGCGCCGGTCCTGGAGCACAACGCCGTCGTCGCGGCGGCGGGCGCGGGGCGCGTCTCCTCCGCCGCCCGCGCGGACTACGCGGCCGCGGCCGTCGCCGTGCTGACCGGTGAGGGGCACGAGAACCAGACGTACGAGCTGGGCAGCGACGTCGCGTGGAGCTTCGCCGAGTACGCCGCCGAGCTGAGCGCGCAGACCGGCAAGGAGATCGGCTACAACGCGGTCACCACCGAGGTGCTCGCCGGGATACTCGCGGGCGTCGGGCTGCCCGAGCCGGTCGCGCAGATCCTCGCCGGGGTCGACGCGTCCATCGAGAAGGGCGAGCTGGAGATCACGTCCGGGGACCTGTCCCGGCTGATCGGGCGTCCGGCGACGCCGATCGCCGAGGCGATCTCGGTGGCGCTGAAGGGCTGAGGGCCGGGCGGAGAGTCCCTCAGGGGTATTACCTCAGAGGTATTCCCTCGGGGGTATTACCTCTGAGGTATGACGGGGTGTACGGGCGGCGCGGATGGGCGTCGCCCGTGCACCCCGTGGTCGTACCCGGGTAGTACCGGGGAGTGACCGGCGGTGCGCGAGGGGTCCGGCGTCCGCTCCCGGAGGGGTACCCGGGTAGTCCCCAGGGTGCCGTCATGACCGTATCGCGATACACGCATGACATCCCCGTCCCTCCCCCGCTACCTTCGTCCCGGCGTCCGCACGGCGCGGGCCGGTGGGGTGAGCGGGAGGTGTCGTGGCCGGGATGTCCAAGGGCGAGCAGCGAATAGGGATGGTGAACGGGTTCGCCGCCTACGGGATGTGGGGGCTCGTCCCGCTGTACTGGCCGCTGCTGAAGCCCGCCGGGTCGGTGGAGATCCTGGCCCACCGGATGGTGTGGTCGCTCGCCGTGGTCGCCGGCGCGCTGCTGTTCGTACGGCGCTGGGCGTGGGCGAAGGAGTTGGTCCGCCAGCCCCGCAGGCTCGCGCTGGTGGTGGTCGCGGCGGCGGTGATCACCGTCAACTGGGGCGTGTACATCTGGGCGGTCAACGCCGGGCACGTCGTCGAGGCGTCCCTCGGGTACTTCATCAACCCGCTCGTCACCATCGCGATGGGCGTCCTGCTGCTCAAGGAGCGGATGCGGCCCGCGCAGTGGGTGGCGGTGGGCGTCGGGTTCGCCGCCGTCGTCGTCCTGACCGTCGGGTACGGGCGGCTGCCGTGGATCTCGCTGGTCCTCGCGTTCTCGTTCGCGACGTACGGGCTGGTCAAGAAGAAGGTCAACCTCGGCGGCGTCGAGTCGCTGGCCGCCGAGACCGCCGTGCAGTTCCTGCCCGCGCTCGCCTACCTGATCTGGCTGGGCGCGCAGGGCGATGCGACGTTCACCGGCGAGGGCCCCGGGCACGCCGCGCTGCTCGCGTCGACCGGCATCGTCACCGCCGTCCCCCTCGTCTGCTTCGGCGCGGCGGCGATCCGGGTGCCGCTGTCCACGCTGGGGCTGCTGCAGTACCTCGCGCCGGTCTTCCAGTTCCTTCTCGGCGTCGTCTACTTCAGCGAGGAGATGCCGCCCGAGCGATGGGCGGGCTTCGGTCTGGTATGGCTGGCCCTCGTCCTCCTCACGGGGGACGCGTGGCGTACGGCGCGCAGGGCGAGGAGCGAGATCAGCGTGCCGGGCACGGCCATCACGACGGGGACGGTGAGCGCCGCACGGAAGGCGGCGAGCGTCTCCTCGGGGGTGAGCGCGAGTACGTCGGGGGTGGCCGCCCCTGGCTCCACGGGGGTAGTACCCGAGGGGGACGCCGAGCCGATGCCGCCCGCCGCCAAGCCGTAGACCGCGGTCACCGCGGAGATGCCGAGCGCCGACCCGAACCGGGTCGAGGTGTGCAGCAGGCCGCCGGCGAGGCCCTGTTCGTGGGGGCGTACACCGCTGGTCGCGGCGATCGTCAGGGGCCCGTGGGCCAGGGCGAACGCGAGCCCGGCGGGGAACAGGGCGGGGAGCATCGCGGCGTGAGCGTCGGCACGAGGGTCGCGTCGCAGCCCATCACCATCAGGGTCGGCGCTGCGGACCGTGTACCCCGTGGTCCCTCCCAAGGTGGAGTACGGGCTGACGGCGCTGGGGGCGACGCTGCGCGCGGCCGTCCAGTCACTGGTGCGGTGGACGCAGGAGCATCAGGGGGAGGTCGCGGCGGCCCTGGCGGAGTGCGACCGCAACTCCCTTTCCCAGGGGCCCTCTTGACTGGGCGTTGACCCCGGCTTCACCATCCAGTCACCTCATCAACCGTGGTGTCCCGGCGGAAACCCCGCCCGGGAACCGCCATGACTGGATTCCGGAGCCCCCCACCATGAAGCTCTCTGTCTCCGCGCGGGCGTCGGCCGCTGCCGTCGTCGCGGGTGTCACGCTGTTCGCCACCGGCGTCACCGGGTCGGCCGCCGGCGCGGCGTCCCCGGCCGGGACGCTGGCCGCCGCGCCCGACATCCCGGTCGCGGGCGTGAAGGCGCACCTCAGCCAGTTGCAGTCGATCGCCACGGCCAACGGCGGCAACCGCGCGCACGGCCGGGCCGGCTACCTCGCCTCGATCAACTACGTGAAGGGCAAGCTGGACGCGGCCGGATTCACCACCACCGTCCAGCAGTTCACCTCCTCCGGGCGCACCGGCTACAACCTCATAGCCGACTGGCCCGGCGGAGACACGGATCAGGTTGTCATGGCCGGGTCACACCTCGACAGCGTGTCCTCCGGCGCCGGCATCAACGACAACGGCTCCGGCTCCTCCGCCGTCCTGGAGATCGCCCTCGCCGTGTCCCGCGCGAACTACCAGCCCACCAAGCATCTGCGGTTCGCCTGGTGGGGCGCCGAGGAACTCGGCCTCGTCGGCTCCCGCTACCACGTCAACAACCTCTCCGCCGCGAACCGCGCCAAGATCAGCGCCTATCTCAACTTCGACATGATCGGCTCCCCCAACCCCGGTTACTTCGTCTACGACGACGACCCCACCATCGAGAAGACCTTCAAGGACTACTTCGCGGGGATCGGCGTTCCCACCGAGATCGAGACCGAGGGCGACGGGCGCTCCGACCACGCGCCGTTCAAGAGCGCCGGGGTGCCCGTCGGCGGGCTCTTCACGGGGGCCAGCCGCACCAAGACCGCCGCGCAGGTGACCAAGTGGGGCGGTACGTCGGGGCAGGCGTTCGACCGGTGCTACCACTCGTCGTGCGACACGACCGCCAACATCAACGACACGGCGCTGGACCGGAACTCGGACGCGGCGGCGTACGCGGTGTGGACGCTGTCGTCCTGAGGCGTCGGGACGGGGGCGTTGCGTTGCGGGGACGGGGGCGTTGCGTCGTTACGGTTGCGTAGCGACGTGACGGGTTCGTAACGACGCTACGGGCCCGGTTCGACGGGGGGGGGGAGGGCGTCGCGACGCTACCGGTTCGTCGTTACGCGAAAGCGGGTGCGTCGCGACGATTCAGTCTCGTCGCGACGCATCCGCCACCACGAGACGGGTTCGTTACGACGATACGGGCCCGTCGCGACGTCACCGTACCGCCGCCGCCCGCTCCGCCAGCCGCAGCATCCGGGACCTCGCGGAGTCCAGAGCCGCGGGGTCCTCGGCCGCCGGGCCGCCCTCGGTGGCGAGGGTGGTCCACAGGCCGAGGAGTTCGTTGCCGAGGTTGAGGCCCTGGAGGGGGTCGCGTACGGCACGCCAGGACGTCGCGGCGCTCTGTACGTTGCCGTAGGCGGCCTCGGGGTCGCCGGCGCGGTGGTGGGCCCGCGCGACGTCGAGGGAGACGTGGAAGGCGCGGACCGGGTCGCCGGCCAAGTAGGCGATGTAGGCGGCGAGTTCGCGCAGGCGCAGGACCTCGGGGTGATCCGCGCCGAGCGCCGCGGACGCCTCGCTGACGGTCTGCTCGGCGAGGCCCGCCGCGACGTCGATCCGGCCCGCGCGGACGGCCTCGTTGATCCGGGCCATGGGCCCCGCGAGCGGCCCCGGCTCCACGCCGTCGGCCTCCCGGGGGTCGTCCCCGAGGACCGCTTCGGCCACCGCGTCGAACCCGCGCGCGGGGGTGTGTTTCGGGGAGGGTTCCGGGATCGCGGTCGCCGGATCGAGGAGGGGCGCGCGGGTGGGGCGGGACGGAGGCGCGTCCAGGGGGACGGGCTGGGGACGGATGTCCAGTACGGGCGACGGGGCGGAGGGCTCAGGGGCGTCGTAGGGGTGCTCCGGCGAGTTCTCGGGCTCGGGCCACTCGGGGGATTCGGGCACCTCCGGGAACGCGGGCGGCTCTTCGCGGCCCGGACGCGCAGCGGACTCGGGCCGCGCCTCGGACCCCGGGCGCTCGTCGGACTCGGGCCGCGCCTCGGACTCGGGCAGCGCCCCAGACCCCGGGTGCCCGCCGTCCCCCGGCCGTCCCAAGGGCTCGGACCGCCCCTCGAACTCGGGCCGCTCATGAAGACCCGGGTGCCCCTCGCCCCCCGGCCGCCCCAGAGCCTCGGCGTGTTCCATCACCGGCGGCGGGCCGAACACCCCGGTGGGCGGTGTGACGGTGCCCGGGGCAGGGAAGGGCGCCTCGTCGGCGTACGCGTCGGATGCCGGTTCGGGGGCCGGCGTGGCGGACGGGGAGGCGTCCGCGTGCGGGGCGTGCGTGTCGCCGGCCGGGGCGGGGGGCGTGGGGATCGGTGTGGGCTCAGCCGTGAGGATGCTGGAGCCGTCGGGGGCGATGCGGAGGGGTACGACGTAGCCGCTGCGTTCGTCGTGGATGGTGGCCAGGACGGCGTGGCCGGTGGCTACGGCGATGCGGCGCAGGTGCGCGAGGACCGCGTGCTTGATCTCCTCGCCCTCGGGGGCGGTGAGGGGGACCCCGCCGACGGACGCGGTGTCCCGGCCGGCGGCCGTCGCGACCCGGACGTCGATCGGCGCCGGCGCCATCACGGCGGGCCCGGACTGGGGCTCTCGGCTGGGTCGAGACATGTGTTCCTCACTCGGTTCTGCCGGGGAACCGGCGTTCCGCGCGTCACGATCCGATAAACACGCTTACTGGCGAGTATGGCCGCTCGGTCCGGCTCCTCGCGTCACCGGGACGTCACAGCCTCGTTCCAGATACCTGGCCGGATTCCGGCGCCGTACACAACTTCGTTGATCCACAAGGCGGGTTCGCCGAGGATGGCACCGTACGACGCATCCCGGGGGGCCTCATGCGCTGGACTGTCCACGGTGAACGACCGCTGTACGACACGCCGTGGGTACGCCTGCGCGCGCTAGACGTCGAACTGCCCGACGGCACCCGTACGGAGTACCACGCGGTGCGGCTGCGGGACCTCGCGGTGCTCGCGGCGGTCGACGACGCGCGCGTGCTGATGATGTGGCGGCACCGGTTCCTCACGGACGCGTGGGGGTGGGAGCTGCCGATGGGGCTCGTCGAGGACGGGGAGTCGCCCGCGCGTGCGGCGGCGCGGGAGCTGGAGGAGGAGACGGGGTGGCGGCCGGGCGGCGTACGGGAGTTGGTCTACGCGGAGCCCGCGGCCGGTATCAGTGACACGCGCCATCACGTGTTCCGTACGGACGACGCGCGGCGGGTCGGGGAGCCCACGGAGCGCAACGAGTCCGACCGCGTGGAGTGGGTGCCGCTCGCCGATCTCGCCGGGATGATCCGGCGGCGGGAGATCGTCAGCGGGGCCACGCTGGTGGGGGTCATGGCGCTGCTGCTCGATCTCGGGCCCGCATGACACCCGGCAGCGCCGTCGCGATCTCCGCCGCCGTCCGCTCGGGCGCCCTGACCGCCGTGGAGGCCCTGGAAGGCACCCTGGAGCGGCTGGAACGCCTCGACCCGACCCTCGGCGCCTTCCAGGAGGTCTGGGCCGAGGAGGCGGCCGTGTGGGCCCGTGCCGTGGACACACGGGTGGCCGCCGGGGAGCGGCTGCCGCTCGCGGGGGTGCCGCTCGCGGTGAAGGGGCCGCGTTCGCGGTGGGGGGCGCTGGTCGACGCCGGGTGCGTCCCCGTGGGGCGTACGGCCGTGCCCGGGCCGGGGACGCCGTGGCAGACCTGGGGGCTCGGGCGGCACGGTCGTACCGTCAATCCCTGGCGGCACGACCGGACGCCCGGCGGGTCCTCCGCGGGGTCCGCCGTCGCCGTGGCCGCGGGGATGGTGCCCCTGGCCACCGGGAGCGACGGGGCCGGGTCGGTGCGGATACCCGCCGCCTGGTGCGGGGTGTTCGGGCTGAAGGCCGGGAACGGGCGGCTGGCCTGGGCGGACCGTACGGGGCTCGCCGCGCCGGGGTTCTTCGCCCGGGATCCGGCGGACGCGGCGGTGTGCTGGGAGGTGCTGTCCGGGGAGTCCCCGTCGGCGCTGGAGCGGCCGTTGGACGCCGTGTGGTCCGCCGGCCTGGGGTACGCCGAGGCCGACGCGGAGCCGGTGGCGCTGGCCCGGGCGGCGGCGGGGCGGCTGGTCGGAAGCGGGGGTGTGCGGCTCATCGGGGAGTCGCTGGTGCTGGAGGATCCGGCGGAGGCGTGGCTGTCCGTACGCGCGGGGGCGCGTGCGGACGGCGGCGCTCGGGAGGTCAACGATCGGCGGCTGGCCGAGGTGTTCCGGAGGGCCGATCTCGTACTGACGCCGGTGACGCCGAATGCGGCGCATGGGCACGAAGGGCCTGGTGACCGGTATTCCACCGCTCTGACGTGGGCGTTCAACCTCAGTGGGCATCCGGCGGTGAGCGTGCCGGCGGGGGTGGGGGCGGACGGGTGTCCGGTGGGGCTTCAGATCGTGGGGCGGCACGGGGAGGAAAAGGTGCTGCTCGCGGTGGCCTCCCTCCTGTCGTGGAGTCTGCGATGAGGGCCGCTTCCGGTGATCTCCCCGATTCTTGCGCGTGCATATAATTACTCCTCATCTGATTCCTGGGGGACCGTCATGACGAACCGTCGCTTCCTCTTCCTGCTGGGCAGCAGCCGTCGAGGCGGGAACACCGAACTCCTCGCGCGCCGGGCCGCCGAGCAACTGCCCGAAGGGGTCGAGCAGGAGTGGATCCGGCTCGTCGACCGCCCGCTGCCCGACTTCGCCGATCTGCGCCACGACGAGGGCTATACGACACCCACCGACCCCCACGAGCGCCACCTCCTGGACGCCACCCTCGGCGCCACCGACCTTGTCATCGCCTCCCCGCTGTACTGGTACTCCGTCTCCGCGCTCACCAAGCGCTACCTGGACCACTGGTCGGGGTGGCTGCGGCTGCCCGAGGCCGACTTCCGGGCCACCATGGCCGGGCGGACGCTCTGGGGGATCAGCGCCTACGCCAGCAGCGCGGCCCGCGCCGAGCCGCTCGCCGGGACCCTCCTGCACACCGCCGCGTTCATGCGGATGCGTTTCGGCGGGGTGCTGCTCGGCAACGGCACCGACCGCGAGGACGTCCTCAAGGACGGTGAGGCGCTGACCCGCGCGAAGAGCTTCTTCTCCGGGGAGACGCCGCTCGCGCGGTTCCCGGACGAGGTCTGAGCGGGCTCAGGCCGTGATGTCCTTCGCCGTGAAGCGCGCCCAGGCCGCCGAGCCGAAGACCGCCGCGTACAGGGCCTGCAGGCCGAGGTTCTTCTGCAGGTCCGGCCAGTAGACCGGCTCGCGCATCAGGTCGGCGAAGGAGAGCCAGTAGTGGGAGAACAGGTAGGGGTGTACGGCGTGCAGCTGGGGGATCTGGTCGACGATCTGGACGGTGATCAGCAGGCCGACCGTCGTCGCCATCGCGGCGATGCCGCTGTTGGTCAGCGTTGACACGAACAGGCCCAGCGCGGCGACGCCCATCAGGGACGCGGCCACCACCAGGGCGATCAGCAGGGCCCGCCACAGGCCCTCGGCGAACGTGATGCGCGTGCCGGAGATCGTCGTCAGGTCGCCGAGCGGGAAGAGCAGCGCCCCGACCGCGAGCGCCGAGAGCGCCACCACCAGGGTCGCGATCAGGCAGAACGCCATCGTCGTCACGTACTTGGTGAGCAGCAGCCTCGTACGGCCCGCCGGGGCGACCAGGAGGTAGCGCAGCGTGCCCGCGTTCGCCTCGCCCGCGATCGCGTCCCCGGCGATCACGCCCACCGCCATCGGCAGGAAGAACGGCAGGGTCGCCGCCAGGGCCGTGAACACCAGGAACAGGCCGTTGTTGGTGACCTGCGAGATGAACGCCGGACCGCCCTCCCCGCCGCCGGGACCGGGGCCGCCCGCCGAGGAGCCGTCGCCGGTCTCGATCCGCACCGCGATGCCGACCAGCACCGGGACCGCCGCGAGTACGCCGAGCAGGGCCAGCGTGCGCCAGCGGCGCAGTGTGATCACCAGCTCGCTGCGCAGCAGGCCCAGCGTCCACAGCGGGCTCGGCGCCCGCACCGCCGGTGCCGTCTCAACCCGCGACATCGAATCCCTCTCCGGTCAGCTCCACGAACGCGTCCTCCAGCGAGGCCCGCCGCAGGGCGAAGCCCCGCACGCGGACGCCCGCGGTCACCAGGGCCGCGTTCACCTCCGCGAGGTCGCGCTCCGGGGGTTCCGCGGTGACCCGCTCGCCCTCCGTCGTCACGTCCGCGAAGCCCTGTTCCTTCAGGACTCGCGCCGCGTCCGCCGGGTCCGGCGTCGTCACCACGAGCCGGCCCCGGGTGCGCGCCGCCAGCTCGCCCACCTCGCCCTGCGCGATCAGCCTGCCGCGCGCCATCACCGCCGCGTGCGTACAGACCTGCTCGATCTCGTCCAGGAGGTGGGAGGAGAGGAAGACCGTCGTGCCGTCCGCCGCGAGTTCCCTGATCAGCGCGCGGATCTCCCGCATGCCCTGGGGGTCCAGGCCGTTCGTCGGCTCGTCGAGGACCAGCAGGCGCCTGGGCTGCAGGAGCGCCGCCGCGAGGCCCAGGCGCTGCTTCATGCCCAGCGAGTACGCCCGCGCCTTCTTGCCGGCCGCCGCGGTCAGGCCGACCCGCTCCAGCGCCGACGCGACGCGGTGGGCCCGGGTGCGCGGGTCGGCCGTCGGGTCCGCCGCGTCGTACCGGACGAGGTTGTCCCGGCCCGACAGGAAGCCGTACAGCGCGGGGCCCTCGATCAGCGCGCCCACCTCCGGGAGGACCCTGCGGCCCGCCCCCGGCATCGGCCTGCCCAGAACCTTCGCGGTGCCCGACGTCGGTTCGATCAGGCCCATCAGCATCCTGATCGTCGTCGTCTTCCCGGAGCCGTTCGGACCGAGGAACCCGAAGACGCTGCCCCGGGGGACGGTCAGGTCGAGGGAGTCGACGGCGAGCTGGCCGCCGCGGAAGCGCTTGGTGAGGGCGTGAGTGTGGATGACCGCGTCGTCGGGGGCGGGGGCGGGGTGGGCCGGGGGTGTGGGGCGCGGGTTCGTGGCCGGCCTCTCCCCCGTCTCCGGTTCCGGCCCCGCGGTCGCCGCCCGCTCCGGAGCCGGGCCGGGCTTCGGGTCCGGCTCCGGTGTGGGCGGCTGTGGCATGGTTCCCCCGATCCCGTGACGACCCTGTGGTCGTGTCCCTGTAACCGTACTTAGTTGCCCTCGGCCGCCTTCACCAGGGCGTCCTTGGTGACCGCGCCGACGTAGACCTTGCCGTTGTCGGTGACCAGGGCGTTGACCAGGCGGGTGGAGAAGACCGTGCCCTTGCCGAAGTCGCCGGAGACCTTGTCGCCGAAGGAGTCGAGGAAGCCGCCGAGGGCGCCGGCGTCGGGGAGGTCCTCGGAGGAGGGGGCGCCCGTCCCCGTGCCCGTGTCGTACGTGGCGATGGACGTCCAGCCCTTGCCCAGGACGTTCAGGCCCGTGAGGTCCTCGCCTAGGACGTCGGGCGCGGCCTTGTCCTCGTCGCCGTGGATCGTGTCGCCCTCGGTGACCTTCGCGCCTTTGGGGGCGGTGAAGTCGAAGGTCGAGGCGGCCGGCTTGGCGAAGCTGACCTGGGTGAAGCCGGCGTCGATCACGGCCGCGCCGCCGCTCCTGGGGGTGAGCGTGAACTTGAGGGGGAGGCCGGTCTTCGCGTCCACGGCGATGCTGATCGCGCCGACCGTCGAACCGGACTGCTTGGGGGTGACGAGGAGCTTGTAGGCGTCGCGGCCCGCGACGTGGACCGTGCCGTCGACCTTCACGGACGTCGTCGGGTCTATCGCCTTCAGGGTCTCTTCCGTGAGGTCCTTCGGGGTCGCCGGGGCCGGGGAGTCCTTGCGGGCCGCCTCGGAGAGCGTCGAGTGGTGGACCTCGTTCGACTTGCTGTCGTAGCCCCAGACGTCCTTGCCGTTGTGGATCAGGCTGTACTCCGCCGCGTTCTCCAGCAGGGAGAGTTTCTGCTTCTCGGGGCCGTCGGCCGCGACGCGCAGCGTGTGCGTGCCCGCGGCCAGCTCCATCAGCTTGGTGGAGGGGTCGGCCGAGGAGGTGTCGGAGGACTGGGTCGCGCCGGAGAGGAAGCTGCTCTCCAGGCCGCCGAGGTCGGGGAGGCCCAGGTCGGTCGTGATCTTCACCGTGCCGGAGAGCTGCTGGACGTCCGACGCGGCGACCTTGTCCAGGAGCTGCTGGGCGGTGATCTGGGGGAGGTCGGGGTCACCGGAGTCGGCGAGGGCCGGGCCGAGGCCGATGGTGGCGGCGGCCACGCCCACGACCGTGGCCGGAACGACGTACCGCGCGGCCGCCCTGCGGCGACGGGACCTCGCCTCGTCGGCGTCGGCCTCGGCGGTCGGGGTTCCGTGGTCGTCGGATGCGTTCGGTGCCATGTCTGCCTTACCTCCGTCGTCGGCGGCGGCCGGTGGGCATCTCCGGGCAACCCACTCCTGACCGCCATTCTCACCCGAATCGGTGAGTCGTGGTCCTGCGTCTGCCATCCATGACACCAAACCGGACCCGCCTGCGACGTCACCCCGCAGAGCCAACTCCACGTACTCCTGGGGTATGACACGCCACACCGGCACCCCGTACTCCCCTAGGGGTCCCGAAGCTCATACCTGAGGGTCGGGAGCCGCCGCTCACCCCGCCCGGTGCACCACCGCGTCGCACATCTCCACCAGCGCCAGCTTCGCGTCGCACTCGGGGAGCGGGGACAGCGCCGCGCGGGCCTCCTCCGCGTAGCGGACCGTGTCGCGGCGGGCCTGTTCGAGGGCCGGGTGGGCGCGCAGCGCGGTGAGGGCCTCGGTGTGGCGGGCGTCGTCCGTGAGGTCGGAGTCGAGGAGTTCGCACAGGGCGACGTCCTCGGCCAGACCGAGGCGGGCGGCGCGCTCGCGCAGGCGCAGGACGGGGAGCGTGGGGATGCCCTCGCGCAGGTCCGTGCCGGGGGTCTTGCCGGACTCGTGGGAGTCGGAGGCGATGTCGAGGACGTCGTCGGCGAGCTGGAAGGCGACGCCGAGGCGTTCGCCGTACTGCGTGAGGACGTCCACGACCGTCTCGTCGGCGCCGGAGGTCATCGCTCCGAAGCGGCAGGAGACGGCGACGAGGGAGCCGGTCTTGCCCGCGAGGACGTCGAGGTAGTGGTCGACGGGGTCGCGGCCGTCGGTGGGCCCGGCGGTCTCCAGGATCTGGCCGGTGACGAGCCGTTCGAACGCCTCGGCCTGGATGCGGACGACCTCGGGGCCGAGGTCGGCGAGGATCTGGGACGCGCGCGCGAAGAGGAAGTCGCCCGTGAGGACGGCGACGGAGTTGCCCCAGCGGGTGTTGGCGCTGGCCACCCCGCGCCGGACCTCGGCCTCGTCCATGACGTCGTCGTGGTAGAGGGTGGCGAGGTGGGTGAGTTCGACGCCCACGGCGGACGGCACGACACCGGGCGCGTACGGGTCGCCGAACTGCGCGGCGAGCATCACCAGGAGTGGCCGGAAACGTTTGCCTCCCGCGCGCACGAGGTGCTGCGCCGCCTCCGTGATGAAGGGGACCTCGCTCTTGGTGGCTTCGAGCAGTCCTTCCTCGACAGCCGCCAATCCTGCCTGGACATCGGCTTCCAGCGCCTGGTCCCGCACGCTCAGCCCGAACGGCCCGACGACGGTCACGAGGGATCTCCTGTCTGCTGTTGCCCACGGGCGACTGTTGGCGATTACACGGTTTGTCGATAGGTCGCTGCCATCACTCAAGTCAGCGTATCCGGTCACGTTTCGATCACCGATAGCCCCCACGGTTACAGCACGGGCGCTATCGGATCACGCCCGTTATGCAGACGATGGATCGATAAGGCACATCATCTCCGGACATTCATACCTTGTGCACATTTTGCCGTTATTGCTATTTCGTGAGTTGAGTCACGGGCACTTCCTCCGCCCGCCCCTCCCCCACCACTCTTCCCCCTTGCCCCTGTTGGCGAGTTGACCCTTGGCGGTCGCAAAGGATCAAGCGCCCCATACACCTCACCCGGAGGTCAATAGGGGCGAGATGTGAATCAGGCACTTGTTCCGGACATGTGCTCTCGCATACGTTCCGCCGGGTCGGGCGGACGCCTAATCCTGCCGCCGCCCTTCACCACCTCATCGACGAACCACTCGCGTACGGCAGGAGCGGGGGACCCAGGTAGTACGCCGCGCCGGACACGTCCGCCGCGGCTCGGGGTGAAGCCGTGTCACCGTCCCCGGTGGCCCGGCCGGGCACCTCCCCGCCCGAACCCGACAGCTCACCTCGCAGGCGCCGGAGAGGAAAACCGCCATGCCTGCAGTCCGCAAGAAGCGTCTCGCCCGGGCCCTCGCCGTCGCCGCCACCGGCACGGCCCTGCTCGCCCTCCCGATCGTCGGCGCCACCAGTGCCTCCGCGGCCACCGGCACCTCGTCGTCCACGGTCGCCGGCTACCCGAACACCCTGGACGGCTGGATCCGCGAATCCCTCGCGATCATGGCCCAGAAGGGCATCCCGGGCAGCTACGACGGCATCTACCGCAACATCATCCGCGAGTCCTCCGGCAACCCCTGGGCCATCAACGACTGGGACTCCAACGCCGCCGCCGGCACGCCCTCCAAGGGCCTGCTCCAGGTCATCGACCCGACCTTCCAGGCGTACCACGTCGCCGGGACGGCGTACGACCCGTACGACCCGGTCGCGAACATCACCGCCGCGTGCAACTACGCGGCGGCGGTGTACGGGTCGATCGACAACGTCTTCGGCGCGTACTGAGCGAACACCCCTGTAGGAGCCCCGGTTTCGGACCGGGGCTCCTACAGGGAGCGCGTTACGGAAACATCCGTTCAAGAACGGTCGCCACTCCGTCCTCCTCGTTCGAGGACGTCACCTCGTCGGCCACCGCCTTGAGTTCGGGGTGCGCGTTGGCCATCGCGACCCCGTAGGCGGACCACTCGAACATCGGGATGTCGTTCGGCATGTCCCCGAAGGCGACCGTGTCCTCGGGGGCGATCCCGAGGCGTTCGGCGGCCAGGGCGAGCCCCGTGGCCTTGGTGACGCCGCTCGGCTGGAGTTCGACCGTGCCGGGCCCCGACATGGTGACCGTGGCGAGCGAACCGACCGCCGCGCGCGCGGTGGCCGCCAACTCGTCGTCCGTCAGCGCGGGGTGACGCAGCAGCACCTTGCTGATCGGCTCGCACCACAGGTCCTCGCGGCGTCCCACGCGCAGCGCGGGGAGCGTCGGGTGCGGCATCAGGTAGCCCGGCTCGATCAGCGTCAGCCCGTCCACACCGTCCTGGTCGACGGCGGCGTACACCTGGCCGACCTCCGCCTCGATCTTGCCGAGGGCGGTCTCCGCGAGTTCCCGGTCCAGCGTGACCGACCACAGGAGGCGGTCCTCGCTGGCGTCGTACACCTGCGCTCCCTGGCCGCACACGGCGAGCCCTCTGCCGCGCAGGATCTCCAGCAGGGGGCGCACCCGGGGGGCCGGGCGGCCGGTCACCACCAGGTGCCGCGCGCCGGCCTCCACGACCCGCTGGAGGGCGTTCAGCGAGCGGTCGGAGAAGGTGTCGTCGGCGCGCAGGAGCGTGCCGTCCAGGTCGGTGGCGACGAGGGCGTACGCGCGCGTGCCGGAAGCGGGGGTGGTGGGTGCGGCCATGATCAGAGAATACGGACCGCACCGCGCGCGGGAGGCCCGATGACCTCTCTCGCCACACCCGCGCGCGGGAGGGCCGGTTTCGCGACGAGCACCCGCGCGGGGTGACGAAAAGGTCCCCTTCGTCATCGAATCCCCATCGAGATGCCAACGCTTCTGCGAAGACTGCACCGGTTGGCAACAGCATGGGCCGCTATCTACCGCGGTGCCGTCTGGAGGGGTACGGTCCATGTGTCCAGGGGGGACTTGATCGGGGGGTCAGGTTGAACAGTGGGCGCATTCGTGTGCTGCGCGCGCAGGAGTTGGGCGAGGGGGAGCGTGAGCGGTGGCGGGCCCTGCGGGCCGCCTCGCCAGCCTTGCGCAATCCGTTCATGGAACCGGAGTTCGTCGAGGCCGTGGGGCGCGTACGGGCGCGTACGCGGGTCGCGGTGGTGTACGAGGGGCGCGAACCCGTCGGGTTCCTCCCCCACGAGCGCGGCCCGCTCGGCATGGGCCAGGCCCTCGCGCACGGCGTGTCGGACGCCCAGGGGGCGGTCCTGGCGCCCGGACTCGGCCTGGAGACAGGCGAGTTGATGCGCGCCTGCGCACTGTCGAGCTTCGCGTTCGACAACCTGGAGGCGGGCCAGGGCCTGTTCGTCCCGCACGCCGCCGCCGAGTACGCGGCCTACGTCATCGACGTCGAGAAGGGCTACGACACCTACGAGTCCGTGCTGCGCGGCCAGTCGCCGAAGTTCCTGCGGACGACGCTCGCCAAGGAGCGCAGACTCGGGCGCCAGGCCGGCGAGCTGAGGTTCGTGTTCGACGAACGCGACCCGGCCGCGCTGCGCGCCCTCATGGCGTGGAAGTCCGCGCAGTACCGCCGTACCGGCCGGCGCGACCGGTTCGCGCAGGAGTGGATCACGCGCCTGGTCGCACTCCTCGCCGACACGCGCACGCCGGAGTGCGCCGGCACGCTCTCCGTCCTGTACGCCGGGGAGCGGCCCGTCGCCGCGCACTTCGGGCTGCGCTCGTCGACCGTCCTGGCCTGCTGGTTCCCTTCGTACGACACGGAGTTCGCGAAGTTCTCGCCGGGGCTCGTGCTGCATCTGCGGATGGCCGAGGCGGCGGCGGCCGAGGGCATCACGACGCTGGACCTCGGGCGGGGGGCCGCCGAGTACAAGGAGGCGCTGAAGACCGGGGAGATCCCGGTGCACGAGGGCGCGTGGACGCGTCCGGGTGCGGGGGCGGCGCTCTACTGGCTGAGCCGTGAACCCTCGCGCCGGGCGCACCACTTCGTGCGCGGGCGCCCACGGCTCGCGAGCGCCGCCGCACGGGCGCTGAAGAGCGCCGGGCGGCTGCGGGGCGCCGGGTGAGCAGTACCGAGGGGTTCCAGCCGAGGGGTTCATGACATCAGGGGGGTTCATGTCCCGTACGACCCGTACATCCCAGGTACGAGCCGAGATACGGCGCTTCCTCGCCGTACGGCCCGTCCAGATCGGCGAGTTGGACCTGACCGGCGAGGGCGCGGCCCTGAGACCCGGCCCGGGCGGCCCGCCCGTGACCTCGGGGCCGGTGTTCGTGCTGGTCCGCCGGGAGGGCCGCCCGGTCGGCACGTTGCTCGGGGAGGTCCCGGAGGGGACGGACCCGAAGGCGACGCTGCGGGAACTGGCCGAACAGATGGGCAAGGACGGCCCGTTGGGGAGCAGCGACCGGACAACGGCCCAGCCGCCCCCGTACACGACGGTCGTCATCGCCACCCGCGAGCGGACCGGGAAGCTCGTGCACGCGCTCGACTCGATGCTCGCGCAGGACCATCCGCGGTTCGAGATCGTGGTGGTGGACAACGCGCCCGTCACGGGGGCTACCCGGGATCTCGTACGGGAGAAGTACGCCGAGCGGGTGAGGTACGTGTGCGAGCCGGTGCCGGGGCTCGCGATCGCGCACAACCGGGGGGTGGCCGCCGCGCGCGGGGAGGTCGTGGCGTTCACGGACGACGACGTCGTCGCCGACCCGCGCTGGCTCACCGAGCTGACCTCGCCGTTCACCGCCGACCCCGGCCTCGGCTGCACGACGGGGCTGATCCTGCCGGCCCGGCTGAGCACCCCGGCCCAGGTCCTCCTGGAGAGCCACGGCGGCTTCTCGAAGGGGTTCGTGCCGAGGACGTACGACCCCGCCGAACCGCCCGCCGACGAGCCCCTGTTCCCCTTCACCGCCGGGCGGTTCGGGTCGGGGGCCGGCATGGCGTTCCGTACCCGGGTCCTACGGGAGGTACGGGGGTTCGACCCGGCGACCGGGGCCGGGACCCCGGCGCGCGGGGGTGACGACCTGTACGGGTTCGTCCGGGTACTGGCGCACGGGTACCGGCTGCACTACACGCCGTACGCGCTGGTCTGGCACCACCACCGGGAGACGTGGCGGGACCTGGAGACGCAGGCGTACGGGTACGGGGCGGGGCTGGGCGCGTACTTGACGGCGGTGCTGGTCAACAGCCCCGGGCTGATACCGGGGTTCCTCGCGCGGCTGCCCAAGGGGGTGCTGTACGCGCGGACGTTGACGGCCAGCCGGGAGGCGGACGAGGCGCGTCCGGCCCCCGCCGGGCCCGGCGCCCACGGCGAGCGGGATCATCCGTGGCCCCGGCGGCTGTCCAGGCTCCAGCGGCGCGGGATGCTGTACGGCCCGGTCGGGTACCTGCGGGCGCGGTGGGCGCTGCGGGCGGCCCGGGTGCGGGGAGCGGCCCGGTGAGCGGGGGCGAGGGCGTCAGACCCACGGGGGGTGAGGGCGTCGTACCGGCGGGGGACGACGGTGTCATACCCGTGTTCCTCTACCACGCCGTGATGGAGGAACCCCCGGACTGGATCGCAGAGTTCACGGTGACGCCGCAGGTGTTCGCCGCTCACCTGGACGCGGTCGTCGACAGCGGCCGTACGCCGGTCACGATCAGTGTGCTCGCGGACTTCCTCGCCGGGCGGGCGGCGCTGCCGCCGAGGCCGGTGCTGCTGACGTTCGACGACGGGTTCGCGGACCTGCCGGGGCCGACCGCCGAGGCGGTGTTCGCGCGGGGGCTCACCGCGACCGCGTACCTCACGACCGGCGCCATCACCCCGGGCGAGCGCAGCCTGTTGCCGCCCGCGCCGATGATGTCGCTGGGCGGCGTACGGGAGTTGGAGGGGGCCGGGATGGAGATCGGCAGCCATACCGTCACCCACGCGCAGCTCGACACGCTCGCGCCCCGGGACCTCGCGCACGAACTGCGCCATTCCCGGGCGGTGTTGGAGGACACGCTCGGCCATCGGGTCCGGCATCTCGCCTACCCGCACGGCTACAACGACCGCCGGGTGCGCCGGATGGCCGCCGCGGCGGGGTACGAGACGGCGACCGCGGTGCGGCACGCGCTCAGTTCGGAGCGGGACGAGGCGCACCGGATCGCGCGGCTGATCGTGCGGCGCGGTCATACCGTCGGGGACGTCACCGACTGGCTCTCGGGCAGGGGGGCGCGTATCGCGCCGTACCGGGACGCGCCCCGGACGGTGGCGTGGCGGTGGTACCGGAAGGGGCGGGCGGCGGTGAAGGGGCCGGTGTTCGCGGGGTGACGGGGCGGGTGTGTGGCGCTGAGGTACTACCCGCGTACATCTCAGGTACGAAGAGGTGGGCGCAGCCGCCGCCCTGGCGCAAAGCCTGACCGTGCTGAAGGGGCGGGGAGAACACCCCGCCCCGGTAGTCCCCCGCCACTACTTCAGGGGCTGGTTCAGGTACGGGTCGGAGACCGCCTTGCGCAGGCTCGACCAGGCCCCGGAGTCCGCCACGGCCAGGTCGCAGTGCGGGCCGGGGTCGCGGTAGTTCCACTGGAGGGCCGCCTTGACGCCGGTCAGTTGCTTGAGGACCGAGGGGACCTCGGCGTACCAGTCGGCCTGGCGGCCGGGGCGGTCCGGGTCGTTCGCGGTGCCGAACTCGGAGAGCATCAGCGGTTTGTCGTCGGAGATGTTCTCGCGCACCCAGTCGTGGGTGGCCCGCTGGGTCTGGGCGAAGGAGAGCCAGCCGGCTTTGTGGCACCGGTAGTAGTTGTACTGGTTGTAGGCGACCCAGTCGACGTAGTCGTCCCCCGGGTACATCCGCTTGATGAGGTCGGCATGGGCCAGGTAGCCGGTGGTGATCCAGGTCCACACGACGTTGGTGACGCCGAGGGCACGGAACCGGTCGTGGATGTGCCGGTAGGCCCGGACGTAGTCCTCGGGAGTTCCGCTGGCCGGGGTACGGGTGTCCATCTCCAGGTCGAAGGAGAGGAAGACCTTCTTCCCGTACTCCTTGACGCGCCTGGCCTGGACGTCGATCACGGACGCGTCGAGGTCACCGGCCGCGATCTGCTTCCACGTGGGCTGCTGCGCCGCCGTACCGCCCCACACCTTGCTCTCCCAGGAGAGCAGGAGAAGCCGGTCCCGGCCGACCTCGCGTTCCTCGTCGGTGAGCAACTGGCCTTCCTTGCGCGCCCCTTGGACCTGGGACATGTCGTGGTAGGTGTAGACGATGTCGAGGGGGCGGCCGATCTGCTTCTCGTAGGCCCGCACCTTCTGCGGCAGGTCGTCCTTGGTGTGCGGCACGAACGCGCCGAACCAGGCCCCGCAGGGCGGCTCCAGCAGGGCCGTCGGCGCGCACCGGCCGCCCTGCGCGGAGGGGCGGGAGCCGCCCAGGTCCCGGTCGCCGGAGGAGTCGTCCCGCAGGACCAGGACGGCGGTGAGGGTGACGCCTGCGGTGAGGAGCGCGGTGAGCGCGAGGCGTCGGGGGCGGGGGCGGGGCCGACGGGGCCGTCCCCGGTGTCGTCCGTGGGAGGGAGGGGTACGGGGTACCCCCGGGGGGCGCTGGCCGGTGATACCTGAGCGGTAGACGGGTCGTGGGCGGGCGTTTCGTAAACGGTGGAGCCACCTCACAGGGCAGTACCTTTCGCAGTCCGCGGGGAGGCGCGCAGGCGCGGGCAGAACGCCGCGACGGTGGTCAGCAGCGTGAGCGTGAGCAGGACGCGCTGCGCGCTGAAGGCGTGCGTGGCGATGAACACCGTCCCGACGATCAGGGCGGCGGACACGCTCACGAGGACGGTCAGCATCAGCCGCTCCAGGAGGTCGGAGTGGCGGGCGAAGGCCGGGTCGCGGCCTTCGACGGGGCCCTCGGCGGGCCGCGCCATGAGCACGGGCCCGCAGATTCTGACCAGGGCCCCGCCCGGTCCCGCCGCCAGGAACAGCACGACGGCGGCGCCTCTGAGCGGCGATCCGCCGGGCAGAGCGAGGGAGCTGACGGCGAGCCAGCCGGCGAACGGGGCCGCCATCCGGACGACGAGTTCCTGCGGGGTCATCGGGCCGTCTCCTTCAGCGCGTACGCCACCCCCGCGTCGTTGACCGCGACCCGTTCGAACAGGGGCGACGCGGCGACGGAGGCGCGGATGTGGTCCAACTGGGCTTGTGTGAGCAGGCCGTTCATCTCCGAGTCGGCGTACTGGCCCTGGGTCAGGACCAGATAGGCGCGGGCCGGGGAGCCGACGGCCGACATGTCGGCGGCGAGCGTCGCCGCCGGGGCCCTGAGGATCTTCTCGACGTGCGCGCGGGCGTCGTCGAGGAACCAGTAGTGGTCGACGCGCCAGTAATCCGCGTACGCCAGCGGGTAGTTGCGGTCGGCCGCGACGACCAGCGAGCCGTCCGGGGCGCGGTCGAAGACGTCCTGGACGAGCTGGACCTCGGCGGGCGGGAAGTAGCTGATGCGGTCCTTGCCGGAGTAGCTCGGGACGAACGCGAAGGTGCCGGCGAGCAGCGCGGCGAGCGGCAGCCAGGTGTAACGGCGCCTGTCCGCACGGGGGTTGAGTTCGGTCGCCGTGAGGGTCCGGACCTGCGGCAGGAGCGCCGCCGCCGCGAAGAACGCGGCGCCGGGGAGCATGAACATCAGGACGCGGAAGATCATCTCGCTGCCGTAGCTGCTCGCCGCGAACATCGGCAGCGGGGCCACCGCGAGCAGCAGCAGCGGCAACGCCCGGTGGCGCAGCACCGGTTGGCGCCAGGCGCCGAGCGCCGCGAGCAGCAGCACCGACGCGGACAGCAGGCGGGCCGCCCAGGAGGTCGCGATCGCGCCCGTGCCGGTGGGGGTGGCGCCGTAGCCCGTCTCGACGTTGCCGCCGATGTCGCCGACCGAGCGGAGCATGTCGGGCATCGTCGCGGAGAGGAACGGCAGCGCGGCGGTGAGGCACCAGGCGAGGAAGATGACGACCGTGGTGACGAGGGGGACCTTGTCGCGGTAGCGGCGGGCGACGAGGAGCGCCGCGAGGGAGATCACCAGCATGCCCGGGGTGAGCTGGTGGGAGATGACGATCCCGACGACGAACAGGGTGAGGACGACGGTCCATACGGCGGCGCGCGGGCGGGTGTCGGGGGTACGGGGGGTGGCGTACCTCCTGAGGACCACGGCGAGTACGCCGAGGTGCAGGACGAAGGCGACGGACTGGGGGGAGAAGTAGTCCTGCCCCACCCAGTTGGCTGTGCAGAAGAGCCATACCGCCGTCCAGATCAGGCGCCTGTCCTCGGTGAACGTGCGGAAGATCAGGATCAGCGGGAGGAGCAGGACCAGGCTGGAGACGAGGGGCCACCACGCCATGAACGCGGCGGCCGAGTCGACACCCAGGAGGCGTACGAGGGCCGCCTGTGCCGCGAAGAAGCCGGGCCACTGGTCGTAGACGGCCATGTCGCCGAGGGTGTCGGAGCCCTGGAGGCGCCCCGAGGTGAGCAGGTGGTCGATCACCGCGTCGTGCTTCCACGCCCACGCGTACAGCGGGGTGGGGTACACGACCGCCTGGGTGGCGCGCTCCATCACCAGCAGGGCGACGACGTACGCCGGCGCCCACGCGGGGTGCCTGCGGCGCGGGTCGAGGAGTGTGGACCAGAACCCGGCCGTCAGCAGCGCGAGGCCGGCCCAGAACGCCGGGTGCAGGGCCGTGACCAGCCCGAAGTCGTCCAGCTCCCCGACGTCCGTGTGCCGCACGGCGTACGCCCACAGTCCCATGGCCCCGGCCAGCCCCGCCGCGGGCCACAGCGCCGAGTGGTACCAGGGGCGCGCGGGCGGGAGGTCGGCGAGGTCCGTGACGGGGTCCTCGGGGTGAGGGGCAGGGGGGTCGGCGAGGGCGGTGACGGGGGCGCCCAGGGGTTCGGCCGCGGAGGGCTCCGTACGTCCCGGGTATGACATACCTGCGTACGACACCGGGTCCCCCGAGGGGGCTACGGGAGTGCCGGACGGGCTCGCGGAGGGGGCGAAGGGGGAGGCGGAGCTGTCAGCCGCCCCCGCGGTCCACTCCCCCACCGTCCCCTGCCCCGCGGCCTCGGGCCAGCGCACGACCCGCCCCGCGCCGCCGGACGCCTCCCCGGCCCCTTCCCGGCCGCCCCGGCCGAGCCGCAGCTTCCGTGTCCGCTCGGTCCGTTCGCCCCCCGGCGTGCCGGTGCCCCGGTCGTCCGGCCCCACGCCGGGCGGCTGGGAGGTGTCCGTTCCCGGGTGGGACGTCTCGGCGCTCTGGGAGCCTGGGCCTGGTTCGGTTCTCCGGTTCGGTGGACGCACGACGGTTCCCCCCTGTCGTTCGGCGTTGGTCAGGTGTGCTCGGGCTCGGTGGGCGGTGGGGCGCGGTGCACCGACAGGAGCAGGGCGAGGACGAAGAGCGCGGCGAGGGTCGGCGGCGCGAGGGGTGCCAGGGTCTCCCGCCACGCCCAGCCCCCCAGGGCGGCGAGATAGACGAGCCCCCAGCGCGCCGTCCAGGGCGGTCGCAGCCGCTCCCCCAGGCGGGCGAGCACCTGCCACAGCGCGACGAGGCACAGCAGTTGGCACAGTGGCGGCGCCCAGCGCAGCAGCGGTCCGGGCCCGTCGAGCCCCATCGCCTCCGCGAGGAATCGCGCCGTTTCGGTGTAGAACGTCCCGCCGACCGGTTCCGGTTCCCGCCCCAGCGCGACCGGTACGGCGTACAGCGCGAGAGCCACGGCGCCCAGCGCCGCCCCCGGCAGCCACGGGTCGTGGCGCGGGCAGAGCGTCACCGCGGCGGCGTACAGCAGGAGCAGGGCGAGCCCTGCGACGAGGGCGGCCTCGGGCAGCGCGTCGAGCATCGCCCGCCCGGACGACAGCGCCGTACTCCCCGTACCGGCAGGCCCCGTAGTACCCGTAGTACCCGTAGTACCCGGGGACCGCAGCCACGGCAGGTCCCGCACCCCGGCGGCGAACGCGGCGACGGCGACGGCGAGGGCCGCCCACAGTCCGCCCCGCAGCCGGCGCTGTCCCGCCTCGGACCACAACCCCCGTGCGGGGTACGCCGGTCCGGCGCCCCGGTCGTCGAGGGGTACCCCCGCCGGCGGCCCGGGGGAGGACTCGGTCGACGACGCCGAGGACAGTTCGGAGGCCGACCCCGCAGGCGTACCCGGGTACCTCCGCGGTACGAGCCCGGAGCGCGGACCCGGCACCGGGGAAACCCCGCCGCGCGCCCCCTGCGGCCACACGATCACCGCAAGCGTGTCCGCCTCCAGCGCCTCCCGCTCGTACCCCGGCCGCCCGATGAACAGCGGCACGGTGTCCTCGTCGGCGGCGGACGCCCGCCGCGCCCAGGTCGTGCCGTAGCCGGAGGCCGTCGCGTACCCGGCGGTCGCGCCCAGCCGGTGGGCGGGCTCGGGCGACGGCGCGGCGGGCAGCGGATCGGGCGACCCGGCGGACGGCGCGGCGGGCGGAGCTGCGGGCGGAGCGGCGGACGGCCGCAGCGCCGCGCGCAGGCCGATCACGGAGACCGCGGCGATCAGGGTCATCCCGAGCAGCACCGCCCACCCCGCCCCGGCGATCCCGGCGGACCCGAAGAGCAGCGCCGCGCTCCCGAGCACCAGCGTGCACATCGCCCCCTGGAGCGCGGCGAGCATGCCCGTGCGCCCCTGGACGCGCAGCACCCCGATGTACAGCTCGACCACGACCCGGGGCAGCGCCCCCAGCGCGAGCAGGCGCAGCACCGTCGTCCCGTGCTCGGCGTAGTCCTCGTCGAACGGCGTGAGGATCCGCGGCGCGAACAGCACCAGCACGAGGACGACGGGGACGAGGAGCAGCGTCATCCGGCGCAGCGCGCCCCGGACGCCGTCCGCGAGGTGGCGCGGGTCGTGCGAGGCGTGCGCGGTGAGCGAGGAGGCCATGTTGATGGCCATGAACTCCATCGTGCCGCCGACGGTGTACGCGACGTAGAAGTAGCCGTTCTCCGCCGCGCTGAAGCGCACCGCGACCATCACCGGCAGCAGGTTGATCATCGCGAGGCTGAACAGCGCGCCCAGCGAGTCACCGGCGAGGAAACGGCCCATCTCGCGCAGGCGCGGGGGCTCCACGTGCCGGTCGGCGGCCTGCTGGCGCGGGATGAGGCGGCGGAAGATCAGCCAGCCGAGCGGCAGCGTCGACAGGGCGATCGCGGCGGCCCAGGAGACGAAGATGCCGAGCACCGGCAGGACGGTCGCGAACACGGCGAGCAGGATCAGCTTGCCGAGGGAGAACACCGCGTTGCCGACGGGCACCCACAGGGCCTTGCGCAGCCCCGTCAGCACCCCGTCCTGGAGCGTCAGCAGCGCCCACGCGACGCACGCGACGACGAACACCGTCCCGGCGAGGGGCGTCCCCAGGGGCGCGTACGAAGCCCCCCACAGGTCGAGCGTCAGCAGGAACACGAACGCGGCGACCGCCACGACCACCGAACTCGCCGCGTACGCGCGCCACACCAGCGCCCCGGTCGCCCTCCCCGCGCGCGGGACGAACCTGACGACGGCGCCGATCATCGTCGTCGCCGTGATGCTCGCGAGCAGCCGCATCGCGGCGATGGCGGCGGAGCCCTGGCCGACGGCCTCCTCGGAGTAGTAGCGGGCGGCGACCAGCCAGAACCCGAGGCCCAGGACGGCGGAGACGCCGGTGCTGAGCATCAGGAAGTAGGCGTTGCGGAAGAGGGAGTCGGGGCCCCCGCGCGCGGGCGCGCTCTTCGCCTCCTCCCGCGCGCCGGCCGCCGCGCGCTGTCTGGGCTCGGCCCGCGTCTCAGTCACAGGCCCCTCCCCGTGCGCGTACGGGCCGCACCCCCGCCTCCGTCAGCGCCGCGATCACCTCACGCGCGCGCAGGGGGTCGACCGGCAGCGCGTGCCGGGCGAACCAGCGCGCCCCGGACGGGTCCGGCGACACGTCCGTGAACTCCGCGCCCGCGTAGTCGTCCAGCGGCGGGTCGTACAGGTACCCGACGACGATCCCCCGGCGCGCGAGCGCCTCCCGCGCGGCGTCCCGGTCCTCGACGAACAGGGGGACCCGGAAGAGGGGCTGCGGCGGGCCGTCGTACGCGCGTGCCCACGGCGTCGCGAGCAGGAGTCCGGCCCCCTCCCGGCAGGCCGCCAGAACGCCGTCCAGGCGGTCCAGTTTGCGCCCCACGCGCGCGAGGCGGGCGTTCCCGGCGCGCAGGCGGTAGTCGTGCATGTCGACGCGGACCCACGCGTCGTACGCGGCGAGACCGGGGGCCTCGGCGCCCGCGCGCGCGAGGTCCGCCGGCCGCAGCGGCATCCGGATCTCCTCGCGCTCCGTCCGCCCCAGCAGCCGCAGCGTCGCCCAGGCGGCCCCGCGCAGGCCCAGGCCCCGTACGGCGGCCTCCGCGTACGGCCGTACGGCGTACGCCAGTTCGGCCGTGGGCCGCGCGGGAAGGAGCAGGTCCTCGCGGGCCTTCTCCAGGGCGTCGCGCAGGCCCGCGTCGGCGCAGGACAGGAACCCGCCCGCCTTCGCGCCGACGTGCTTCGACAGGCTGAACACGGAGGCGTCGCCCCACGCGCCGACGGGCCTGCCGCCGACCTCGCCGCCGATCGCGTGCGCGGCGTCCTCGAACAGCGGGATCCCCAGGGCGTCGCACCTCGCGCGCAGGCGCGGGGCGTCGTCCGGGTTGCCGTACAGGTTGGTCGTCAGGACGGCCGACAGGGCGCCCCAGGTGCCCTCCGGGACCGCGTCCACGTCGATCGACGCGTCCAGGGGTCTCAGGGGGGCCTGCACGGGCCTGAGGCCCGCCGCGAGCACCACGAAGAAGATCACGTCGTCGTTGACCGGCGACATCAGGACCCGTCCGCCGGGCGGGCACCAGTGGCGCAGGGCCACGTACAGCCCGAACCGGCACGACGGTACGTACACGCACTCCCGGCCGAGTCTGCCGCGCATCGTCGCTTCCAGCCCCGCGAGCCGGTCCCCCGCACCGGTCCCGCCGAGCCGTACGCCACGACGCGCCGGCCTCAGGCCGGCCTCCCCTTCGGCCATCCGCCCCCCAGATGCGCCAAGCGAGGGCCCCCTCCCCGAGGCCCTCCGGCACCCGCCCAGAGTCTCCCTGTTCGCACCGCTCCGTCAAGATTGCGTCCCAGCCTGTGGATAACTTCCCGTATCCGACCTAAACCGCCGTGGTGTACGGAGTGATGGGGTGTGTGAGGTCTGGGGTGCTGTCGGGGGAACGGCCGTCCCCGCGTGTCGACGTCCCGCGCGCGGGCGCGAGTTGCGCGCGCCTCCCGAAGGGCTGACGGTGCCGTGTCCACGCCGTCATACTGGCCGCGAGGACCCGTGCGGCCGGGGCGCCCGGCCGGGTCGGGGAGCGCGACGCCGGCCGTCTGGTTCACCGCACCGCTTCACCGCACCGCAGATCCGTGTACGCCCGCCGAGCAGAATCCGGGAACCGTGGGATGACCATCTGTCTGCTTCTGCTGAGTGCCGTCGGGCTGACGGCCGCCCTGCCGGTGCCCCGCGCGCTGACGCGGGCGCGGTGGCCGGAGCGGGAGCCCGTCGTGGGGCTGTGGGTGTGGCAGTGCCTCGTGGCGACGGTCCTGCTGTGCTGCGTCACCGCGCTGACGCTGGGCATCGCGGCCGTCTTCCACACGGCCCGTACGCAACTGTTCGCGCCCGCGCCGCGGGAGGTGACGGAGGCGTACGACCTGTCCGCCGCGCCCGTGTGGGCGGTCGTTCTGACGCTGCTGCTGGCGTGCGGGGCCGCGTGGACGACGGCGATGCTGGGGCGGGAGCTGGTCGAGGCCCGGCGGCGGCGGGTGCGGGACCGTGCGCTGCTGCGTGAGCGCGCGCCGGACCTGCCGGCCGGGCTGCCCTCCGCGCGCGGGCCCCTCCTCGTCCTGGAGGACGAGTACCCGGACGCCTGGTGGCTTCCCGGCAGCCCGCCCCAACTCATCGTCACCACGGGTGCGTTGAACCGGCTCACCGCGCACCAGCTCGATGCCGTCCTCACTCACGAGAAGGGGCACGCGCGGGCCCGTCACGACTGGCTGCTGCACCTCTCCACCGCGCTGGCGACCGGGTTTCCCCGGGTGCCGCTCTTCGCCCACTTCTGCGACCAGACCCACCGGCTCGTCGAACTCGCCGCGGACGACACCGCGTCGCGCCGCTGCGGGCACCTCACGACGGCCCTCGCGCTCATCGAGCTTAACCAGCACCGGGGCGTCCTGTCCTGCGCCTCCAGCCACCGCCTCCTCGGCGAACGCGTCGACCGCCTCCTGCAGCCACCGCCGCGCCTGCTGCGCCGGCACCGGGCCCTGACGACGACGGTGGCGGCGCTGGTCCCTCTGCTGCCGCTGCTGATCACGTTCGCGCCGGGGCTGTCGGCGCTGGCATAAGGGCCCCGGAAAGGTTCGGGCGACCCGGACACCAGCGCCGCACGCGAGCCCTACGTCCAGTCCGGCTCCTCCTCCGGCTCGCCCCAGAAGTCGTCCTCCGCCGGTACGGGTCCCCGCGCCGCGGGAGCCGGGGTGGGCGCCGGCGTCCTCGCTGATCCCTCCGGTGCCCCGCCCAGCTCCGCCAGCGCCGTCACGACGCCCTCGCCGTAGGTCGCGAGCTTCTTCTCGCCCACCCCGCTGATGCCCGCCAGCTCACGGACCGACGACGGCCATACGGAGACGATCTCGCGGAGGGTCGCGTCGTGGAAGATCACGTACGCCGGGACGCCCTGTTCGCGGGCCTGTTCCGCGCGCCAGGCGCGCAGGGCCTCGAAGGCGGGCTGGAGGTGGGGCGGCAGTTCGACGACGGCCGCCTTGGCCTTGCCGCCCCTGCCGGAGGAGGAGGACGTCTTGGCGGTCGGCGCCTTCTTCTGCTCCTTGCGCAACGGCACGTCCCGTTCGCGCCGCAGGACCGTGCCGCTGGCCTCCGTGAGGACCAGCGTGCCGTACTCCCCCTCGACCGCCAGCAGCCCCTGCGCGAGCAACTGCCGGATGACGCCCCGCCATTCGCCCTCCGCGAGGTCCTGGCCGATGCCGAACACGGAGAGCTGGTCGTGGTCGAACTGGATGACCTTGGCGCTGCGCTTGCCGAGCAGGATGTCGATGATCTGGACGGCGCCGAACTTCTGCCCGCGCTCGCGCTGGAGGCGGACGACGGTGGACAGGACCTTCTGCGCGGCGACCGTGCCGTCCCACGTCTCCGGCGGGGTCAGGCAGGTGTCGCAGTTGCCGCAGCCGACGGGGTCGGGGTCCTGGCCGAAGTAGTCGAGGAGCTGGCCGCGCCGGCACCGCGCGGTCTCGCACAGCGCGAGCATCGCGTCCAGGTGGGACTGCGCGCGGCGCCGGAACGCCTCGTCCCCCTCGCCGGACTGGATCAGCTTGCGCTGCTGGATGACGTCGTTGAGGCCGTACGCCATCCACGCCGTGGACGGCTGGCCGTCACGCCCCGCGCGGCCGGTCTCCTGGTAGTACCCCTCGACGGACTTCGGCAGGTCGAGGTGGGCGACGAAGCGGACGTCCGGCTTGTCGATGCCCATGCCGAAGGCGATGGTCGCGACGACGGTCAGGCCGTCCTCGCGCAGGAACCGGGACTGGTGCCTCGCGCGGGTGCCCGCGTCGAGCCCCGCGTGGTACGGCACCGCCGCGATGCCGTTGGCCGCCAGGAACTCGGCGGTCTTCTCGACCGAGTTGCGCGAGAGGCAGTACACGATGCCGGCGTCGCCCGCGTGCTCCTCGCGCAGGAACGCCAGGAGCTGCTTCTTGGGGTCCGCCTTGGGGACGATGCGGTACTGGATGTTGGGCCGGTCGAAGCTGGCGACGAAGTGCCGGGCGGCCGGCATGCCGAGGCGCTGGACGATCTCCTCGTGCGTGGCCTTCGTCGCCGTCGCCGTCAGGGCGATGCGCGGGACGTCCGGCCAGCGCTCGCCCAGGAGGGACAGGGCGAGGTAGTCGGGGCGGAAGTCGTGGCCCCACTGGGAGACGCAGTGCGCCTCGTCGATCGCGAAGACGGCGATCTTGCCGCGCGAGAGCAGCTCCAGCGTGCTGTCGAGGCGCAGCCGCTCGGGGGCGAGGTAGAGCAGGTCCAGCTCGCCGGCGGCGTACTCGGCCTCCACGAGGCGGCGTTCGTCGAAGTCCTGGGTCGAGTTGATGAACCCCGCCTTCACGCCGACCGCGCGCAGGGCGTCCACCTGGTCCTGCATGAGCGCGATGAGGGGCGACACGACGATCCCCGTGCCGGATCTGACCAGCGCGGGGATCTGGTAGCACAGCGACTTCCCACCGCCGGTCGGCATCAGCACGACCGCGTCACCGCCGCCGATCACATGATCGACGATCGCCCCCTGCTCGCCCCGGAAGCTGTCGTACCCGAACACCCGGTGCAGCGTCGCGAGCGCCTCGCTCTCCACGCCCCCCGCGGCCACCGCTTCCGCCACCTCTACCGCCTCCGCCATCGCGCCGATCCCACCCGTCGTCCCTCGAACCACTGCCTCCACGTGCCTCCCACGATAGGCCCCCGCACCGACACCCACGGAGTTATCCACAGGTCGGCCGAGAACCTCGCCCCCCGCACCACCGGCGACAGCACGCGCGCGCCCGCGAGAGGACACCCCGGGCAGACCGACGGCCCGGCACCCCCCGGAAGAAGGGCACCAGGCCGTCGTACACGCACCCGCGCGCGGTCTCAGCGCACGAACACCCCCGCCTGCCCCGCCAGGTCGAGGAAGTACTGCGGCGCGACGCCCAGGACGAGGGTGACCGCCACCCCCACCCCGATCGCGGTCATGGTCAGCGGTGAGGGCACGGCGACCGTCGGGCCCTCGGGGCGGGGCTCGCTGAAGAACATCAGGACGATGACCCGGATGTAGAAGAAAGCGGCGATGGCCGACGAGATCACACCGACCACGACCAGCGGCGCCGCACCCCCTTCCGCGGCGGCCTTGAAGACGGCGAACTTGCCCGCGAACCCGGAGGTCAGCGGGATACCGGCGAAGGCCAGCAGGAACACGGCGAAGACGGCCGCCACCAGGGGTGAACGGCGCCCCAGGCCCGCCCACTTGGAGAGGTGGGTGGCCTCGCCCCCGGCGTCGCGGACCAGCGTGACCACCGCGAACGCGCCGATCGTCACGAAGGAGTACGCGGCGAGGTAGAAGAGGACCGAGGAGACCCCGTCGGGCGTCGTCGCGATGACACCCGCGAGGATGAACCCGGCGTGCGCGATGGACGAGTACGCCAGCAGCCGCTTGATGTCGGTCTGGGTGATCGCGACGATCGCCCCGCCCAGCATCGTGACGATGGCGACGCCCCACATCACGGGCCGCCAGTCCCACCGCAGCCCCGGCAGGATGACGTACAGGACCCGCAGCAGCGCCCCGAACGCGGCGACCTTGGTGGCGGCGGCCATGAACCCGGTGACCGGCGTGGGCGCACCCTGGTAGACGTCCGGCGTCCACATGTGGAACGGCACGGCACCGACCTTGAAGAGCAGGCCCATGACGAGGAGCGCGGCGCCGATGAGGAGCAGCGCGTCGTTGCCCATGGTGTCGGCGAGCGCGGGGTCGACGGACTTGACGGTGCCGTCGACGACCTGCGCGATGGTGCCGTAGGAGACGGAACCGGCGTACCCGTACAGCAGCGCGATCCCGAACAGGGTGAACGCGGAGGCGAACGCGCCGAGCAGGAAGTACTTGACGGCCGCTTCCTGCGACATGAGCCGCTTGCGGCGCGCGAGCGCGCACAGCAGGTACAGCGGGAGGGAGAAGACCTCCAGCGCGATGAAGAGCGTCAGCAGGTCGTTGGCGGCCGGGAAGACGAGCATCCCGGCGACCGCGAAGAGCAGCAGCGGGAAGACCTCGGTGGTGGTGAACCCGGCCTTGACGGCGGCCTGTTCGCTGTCGCTGCCGGGTACGGCGGCGCCCTGCGCGGCGAACGAGTCGACCGGGCTGCCGTGGGCCTCCGGGTCGAGGCGGCGCTCCGCGAAGGTGAACAGGCCGACCAGGGCGGCGAGCAGGATCGTGCCCTGGAGGAAGAGCGCCGGCCCGTCGACGGCGATGGCGCCCATCGCGACGATGCCCGCGCGCGTGGTGCCGTACCCCTTCGCCGCGAGGGCGACGACGGCCGCGAACGCGGCGCACAGGGCGACGACGGAGACGAACAACTGGGCGTAGTAGCGGGACTTCCGCGGCACGAACGCCTCGACGAGGATCCCGACGACCGCCGCGCCCACGACGATCAGGGTGGGCGACAATTGCCCGTATTCGATCTTCGGCGCGTCGATCTTCGCGATCGGTTCGGCCGCCGTTGTCCACAGGCTGTGGACGGCTGTTGCGCTCACCTGGCCGCCTCCACCTCAGGCTGGGGGTCCTTCTTGTTCACGTCGGACAGCGTCTGCTTGACCGCCGGGTTGACGACGTCCGCGATCGGCTTCGGGTAGACCCCGAGGACGACGAGCAGGACGATCAGCGGCGTGACGACCGCGATCTCCCTGATCTTCAGATCGGGCATCGACGCGACCTCGGGCTTCACCGGGCCGGTCATCGTCCGCTGGTAGAGGACGAGGGTGTACAGCGCGGCGAGCACGATCCCGAAGGTCGCGATGATCCCTACGACGGGGTAGCGCGCGAACGCGCCGACCAGCACCAGGAACTCGCTCACGAAGGGCGCGAGGCCGGGCAGCGACAGCGTGGCGAGGCCGCCGATCAGGAACGTCCCGGCGAGCACCGGGGCGACCTTCTGGACGCCGCCGTAGTCGGCGATGAGCCGCGAGCCGCGCCGGGAGATCAGGAAGCCGGCGACGAGCATCAGGGCGGCCGTCGAGATGCCGTGGTTGACCATGTAGAGCGTCGCGCCGGACTGGCCCTGGCTGGTCATCGCGAAGATGCCGAGCACGATGAACCCGAAGTGCGAGATCGACGCGTACGCCACCAGCCGCTTGATGTCCCGCTGCCCGACGGCGAGCAGGGCGCCGTAGATGATGCTGATCAGGGCGAGTACGAGAATGACCGGAGTCGCCCATTTCGACGCCTCCGGGAAGAGCTGGAGGCAGAAGCGGAGCATCGCGAACGTGCCGACCTTGTCGACGACGGCCGTGATGAGGACCGCGACCGGGGCCGTGGCCTCGCCCATCGCGTTCGGCAGCCAGGTGTGCAGCGGCCACAGCGGGGCCTTCACCGCGAAGGCGAAGAAGAAGCCGAGGAACAGCCAGCGTTCCGTGTTGGTCGCCATGTCGAGCGTGCCGTTGGCGCGCGCGGCGGCGATCTCCTGGAGGCTGAAGTTGCCCGCGACCACGTACAGGCCGATCACGGCGGCCAGCATGATCAGGCCGCCGACCAGGTTGTAGAGCAGGAACTTGACGGCCGCGTACGACCGTTGGGTCGACGCCGCCTCCTCGCCGTGCTCGTGCGCGCGGTCCCCGAAGCCCCCGATGAGGAAGTACATCGGGATGAGCATCGCTTCGAAGAAGATGTAGAAGAGGAAGACGTCGGTGGCCTCGAAGGAGATGATCACCATCGCCTCGACGGCCAGGATCAGCGCGAAGAAGCCCTGGGTGGGCCGCCAGCGCTTGCTGCCGGTCTCCAGCGGGTCGGCGTCGTTCCAGCCGGCCAGGATGATGAACGGGATGAGCAGCGCGGTCAGCGCGATGAGCGCCACCGCGATGCCGTCGACGCCCAGTTCGTAGCGGACCCCGAACTCCTTGATCCAGGAGTGGGACTCGGTGAGCTGGTAGCGGTCGCCGTCGGGGTCGAAGCGGACCAGGATCGCGATCGCGAGGGCGAGCGTGCCGAGCGAGACCAGCAGCGCGAGCGACTTCGCCGCGTTGCGCCGCGCCGCCGGTACGGCCGCCGTGGCGATCGCCCCGACGGCGGGGAGCACCGCCGTCGCTGTCAGCAGGGGAAAGGACATCGGTATCAGACCGCCCTCATCAGCAGCGTCGCGGCGACCAGGACCGCCGCGCCGCCGAACATCGAGACCGCGTAGGAGCGCGCGAAGCCGTTCTGGAGGCGGCGCAGCCGTCCGGACAGGCCGCCGAAGCCGGCCGCCGTGCCGTTGACGACGCCGTCGACCAGGGTGTGGTCGACGTACACCAGCGAGCGCGTGAGGTGCTCGCCGCCGCGTACCAGCACGACGTGGTTGAAGTCGTCCTGGAGGAGGTCGCGGCGGGCGGCCCGGGTGAGCAGCGACCCGCGCGGGGCGACGGCCGGGACCGGGCGGCGGCCGTACTGGAGGTACGCCAGGGCGACGCCTACGACCATGACGGCGACCGTCGCCGAGGTGACCGTCGTGGCGCTGATGGGCGCGTCGCCGTGGTCGTGGCCGGTGACCGGCTCCAGCCAGTGCAGGAAGCGGTCGCCGACGCCGAACACGCCGCCCGCGAAGACCGAGCCGAAGGCCAGCACGATCATCGGGATCGTCATGGACCTGGGGGACTCGTGCGGGTGCGGTTCGTTGCCGTTCTCGTCGGGCTGCCAGCGCTTCTCGCCGAAGAACGTCATCAGCATCACGCGCGTCATGTAGTACGCCGTGATGGCCGCGCCCAGCAGGGCCGCGCCGCCGAGGATCCAGCCCTCGGTGCCGCCCTTGGCGAACGCCGCCTCGATGATCTTGTCCTTGGAGAAGAAGCCGGACAGACCGGGGAAGCCGATGATCGCGAGGTAGCCGAGGCCGAAGGTGACGAACGTGACCGGCATGTACTTCCTGAGGCCGCCGTACTTCCTCATGTCGACCTCGTCGTTCATGCCGTGCATGACGGAACCCGCGCCGAGGAAGAGCCCGGCCTTGAAGAAGCCGTGCGTCACCAGGTGCATGATCGCGTAGACGTACCCGATGGGGCCGAGCCCTGCCGCGAGGACCATGTAGCCGATCTGCGACATCGTCGACCCGGCGAGGGCCTTCTTGATGTCGTCCTTCGCGCAACCGACGATCGCACCGAACAGCAGCGTGACCGCGCCGACGATGGTGACGACCAGTTGCGCGTCCGGCGCGGCGTTGAACACCGCGGCCGAGCGGACGATCAGGTACACGCCCGCGGTGACCATCGTCGCCGCGTGGATGAGCGCCGACACGGGCGTCGGGCCCTCCATGGCGTCCCCCAGCCAGGACTGGAGCGGCACCTGTGCGGACTTGCCGCAGGCGGCCAGCAGCAGCATCAGGGCGATCGCGGTGAGCTTGCCCTCGCTCGCGTCGGCTGCGACACCCGGTTCGGTGTGCGTGCCGAGCAGCGGGCCGAAGGCGAACGTCCCGAAGGTCGTGAACATCAGCATGATCGCGATCGACAGGCCCATGTCGCCGACCCGGTTGACCAGGAACGCCTTCTTCGCGGCCGTCGCGGCGCTGGGCTTGTGCTGCCAGAACCCGATGAGCAGGAACGAGGCGAGGCCCACGCCCTCCCAGCCGACGTACAGCAGGAGGTAGTTGTCGGCGAGGACCAGGATCAGCATCGCCGCGAGGAACAGGTTCAGGTAGCCGAAGAAGCGGCGGCGCCGGTCGTCGTGCTCCATGTACCCGATCGAGTACAGGTGGATCAGCGAACCGACGCCCGTGATCAGCAGCACGAACGTCATGGACAGCTGGTCGAGGCGGAACGCGACGTCCGCCTGGAAGCCCTCGACGGGGATCCAGCTGAACAGGTGCTGGTGGAGCGTGCGGTGCTCGGCGTCCTTGCCGAGCAGGTCCGCGAAGAGGATCAGGCCGAACACGAAGGAGACGGCCGACAGGAGCGTGCCGATCCAATGGCCGACGGCGTCCAGCCGGCGGCCTCCGGTGAGCAGGACGGCCGCTCCGAGCAGGGGCGCCGCGATCAGCAGCGCGATGAGGTTCTCCACGTTTCTTCCGACCCCTTACAGCTTCATCAGGCTGGCGTCGTCGACCGAGGCCGAGTGGCGGGAGCGGAACAGCGACACGATGATCGCGAGTCCGACCACGACCTCCGCCGCGGCGACGACCATCGTGAAGAAGGCGATGATCTGGCCGTCGAGGTTGCCGTGCATCCGGGAGAAGGCGACGAACGCGAGGTTGCAGGCGTTCAGCATCAGCTCGATGCACATGAACACGACGATGGCGTTGCGCCGGATGAGCACTCCGGTCGCGCCGATCGTGAACAACAGGGCGGCGAGGTACAGGTAGTTGACCGGGTTCACTGCGACGCCTCCTCTGCCTCGCGCGCCTCGCGCGTCTCGCGCCTGAAGCGCGGCGGCTCGATCTCGTCGCGCTCCAGGCGCTCCTCGGAGCGCTGTTGGAGGGCCTTGAGGTCGGCGATCGCCTCCGTGGACACGTCCCGGATCTGGCCGCGGTCGCGCAGGGTCTTGCTGACGGTCAGTTCGGACGGCGTCCCGTCGGGCAGCAGGCCCGCGATGTCGACGGCGTTGTGCCGCGCGTACACGCCGGGGGCCGGGAGCGGCGGGAGGTGCTTGCCCTCGCGCACGCGCTGCTCGGCCAGCTCGCGCTGGGTCTTGGCGCGCTCGGTGCGCTCGCGGTGGGTGAGGACCATCGCGCCGACGGCGGCCGTGATGAGCAGGGCGCCGGTGATCTCGAAGGCGAAGACGTACTTCGTGAAGATGAGGGTCGCGAGACCCTCCACGTTGCCGTTCGCGTTCGCCTGCGCGAGGCCGTTGAACTCGCTCAGGGAGGCGTTCCCGATGCCGCCGACGAGCAGGATGCCGAAGCCGGCGCCGCTGAGCAGGGCGAGCCAGCGCTGCCCCTTGATGGTCTCCTTCAGGGAGTCGGCGGCGGTGACGCCGACCAGCATCACGACGAACAGGAACAGCATCATGATCGCGCCCGTGTAGACGACGATCTGCACGATGCCGAGGAAGTAGGCGCCGTTGGCGAGGTAGAACACCGCGAGGATGATCATGGTTCCGGCGAGGCACAGCGCGCTGTGGACGGCCCGCTTCATGAAGACGGTGCACAGGGCGCCGATCACCGCGACCGTACCGAGCGTCCAGAACTGGAACGCCTCGCCGGTGGACGTCCCAGCGGAAAGAGTGGCTGCGGCGGCTAGCGCGCTCACGCGTCTGCCCCCTCTTCTTCCGGCTTCTCTCCCTTGGAGACGGCGACCTGACGCTCCGTACCGGGCGCGGCCTCGGTGACCAGCCCCCGGTAGTAGTCCTGTTCATCCGTCCCGGGGTAGATCGCGTGGGGCGTGTCGACCATGTTGTCGTCGAGGCCCGCGAGGAGCTGTTCCTTGGTGTAGATGAGGTTCGCGCGGCTGGAGTCGGCGAGTTCGAACTCGTTGGTCATCGTCAGCGCGCGCGTGGGGCACGCCTCGATGCACAGGCCGCACAGGATGCAGCGGGCGTAGTTGATCTGGTAGACGCGGCCGTAGCGCTCGCCCGGGGAGTAGCGCTCCTCGTCGGTGTTGTCCGCGCCCTCGACGTAGATCGCGTCGGCCGGGCAGGCCCAGGCGCACAGTTCGCAGCCGACGCACTTCTCCAGGCCGTCCGGATGGCGGTTGAGCTGATGCCGTCCGTGGAACCGCGGTGCGGTGGTCTTCTGCTGCTCCGGGTACTGCTCGGTGAGCCGCTTCTTGAACATGGCCTTGAAGGTCACGCCGAAGCCGGCGACGGGGTTCTGGAAACCGGGTGCGGTCTCCTTGGGCTCCTCAGCCATCGGACGCCTCCTTTCCGTCACGAGGTCCGTCACTCTGAGTATCGACCCCACCACTGACAATCAGCTCCCGGTCCTGGCGGGACCGGCGCCGGGGCACCGGCGGAAGCTCCTGGCCGGGCAGCGGCGGCACCGGGAATCCGCCCGCCATCGGGTCGAACCCGACCGGTTCCGCGGGCGCTTCGGCCTTCTTCGCCTTGTCGCGGAAGACGTCCACGACGAACGAGAGCAGCAGGACGGCGATCAGCCCGCCGGCCACGTACAGGGCGATGTCGGTGAAGCCGTAGTTCTCGTTGCGCAGGGTCCGCATGGTGGCGACGAGCATCAGCCACACCATCGAGACCGGCAGCAGCACCTTCCAGCCGAGCTTCATCAGCTGGTCGTAGCGCACGCGCGGGAGGGTGCCGCGCAGCCAGATGAAGAAGAACAGCAGGAGCTGCACCTTGACGACGAACCAGAGCATCGGCCACCAGCCGTGGTTCGCGCCCTCCCAGAAGCCGCTGATCGGCCAGGGCGCGCGCCAGCCGCCGAGGAACAGGGTGGTGGCGACGGCCGAGACGGTCACCATGTTGACGTACTCGGCGAGCATGAACATCGCGAACTTGATCGACGAGTACTCGGTGTTGAAGCCGCCGACGAGGTCGCCCTCGGACTCCGGCATGTCGAAGGGGGCGCGGTTGGTCTCGCCGACCATCGTGACGATGTACAGGATGAACGAGACCGGCAGCAGCAGGATGTACCAGCGGTCCGTCTGCTGCTCGACGATCGTCGACGTCGACATGGACCCCGAGTACAGGAACACCGAGGCGAACGCGGCGCCCATCGCGATCTCGTAGGAGATCATCTGCGCGGCCGAGCGCAGACCGCCGAGCAGCGGGTACGTCGACCCGGAGCTCCAGCCCGCGAGCACGATGCCGTAGATGCCGACCGAGGCGACCGCGAGGATGTACAGCATCGCGATCGGCAGGTCGGTGAGCTGCATCGTCGTGCGGTGGCCGAAGATCGAGACCTCGTTGCCGGCCGGGCCGAAGGGGATCACCGCGATCGCCATGAACGCGGGGATGGCGGCGACGATCGGCGCGAGGACGTAGACGACCTTGTCCGCGCGCTTGACGATGACGTCTTCCTTCAGCATCAGCTTGATGCCGTCGGCGAGCGACTGGAGCATGCCCCAGGGGCCGTGCCGGTTGGGTCCGACACGCAGCTGCATCCAGGCGACGACCTTGCGCTCCCAGACGATGGAGAACAGCACGGTCACCATCAGGAACGCGAAGCAGAACACCGCCTTGACGACGACCAGCCACCAGGGGTCACGGCCGAACATCGAGAGGTCTTCCGCCGCGAGGTACGGGCTCATGCCTCCACCTCCTTGGGGGCGTCGGCGGGCGTCGCCGGGCCGATGCGGACGAGAGTTCCGGGCCGGGCCCCGGTGTCCGAGGCGACGCCCGCGCCCGCCGAGTTGAGCGGGAGCCACACCACCCGGTCGGGCATCTCGGTGACGGCCAGCGGCAGTTCGACGGTCCCGGTGGCGCCGGTGACGGCCAGCAGGTCACCCTCCTTCACGCCCGCCTCGGCGGCCGTGGCGGCCGACACGCGCGCGTAGGAGGCGTGCCGGGTCGCGGCGAGCGCCGTGTCGCCCTCCTGGAGGAGCCCCCGGTCGAGGAGCAGCCGGTGCCCGGCGAGGACGGCCTCACCGGCGGCGGGCCTCGGGAGCGTTCCCCCGGTCTCGTTCGGCTCGGCGGCCCGCTGCCCGTCCCAGGCGCCCAGCCGGTCGATCTCCGCGCGCGTGGTGCGCAGGTCCGGAAGGCCCAGGTGGACGTCCATGGCGTCGGCGAGCATCTGCAGCACGCGCGTGTCGCTCGGGGGCAGCCGGCGCGTCATCTGCTCGGGCTTGAGGGCGGCGTCGAAGAACCGCACCCTGCCCTCCCAGTTGAGGAACGCGCCCGGCTTCTCGGCGACCGCGGCGACCGGCAGGACGACGTCCGCGCGCGTGCTGACCTCGCTGGGCCGCAGCTCCAGCGAGACCAGGAAGCCCACCTCGTCGAGCGCCGTACGCGCCCGCGCGGGGTCGGGCAGGTCGGCGACCTCGACGCCGGCCACCAGCAGCGCCTGGAGTTCCCCGGCGACGGCGGCCTCGACGATCTGGCCGGTGTCGCGGCCGTACCCGTGCGGGAGTTCGGCGAGCCCCCAGACGGCGGCGACCTCCTCACGCGCGCGTGGGTCGGTCGCCGGGCGTCCGCCGGGCAGCAGCGCGGGCAGCGCACCCGCCTCCAGGGCGCCGCGCTCGCCGGCCCGGCGCGGGATCCACACGAGCCGCGCCCCGGTCGCCGAGGCGACCCGCACAGCGGCCGTGAGACCCCCCGCGACGCCCGCCAGGCGCTCGCCTACGACGATGACGGCGCCCTCGGCCCGCAGCGCCTCGGCGGCCGCCTCTCCGGGCGTCTCCAGGCCGTTCCCGGCCGCGAGGGCGTCCAGCCACTCCGTCTCGGTGCCGGGAGCGGCCGGCAGCAGTGTGCCGCCCGCCTTCTCCAGGCCGCGCGTCGCGTGCGTGGCCAGCGAGAACACCCGCAGCCCGGTCTTGCGCCACGCCTTGCGCAGCCGCAGGAAGACGCCGGGGGCCTCCTCCTCGGACTCGAAGCCGACCAGGAGGACGGCGGGCGCCTTCTCCAGGTCCGCGTACGCGACGCCCGTGCCGTCGAGGTCCCGGCCGCGTCCGGCGACCTGGGAGGCCAGGAAGTCGGCCTCCTCGCCGCTGTGCACGCGCGCGCGGAAGTCGATGTCGTGGGTGTCGAGCGCCACGCGCGCGAACTTGCTGTACGCGTACGCGTCCTCGACGGTGAGCCGGCCGCCGGTCAGCACGCCCGTGCGCCCGCGCGAGGCGAGCAGTCCCTGCGCCGCGATCTGGAGGGCCTCCGGCCAGGAGGCGGGCACCAGGTCGCCTTCGGCGTTGCGCACGAGGGGCGTCTCCAGGCGGTCGCGCTGCTGCGCGTACCGGAACCCGAAGCGCCCCTTGTCGCAGATCCACTCCTCGTTGACCTCGGGGTCGTTCTGGGCGAGCCGCCGCATGACCTTCCCGCGCCGGTGGTCCGTACGCGTCGCGCACCCGCCCGCGCAGTGCTCGCACACCGAGGGCGACGACACCAGGTCGAAGGGGCGCGAGCGGAAGCGGTACGCGGCCGAGGTGAGCGCCCCGACGGGACAGATCTGGATCGTGTTCCCGGAGAAGTACGACTCGAACGGATCGCCTTCGCCCGTACCGACCTGCTGGAGGGCGCCCCGTTCGATCAACTCGATCATCGGGTCGCCCGCCACCTGGTTCGAGAACCGCGTGCAGCGCGCGCACAGGACGCACCGCTCGCGGTCCAGCAGGACCTGCGCGGAGATCGGGACCGGCTTCTCGTACGTCCGCTTGCGGCCCTCGAAGCGGGACTCCGCCTGGCCGTGCGACATGGCCTGGTTCTGGAGCGGGCACTCGCCGCCCTTGTCGCAGACCGGGCAGTCCAGCGGGTGGTTGATGAGCAGCAGCTCCATCACGCCGTGCTGGGCCTTCTCGGCGACCGGGGAGGTCAGGTGCGTCTTGACGACCATCCCGTCGGTGCAGGAGATCGTGCAGGACGCCATCGGCTTGCGCTGGCCCTCGACCTCGACGATGCACTGGCGGCAGGCGCCGGCCGGGTCGAGGAGGGGGTGGTCGCAGAACCGGGGGATCTCGATGCCGAGCTGTTCTGCGGCGCGGATGACCAGGGTGCCCTTGGGCACGCTGATCTCGGCGCCGTCGATCGTCAGCGTCACGAGATCTTCCCGCGGCACCGCCGCCTCCCCGCCTCCTGTGGGGGCATTGGTGGTCACGGTCATGCCTTCACCTCCGGGCGGTCCGCCCAGGCCGTCGACTTGGCCGGGTCGAAGGGGCAGCCCCGGCCGGTGATGTGCTGCTCGTACTCCTCGCGGAAGTACTTCAGCGAGGAGAAGATCGGCGAGGCGGCGCCGTCGCCGAGGGCGCAGAACGACTTGCCGTTGATGTTGTCGGCGATGTCGTTCAGCTTGTCGAGGTCGCTCATGACGCCCTTGCCGGCCTCGATGTCGCGCAGCAACTGCACGAGCCAGTAGGTGCCTTCACGGCAGGGCGTGCACTTGCCGCAGGACTCGTGGGCGTAGAACTCCGTCCACCGGGTCACCGCGCGCACCACGCAGGTCGTCTCGTCGAAGCACTGGAGGGCCTTCGTGCCGAGCATCGAGCCGGCCGCGCCGACGCCCTCGTAGTCGAGGGGCACGTCGAGGTGCTCGTCGGTGAACATCGGGGTGGAGGAGCCGCCCGGCGTCCAGAACTTCAGCCGGTGCCCGGGGCGCATCCCGCCGCTCATCTCCAGCAGCTGGCGCAGCGTGATGCCGAGCGGCGCCTCGTACTGGCCGGGGCTCGCGACATGGCCGGAGAGGGAGTACAGCGTGAAGCCCGGGGACTTCTCGCTGCCCATCGACCGGAACCATTCTTTGCCGCGATTCAGGATCGCGGGAACCGACGCGATCGACTCGACGTTGTTCACGACAGTGGGGCAGGCATACAGCCCCTCGACGGCGGGGAAGGGAGGACGCAGCCGCGGTTGACCCCGGCGGCCTTCGAGCGAGTCGAGCAGCGCGGTCTCCTCACCGCAGATGTACGCGCCGGCGCCGGCGTGGACGGTGAGCTGGAGATCGAGCCCGCTGCCGAGGATGTTCTCGCCGAGATAGCCCGCCGCGTACGCCTCGCGTACGGCCTCGTGCAACCGCCGCAGGACGGGGACGACTTCACCCCGCAGGTAGATGAAGGCATGCGACGACCGGATGGCGTAACACGCGATGACGATGCCCTCGATGAGGCTGTGCGGGTTCGCGAAGAGGAGCGGGATGTCCTTGCAGGTCCCCGGCTCCGATTCGTCGGCGTTGACAACTAGATAGTGCGGTTTTCCATCTCCCTGGGGAATGAACTGCCATTTCATCCCCGTCGGGAACCCGGCCCCGCCGCGCCCCCTCAGTCCGGAGTCCTTGACGTACGCGATCAGGTCGTCCGGCGACATGGCGAGGGCCTTGCGCAACCCCTCGTACCCCTCGTGCCTCCGGTACACGTCGAGCGACCAGGCTCGCTCCTCGTCCCAGAAGGCCGACAGCACGGGTGCCAGCAGCTTCTCGGGGCTGCTGCCTTTCAGTTCGGGTGCCAACGTCATCCCTCCCCCTCCTCGGCGGCGGGCCGGTGCTCGGGTTCCTCGCGCGGATGGACCACGCGCGCGGGTGCGGTCTCTCCCCTGGCCAGGCGGAGGCCCACCAGCGAGGCGGGTCCCGCGCCGCCGCTCGCCTCGACGGCGCCCTCGCGCTCGTCGGGGAAGCCCGCCAGGATGCGGGCGGTGTCCTTGAAGGTGCACAGCGGCGCCCCGCGCGTGGGGGACACCGTCCGGTCGGCGCGCAGGTCGTCGACGAGGCGTTTGGCGCTCTCGACGGTCTGGTTGTCGAAGAACTCCCAGTTGACCATCACGACAGGCGCGAAGTCGCAGGCCGCGTTGCACTCGATGTGCTCCAGCGTGACCTTCCCGTCGTCCGTGGTCTCTCCGTTCCCGACGCCCAGGTACTCCTGGAGCGAGTCGAAGATGGCGTCGCCGCCCATCACCGCGCACAGCGTGTTGGTGCAGACGCCGACCTGGTAGTCGCCGCTCGGCCGGCGCCGGTACATGGTGTAGAAGGTCGCGACGGCGGTGACCTCGGCGGTGGTCAGGCCCAGGACGTCCGCGCAGAACCGCATCCCGGTGCGCGTGACATGGCCCTCCTCGGACTGCACGAGGTGCAGCAGCGGCAGGAGCGCGGAGCGGGAGTCGGGGTAGCGGGCGATCACCTCGCGCGCGTCCGCCTCCAGGCGGGCCCGTACGTCGTCCGGGTAGGCGGGCGCGGGCAGTTCGGGCATGCCCAGGCTGATCCCGGAAGAGCTGGTGGTCACCGGTCGACGCCTCCCATCACGGGGTCGATGGACGCGACGGCGACGATCACGTCGGCGACCTGGCCGCCCTCGCACATCGCCGCCATGGCTTGCAGGTTGGTGAAGGACGGGTCGCGGAAGTGGACCCGGAAGGGGCGGGTGCCGCCGTCGGACACGGCGTGCACGCCGAGTTCGCCCTTGGGGGACTCGACGGCCGCGTACGCCTGTCCCGGCGGGACCCGGAAGCCCTCGGTGACCAGCTTGAAGTGGTGGATCAGGGCCTCCATGGAGGTGCCCATGATCTTCTTGATGTGGTCGAGGGAGTTGCCCAGTCCGTCGGGCCCGAGGGCCAGTTGGGCGGGCCAGGCGATCTTCTTGTCGCCGACCATGACCGGGCCCGGCTGGAGCCGGTCCAGGCACTGCTCGACGATGCGCAGCGACTGGCGCATCTCCTCCAGGCGGATCAGGAAGCGCCCGTAGGAGTCGCAGGTGTCGGCGGTCGGGACGTCGAACTCGTAGGTCTCGTACCCGCAGTAGGGCTGCGCCTTGCGCAGGTCGTGCGGGAGGCCGGTGGAGCGCAGGATCGGGCCGGTGGCGCCGAGGGCCATGCAGCCGGCCAGGTCGAGGTGGCCGACGTCCTGCATGCGGGCCTTGAAGATGGGGTTCCCGGTGGCGAGCTTGTCGTACTCCGGGAGGTTCTTCTTCATCTTCTTCACGAACTCGCGGATCTGGTCCACCGCGCCGGGCGGCAGGTCCTGCGCGAGTCCGCCGGGGCGGATGTACGCGTGGTTCATCCGCAGGCCCGTGATGAGCTCGTAGATGTCGAGAATCATTTCACGATCGCGGAATCCGTAGATCATGATCGTGGTGGCGCCGAGCTCCATGCCGCCGGTGGCGATGCACACCAGGTGCGAGGAGAGCCGGTTCAGCTCCATCAGCAGGACCCGGATGATCTCGGCGCGCTCGGGGATCTGGTCCTCGATGCCGAGGAGCTTCTCGACGGCGAGACAGTAGGCGGTCTCGTTGAAGAAGGACGTCAGGTAGTCCATGCGCGTGACGAAGGTCGTGCCCTGCGTCCACGTACGGAATTCGAGGTTCTTCTCGATGCCGGTGTGCAGGTAGCCGATGCCGCAGCGGGCCTCGGTGACCGTCTCGCCGTCGATCTCCAGGATGAGGCGGAGCACACCGTGCGTGGAGGGGTGCTGGGGGCCCATGTTGACGACGATGCGCTCGTCGTCGGCGCGGGCCGCGGACTGGACGATCTCGTCCCAGTCGCCTCCGGTGACCGTGTAGACGGAGCCTTCCGTGGTCTCGCGGGGAGTTGCGTGCGACGTGCTCACGAGTACGACCTCCGCTGGTCCGGAGCCGGGATCTGGGCGCCCTTGTACTCGACGGGGATGCCGCCGAGGGGGTAGTCCTTGCGCTGCGGGTGGCCCTGCCAGTCGTCCGGCATCATGATCCGCGTCAGGGCCGGGTGACCGTCGAAGACGATCCCGAAGAAGTCGTACGTCTCGCGCTCGTGCCAGTCGTTCGTCGGGTAGACGGGGACCAGGGACGGGATGCGCGGGTCGGCGTCCGGGGCGCTGACCTCCAGGCGGATCAGCCGGTTGTGGGTGATCGAGCGCAGGTGGTAGACGGCGTGCAGCTCGCGGCCCTTGTCGTGCGGGTAGTGCACGCCGCTGACGCCGGTGCACAGCTCGAAGCGCAGCGCCGGGTCGTCGCGCAGGGTGCGGGCGACGCGGACGAGGTGCTCGCGCTCGACGTGGAAGGTGAGTTCACCCCGGTCGACGACGGTCCTGCCGATCGCGTTGTCCGGGAGCAGCCCCTGTTCCTCCAGGGCTCCTTCGAGTTCGTCGGCGACCTCGTCGAACCAGCCGCCGTACGGCCGCGAGGACGCGCCCGGCAGGCGGACCGAGCGGACCAGGCCGCCGTATCCGGAGGTGTCGCCGCCGTTGTTCGCGCCGAACATGCCGCGCTGGACGCGGATCTCCTCGCCCCGGTCGCCGCGCTGGCCGGGGAGGTTGGAGGCGCTGAGGTCCTTCTCGGGGTTGGCGCCCTCCGGGTTGGCGTCGCTCATCGCAGCAGCCCCTTCATCTCGATCAGCGGGAGCGCCTTGAGCGCCGCCTCCTCCGCCTCCCGGGCCGCTTCCTCCGCGTTCACACCGAGCTTGGTGTGCTGGATCTTCTGGTGGAGCTTGAGGATCGCGTCCATCAGCATCTCGGGGCGCGGCGGGCAGCCGGGGAGGTAGATGTCCACGGGGACGATGTGGTCGACGCCCTGGACGATCGCGTAGTTGTTGAACATGCCGCCCGAGGACGCGCACACGCCCATGGAGATGACCCACTTGGGGTTCGGCATCTGGTCGTAGACCTGCCTGAGGACCGGCGCCATCTTCTGGCTGACCCGGCCGGCGACGATCATCAGGTCGGCCTGGCGGGGCGAGCCCCGGAAGACCTCCATGCCGAAGCGGGCGAGGTCGTAGCGCCCGGCTCCGGTCGTCATCATCTCGATGGCGCAGCAGGCCAGGCCGAAGGTGGCGGGGAAGACGGACGCCTTGCGCACCCAGCCCGCGGCCTGTTCGACGGTGGTCAGCAGGAAGCCGCTCGGCAGCTTTTCTTCGAGTCCCATGGCTAAAGGCCCCTCAGTCCCATTCCAGGCCGCCGCGCCGCCAGACGTACGCGTAGGCGACGAAGACGGTGAGCACGAAGAGCAGCATCTCCACGAGCCCGAAGACACCCAGGGCGTCGAAGGTGACGGCCCAGGGGTAGAGGAAGACGATCTCGATGTCGAAGACGATGAAGAGCATCGCCGTCAGGTAGTACTTGATGGGGAAACGCCCGCCGCCGGCCGGCGTGGGGGTCGGCTCGATTCCGCACTCGTAGGCTTCGAGCTTCGCGCGGTTGTAGCGCTTCGGCCCGATGAGCGTGGCCATGACCACGGAGAAGATCGCAAAGCCTGCCCCGAGGGCTCCCAGTACGAGGATGGGCGCATAGGCGTTCACCGCTCCTCGCTCCTCTCAGTCGGCACTGACTGTTGGCGGGTTGCTAGGAAAAACGTTGGGGCTGTCGCCAAGATCGCGAACATGTGAAGCAGGTCACAAGCCCAACTGCCCCGCATCCTATGCCCGTCGCTCTGTGACTTGCGACACGGGGTATTGCACAAGCTTTGTGATCTCCACCACCTGACGAAGGATCATGAAGTCATATCGGCGCCGATCTTGGCACCAGGGGCTGCGAAGTGATCACGCGACGTGACATTTTCGCTCGTCAGTGACGGTCCGGAGGGGGAGTCTCTATATCAAGAGAGTTCCCTTGCATCCAAATTGGCCCTGGACGAGGGGGGTTGATAGAGGACCCCGTTCACACGTCGGAGGGAACCGGCGGAGGGGTGTGGACGCGTGCACACGTTCACGAGTGCCGGACGCAGCCGTTCCGGTAACCGTTCCGTGACCTGCGCCACATCGGAACGAGCCCCTCCGAAGCCAGGCTTGGCCAACGACCTCAACGGATGGTAGGCAGCGGGCAATTCGGACGTAACAGCGAAAGCCAGTGATCACAGCCCTGAACGCCCAGGTCCACAATGTCCGTTACGGCGTCAATAAAGGAACCGGTACACAGAAGTTGGGGCACCGATTGAACAAGTGTGGCGCAGGACACGTTCCTTGAAGGTATGGAGGAGCTCCTGATACCGGTTGTACCCATGTCCACCACCGCTCACATACGTAGCCACCGGAAGCCCCGCCGCAACGCGTCCTCGATCGCGGTGCGTGCCGGAGTCGCCAGTGGTGTCCTCGGCACGCTGGCCGTCGCCACCGCGGCGGGTTCGGCCAACGCTGCCGACGCGACGGTGACGCAGACGCTGGAACTGCCCACGCTGACCGCCGACCTGTCCGCGCAGGTCGAGCAGGCCGCGCAGTTCACGCAGCAGGCCGCGGCCAACTACCAGCTCCAGGCCGAGCGCGACTCCGCGGCCGCCGCTGCCGCCAAGGAGGCCGCGAAGGACCTGGACGCGGCGAAGAAGGCCGAGGCCAAGAAGAAGGCCGACGAGGAGGCCCGCAAGGCCGCCGCCGAGGCCGCCGTCTCCCGCTCAGAGACCCGCGCGAGCCTGAGCTCGGACTCCGGTTCCGTCTCGACGCCGGCCACCGGCAGCGTCGCGACCGTCATCGACTTCCTCAAGGCGCAGGTCGGCGACGCGTACGTCCTCGGTGGCACCGGTCCCAACGCCTGGGACTGCTCCGGACTCGTACAGGCCGCGTTCAAGCAGGTCGGCGTCGATCTGCCGCGCGTCTCCGAGGACCAGTCGAACTTCGGTACGGACGTCTCCCTGTCGAACCTCCAGGTCGGCGACATCCTGTACTGGGGCGGCAAGGGGTCGGCGTACCACGTCGGCGTCTTCATCGGCGGCGGGAAGTACCTCGACGCGGCGAACCCCTCCAAGGGGGTCGTCATCCAGGACCTGTCCGGGTACCCGGCGAGCGGTGCGGTGCGGGTGCTCTGACCCTGGGGTACTACCCGGGTAATACCCGAGGTGCAGGGCCGCAGCCGCCGCGTGTCTTTCCGGTGGGCAGCGGCCCTTCCTCGTACGGGACTTCCTCGTACGGGACTTCGGCGTACGGAACTTCGGCCGGGTCCGGCACGTTCCTCCCCTCGCGCTGATCGACGAGCGGTCAGCCCTCAGAGGGAGAGACAGACATGCCCAGCGTTTTCGTCCAGGGTCGCCCCGTCGACTCGTACCCCCGGCACGCCCCCGAGGCCCGGCAGGGGCGCGTCCTGCGCATCACCGAGGTCGGCGAAGAGGTCCTGCACAAGCCGTGCCGTGATGTCACCGAGTTCGGCCCCGACCTCGCGGCGCTCATCGACGACATGTTCCTGACGATGTACCTCGCGAGCGGCGCGGGCCTCGCGGCGAACCAGGTCGGCGTCGATCTGCGCCTGTTCGTGTACGACTGCCCCGACGACGAGGGCGTCCGCCACGTCGGCCACATCGTCAACCCGGTCCTCGCGCCCCTCCCCGCGGCCGGCCGCCGCCTCCTGGACGACGACGAGGGCTGCCTCTCCGTGCCGGGCGCGGTGATGGACGTACCGCGCCCCGACCTCGCGGTCGTCCACGGCTACGACAAGGACGGCGCCCCCGTCACGATCGAGGGCACCGGGTACTTCGCGCGGTGCCTCGCGCACGAGACGGACCATGTGAACGGGCACGTGTATCTGGACCGGCTGTCGAAGCGGGACCGGAAGGAGGCCCTGCGGCAGATGGCGGACCGCAGGGAGAGGGTGATGGCGCAGAGGGCGGCAAATGCAGAGGCGGTGGGGCAACGCCCTTAAGGGGCGCGGGGCTGTGTCCGATGTGCGGCTACCGCCGCGTGGGCGCGAGCAGCCCCCCACCCAGCCGCACCCGAGGTACTACGCCTTGGGCGCCACCTTGCTCAGCCCGTTGATGATCCGGTCCATCGCGTCACCCCCGGTGGGATCCGTCAGGTTCGCCAGCATCTTCAGCGTGAACTTCATCAACACCGGGTGAGTCAGCCCGCGTTGGGCCGCGATCTTCATGACCTTCGGGTTCCCGATGAGCTTCACGAAGGCGCGGCCCAGCGTGTAGTACCCCCCGTACGTGTCCTTGAGGACCTGCGGGTAGCGCCGCAGCGCGATCTCCCGCTGGGCCGGCGTGGCGCGCGCGTGCGCCTGGACGATGACGTCCGCGGCGATCTGCCCGGACTCCATGGCGTACGCGATGCCCTCGCCGTTGAAGGGGTTGACCAGTCCACCCGCGTCGCCGACGAGCAACAGGCCCTTGGTGTAGTGGGGTTGGCGGTTGAAGGCCATCGGCAGCGCGGCCCCGCGGATGGGCCCGGTCATGTTCTCCGGCGTGTACCCCCACTCCTCGGGCATGGACGCGCACCACGCCTTGAGCACCTCGCGCCAGTCCAACTCCTTGAAGGAGTCGGAGGTGTTGAGGACGCCGAGCCCGACGTTGGAGGTCCCGTCGCCCATGCCGAAGATCCACCCGTACCCGGGCAGCAGCCGGTCCTCGGCCCCGCGCCGGTCCCACAGCTCCAGCCAGGATTCCAGGTAGTCGTCCTCGTGCCGGGGGCTCTCGAAGTACGTCCGGACGGCGACGCCCATCGGCCGGTCCTCGCGCCGGTGCAGCCCCATCGCCAGCGACAGCCGCGTGGAGTTGCCGTCGGCGGCGACCACCAGGGGCGCGTGGAAGGTGACTTCGCGCTTCTCCTCGCCCAACTTCGCGTGTACGCCGGTGATGCGGCCGGTGCGGTCGTCGATGATCGGCGCCCCCACGTTGCACCGCTCGTACAGCCGTGCCCCCGCCTTCTGCGCCTGCCGGGCGAGCTGCTCGTCGAAGTCGTCGCGCTTGCGGACGAGTCCGTAGTCCGGGTACGACGCGAGCTCGGGCCAGTCGAGCTGGAGCCGTACGCCGCCGCCGATGATCCTGAGGCCCTTGTTGCGCAGCCAGCCGGCCTCCTCGGAGATGTCGATCCCCATGGCGACGAGCTGTTTCGTGGCGCGCGGCGTGAGGCCGTCGCCGCAGACCTTCTCGCGCGGGAACTCGGTCTTCTCCAGCAGGAGGACGTCGAGTCCGGCCTTGGCGAGGTAGTACGCGGTCGTCGAGCCGGCCGGTCCCGCGCCGACGACGATCACATCGGCGGTGTTCCCGGAGAGAGACGCGGTGTTTTCGGAGTGAGGATCAGTCACGACGGTCACGGCGGGATCTCCCCAAGTTCGGAATCTGCGTGCCGACCGGCACTGGACATGGGCAGTCTATTCAGCAGAATTGATCACCCGGCTGAAGGGTTGCCCCCGTGAACCTGGCTCTTCCCGTAGTACGGCTGCGTGTCCCCACCGACGAGGACGCCCTCGCCTGGCACCGGACCTTCGACCACCCGGAAGTCATGCGGTACCACGGGGGTAGGGCGGCAGAACTTTCGGAGTACGAGGAGCTGACGGCCCGCCAGCGGCGGCACGACGCCGAGCACGGCTTCTGCCTGTGGACCATGCTCGACCGGGAGGGCCGGGTGATCGGCTTCACCGGGGCTCAGCCGTGGCCCCTGGAGTGGGGTCCGGTGGGCGAGATCGAGATCGGCTGGCGGCTCGGCCGGGAGTACTGGGGCAGGGGGTACGTCACCGCGGCGGCGCAGATGACGCTGGAGCGGGTGCGCTCGGCGGGCGTACGCGGGGTGGTCGCGATGGTCGACGCCGAGAACGCGCGCTCCATCGCCGTGACCCGGCGGCTCGGGATGCGGCTCGGCGAGGTCTTCACCACGCCCGACGCCCGTCGCCAGGGTCACTGCTATCGCCTGGACCTCGAAGGCCGTAACTCTCAGTAGCCAAGCGCAGCGAAATTGTCGCACAGCGCTTCCGGACGGCACCCCTGGGCGGTTACCCTTCCAGTACCACTGGGGGTGACATCTGTGCTCATACCACCCAAAACACCCGAAGTGCACGTACCGCGTCTGGTCGGCCTGATGGCCATGGACGCCCGCGAGACAGCCCAGGCACACGGCGTCCTGCTCGCCGCCCCCGACCGCCCGGACTTCCTCCGCACGGTCGTGGACTACGTAGTACGCCAGTACCCCCCACCCGGCGTCGAGGTCCCCCGCGGGGCCGTCGTCTCGGTGTGGTTCGACTTCGGCGAGGGGGAGGGAGGGGGCGGAGCGGGCGTCCACGAACCCCGGATACCGCGCCCGGGGGGCGGCGGCTTCCAACGGGAGCTGGAGGAACCGGGAGAGCCGTACGCGGCGGTGGGGTACGGGGGCAGGGAGATGCCGATGGCTCTGAGGTAGGGCGGTACCACGCCCGATGGGCCGCAGGCCCTCCTAGGGGCGCGGGGCTGTGTCGATTTGCGGCTACCGCCGCGTGGGCGCGACCAGCCACAACCGGTCCGCAGCCGCGCAGCGATCCGCACACCCCACCCCGGAGCGTCACTCCTTGAATCCCCGGTGCAACGTCACAACCCCCCCGGTCAGGTTCCGCCAAGCCACCTTCGCCCACCCCGCCTCCCGCAACCGCGTGGCCAGCGCAGGCTGATCGGGCCAGGCCCGAATGGACTCGGCGAGATAGACGTACGCATCCGGATTGGACGACACCGCACGGGCCACCGGCGGCAGCGCCCGCATCAAGTACTCCGTGTAGACCGTCCGGAACGGCGCCCACGTCGGATGCGAGAACTCGCAGATCACGACCCGCCCCCCGGGCCGAGTCACCCGGTACATCTCACGAAGCCCGGCATCGAAATCCTGCACGTTCCGCAGCCCGAACGAGATCGTCACCGCGTCGAACGTGTCGTCCTTGAACGGCAGCCGCGTCGCGTCCCCCGCGGTGAACGGCAGCCACGAGTTCCGCCGCTTCCCGACCTGAAGCATCCCCAGGGAGAAGTCGCACGGCACGACATACGCCCCTGCCTGCGCGAACGGCAGCGAGGACGTGGCCGTACCGGCCGCGAGGTCGAGGATCTTCTGCGCCGGCCGGGCGTCCACGGCGCGCGCGACCTCCTTGCGCCAGCGCCGGTCCTGCCCGAGGGACAGCACGTCGTTGGTCAGGTCGTACCGTTCCGCCACGTTGTCGAACATCGAGGCGACTTCGTGCGGCTGCTTGTCCAGGGATGCGCGGGTCACCGTTTCATTCTTGCAGCCTCCCCCCGAAGAGCTACGGCAGGGACCTCAAGGCAGCAGCCGCGGCCGTTTCTTCCCCGCCACGTCCTCCACCCACCCGCACAGCAGCACGAACACGACGATCAGCGCCCACCCGACCCCGAACATGAACCACTGGCTCTCCAGAGGGAGCCACTTCTCGAACGCGGGGATGTCCCAGAACCGGTCGATCAGCGGCACCGCGAGGATGAGCGCGATCTCGTGCCACAGGTAGATCGTCACCGCGCGGGCGTTGAAGACGGTGACGACCCGGTCGAGCCGCCGGTGCCTAGCGAGCCCCGCGAGGTCGACCCCGAAGTACGACTTGGCGTACATCAGGAGAGTGACGTACCCGGCGGACCAGAACGCCTGCGCGAGGGGTATATCGTCGAGGTCGTACGACCCGGTCTCCCCCTGATGGGTGAGGGCGTACCAGCCCCCGAACCCGATCGCGGCCAGCGACAGCACGATCACGGCGAGCGGTCGTAGCCGGCGTAGTACCCCGTCCCGGTGCGCGAACCCGAGGACCCAGCAGAACAGGAACGTCGCGAGGTCGGTCAGCGCGTTGCCGAAGCGGTCGTCCGGTGGCTCCCACAGGAAGTGGAGGACGAGGATCGGCGCGAGGGCGGAGAGCAGGACGGCGACGGGGGCGAGCCGGAACACCTTGAGGAGGACCGGCGAGAGGAGGACGAACCACAGGTACGTCCGCAGGTACCAGAGGATCTCCCACGCCTGCTCGCCCCAGGCGTTGCCCGGCGGGTCCCCCAGAGGTACGACCCAGAAGACGATCTGCCAGCCCGGCATCCAGTCGTGGACGAGCATCGCGAGGACCACGAAGACGCCCCAGAACCAGAACGGCGGCAACAGCCTCCGCAGCCGGCTCTTGACGACCTTCAGCGCGGGCCGCTCAAGCGACTTCGCCATGAGGGTCCCGGCCAGCCCGAACATGATCCCCATGGAGGGGAAGACCATCCCGGCCCAGGCCCAGCCGAAGGTGTGGTAGGCGACGACACGGACGAGCGCGACGGCCCTGAGGGTGTCGAAGTACCGGTCTCTGGGCGGGTGTTGGAGTCCGACCTCACCTTCGTCGGCACCTCGCCGCGGCATCGCTTCCGTGACCGCCCCGACGGAACCCCCCTTGCGGTGCGCCCCCATCAGCTCGCCCCCGCCGGGGTCCCGACCTCGCCGGTCCGCTTCAGTTTCTGCCAGCGCAGCCGGCCGCCGGTCAGCGCGGTGATGCAGGAGTGGATGAGGACGAGGTACATCATCTGCCGGTAGGCGAGCTGCTGGAGCGGCATCATCCACAGGTAGCGGTACTGCTCCCGGTCGAGCCGGAACGCGTAGGCCGCGCACAGGAGTTGGACCCCGAGGACGGCGAACCAGGCGAGCAGGGCGGCCCGGAGGTCGACGAAGATCATCGAGTAGACGGTGAACACGTCGATGAGGGGCGCGAAGACGGGCGTGACGATCTGGAAGAGGACGACCAGTGGCATGCCGACCCGCCCGAAGCGGCCCGAAGGCCCCTTGTCCGTCAGGGACTTGCGGTGCTTCCACAGCGCCTGCATGGTCCCGTAGGACCACCGGTACCGCTGCGACCAGAGCTGCTTGAGCGAGCCGGGCGCCTCGGTCCAGGCCCTGGCGTGCTCCTGGTAGACGACCTGCCAGCCCGCCCGGTGCATGGCGATGGTGATGTCCGTGTCCTCGGCGAGGGTGTCCTCGCTCATCCCGCCGACCTGGAGCACCGCGTCCCGCCGGAACGCCCCGATCGCGCCGGGGATCGTCGGCATGCAGCGCAGCAGGTCGTACATCCGCCGGTCGAGGTTGAAGCCCATCACGTACTCGATGTGCTGCCAGGCCCCGATGACCGTGTTCCGGTTCCCGACCTTCGCGTTCCCGGCGACCGCCCCGACCCCGGGGTCGGCGAACGGCTGGACCAACTGGTGCACGGCGTCCGGCTCGAAGACCGTGTCCCCGTCCATCATGACGACGATGTCGCAACTCGCGCTGCGCACCCCGTTGTTGAGGGCCGCCGGTTTCCCCGCGTTCTCCTGCCGGATGACGCGTACGTTGTCCATGCCGAGCCGGGTCGCGGCCTCGCGGGCGATCTCCGAAGTCCCGTCCGTGGAACCGTCGTCGACGACGATGACCTCGATCGGGTGCGTGCTCTGGGCCAGCGACTCCAGGGTGTTGGCGATGCACTCCTTCTCGTTGTACGCGGGGACGATCACACTGATCCGCCGGGTGACCTCGGGCCCCCAACTGAACCTGCGCCTGTTGCGTTTGCGGTAGTGCCGCCGCGCGAGCACGAGCATCATCCCGAACCGGCCCATGACCGCGACGCCTACGATCATGAGGCCGGCGGAGAGCGTGGGCACGGTCCATTCGGCGAGCGTGACGGCGGCGATGAGGGCCTTGCCCTCGTAGAGGGTGACGCCGGTGGCCTCGCGGTGGGCGGCCTGGAGGGGGCTGGCGGTATCGCCGACGGGAGTAGTACCCGAGGGGGGCGCAGTACCCGTAGTACCCGTAGCACTCGCGCCCCCTCCCCCGCCCCCGTTCTCCTTCTCCAGTACCCCGCTGATCGTCGTGAACGTGTACCCCTTGGCCCGCATCCGCTCGATGTACTGCGGCAGCGCGGCGATGGTCTGGGACCGTTCGCCGCCCGCGTCGTGGAAGAGGACCGACGCGCCTTTCCCGTCCTCCGGCGTCGCCCACTGGATGATCTTCGAGACGCCCGGCTTCTTCCAGTCGTCGGAGTCGGTGTCGACGAAAACGCTGGTGTAACCGTCTTCTCCGAGTTTCTGGTAGACGGGCCAGCTGTAGTTGTCGATGGCGTCGGTCTCGGAGGAATAGGGCGCCCGGAAAAGGGTCGTGGTGATACCGGCGGCACCGGCCAGCGCCAACTGGGTCTGCTGCATCTCGCGATCGACGCGGGCGTCGGACTGATAGGAGAGGTCGACGTGGGTGAAGGTGTGGATACCGACCTCGTTCCCGTCGTCGACCATGTCCTTCACGATGCCGGGATAGCGCGACACCATCGAGCCGACCAGGAAGAACGTCGCGGGTATGTCGTACTTCCGGAGGATCTCCAGAACCTGGGGCGTCCAGGTCGGGTTGGGCCCGTCGTCGAAGGTCAGCGCGATCGTCCTGGCGGGGACGGAGACCGTGGTGGCCTGGCCGCCGCGGAAGGTGAGGATCGGCCCGCCGTCGAGGACCTTGTCGGGCACCTTGTCGGAGCTGGCGCCGGTCCGCACCCGCTCGTCGCCGCCGACCTCGGCGCGCAGATAGCCGTCGAGGAGCATCACGCTGGTCAGCGCGAGCAGGAGCAGCAGCGCGAGGATGACCCTCGGTTTCTGGAGCGCCGCCGCCTTGCCCGCCGCCCGGCCGATGCGGGAGGGGGCGCGGCGGCGGCCGCGGGGGGACGTCGTCGTAGCCATGTGGTGGTGCCTCTGCGTTCCGTTCGGTTCCGGTCCGTTCCGGTCTGTCGCCCTGAACTCCCGGGTTTCTGCGGCCAGTTCGCCAACTGCGGGCCGACCGGCCACAGTTGGGCCGGACGACCGGGTCCGGTCAGCCGGCCGAGGCGGACGGGGACGCGGACGGGGACGGGACGGCCGTCGGGCTGACCCCCGGGGGCAGCGCGGGCGGGGAGCCTGTGGGTACGCCCGTGGGAGCACCGGTCGGGGCACCGGCCGGGGCGCCGACCTGGTTGCCCCGGCCGCCCTCGGGGCCGAGTCCGCCGGGGCCCTGGCCCTGGCCGCCGCCCCGGCCGAAGGGCAGCAGGGAGGACGGGGTCAGCGCGGAGCCCCAGCCCATGAAGGCGGCGCCGAGGATCACGGCGTAGGCGAGGCAGCAGACGCCGACGAGGAGGCCGATCCGGCGCAGCGCCTTGGACCTGCGTCCGGAGCTGTCGACGAACACGGGTCCCTCGGCGGAGGCGGCGCCGCGTCTGCGTCGCCGGCCGCGAGTGGCCGCACGGCTTTCGGTGGCGGGCTCGGATTGCATTCCCCGGACATTAAGGAGCGTTTATGTGGACCAAACTCTGTCTTCCGTGTGAGAGACCCATGAGAAACGTCCGAACCTGTCCTTTTCCTGAGAGAAAAGGGAAACGACTGCGCGGGGCCCGTCCGGCACGGCAGGGTTGACCGTTCCGCCGGAAACCCTCCCTGTTTCGGCGCCGCTCTCTTCCCCGAGGCGGAAATCACGAAAGTGGGTGTTCACGCGATGCGGAGTTTCCTGGTGCCGCTGTCCGGACTGACCTGTCTGTGCGCGCTGGCCGTGGCGGGCTGCTCGTCCGACTCCGGTACGCCGTCGGACGCGGCGGCAGGTGCGGCGGAACCGGTCTCCTCACCTAGTCCCTCGGTATCCCCTACCCCTACGCCCGCCACCACGGGGTACGCCCCCTACGTGAGTGCTACGGAGGCGTCCGCCAACGACGCGGCGGGCTCCCCGGCGACGTACAACCTGGCGTTCGTGATCTCCGACGGCAGCGCGTGCACGGCGAAGTGGAACGGGACGACGGCCGTCACGGATACGGCGGTGAAGTCCCGGATCGCGAAGCTGACCGCCTCCGGTGCGAGCGTGCGGGTCTCCTTCGGCGGGGCCTCCGGCAAGGAGCTGGCGACGGTCTGCTCCAGCGCCTCGGAGCTGGCGGCCGCGTACGGGGCGGCGCTGGACGCGGCGGGTTCGACGCAGGCCGACTTCGACATCGAGGGCACCACCCTCACCGACAGCGCCTCGGTCGCCCTGCGCTCCCGGGCTGTCGCCCGACTCCAGAAGGAGCGCCCCGAGTTGGAGGTCTCCTTCACCCTGCCGGTGATGCCCTCGGGCCTCGACGCCGACGGCCTCGCGCTGCTCGCCTCCGCGAACAAGTACGACGTCCAGGTGGCCACCGTCAACATCATGACCATGAACTACGGCGAGACCTGGACCGGGGACATGGGCGACTACGCGGTCACCTCCGCGACGGCCGCGCACACCCAGCTGAAGTCCGTCTTCGGCACCACCGACGAGTCCGCCTGGCGCGGTCTGGCCCTCACCTCGATGATCGGCGTCAACGACATCGCGAACGAGACGTTCACCCTCGCCGACGCGGCCCAACTCCGGTCGTTCGCCGAGGAGAAGGGGATCGCGTGGGTGTCGATGTGGTCCACGTTCCGCGACCAGCAGTGCGCGTCGGGCGCCTCGGACCAGGACGACGCGGCGACCAACTGCAGCGGGGTGGAGCAGAGTTCGGGTGAGTTCGGCAAGGCACTCGCGGGGTGACGCGGCCGGGGTTCACCGACTCCGGTACAGCAGACGCCCGTTGACGACGGTGGCCACGCAGGTGGCGGCGCCCTTCGCGGTGAGGGCGGCTTCGTCGGGGACGTCGAACGCCGCGAGGTCGGCCCGTCCGCCGACGGTCAGGGGCGCGTGGACGGTGCCGGGAAGGTCGTAGCCCTCGGCGAACGGGTCGAGGTCGGGGCGCTCGCCGAGCAGCGGGCCGGGAGCCCCCTCGACGGAGACGACCGTCAGGCCCGAGCGGGCGATCGCCGGGGCCACGAGGGGGTCGGTGAAGCGGGCGCCGGGCGCCGCGACGGCCGTCGTACCGTGCGCCAGCATCCGCTGAATGCCACGCCGCACGCTGCCGGACCAGCGGGACTCCAGCAGATCCAGGGCGGCCAACTCCTCGCCCCAGAGGGGGAGTTCGCCCAGTTCGCCAGCCTCGCGCGGGTCGGGGTGGTAGCAGCGGCGCAGCAGCCACAGGGGGTGCCACTGGCGCAGGCCGGGGGTGAGGGTGCCGGGCCAGCGGCGGACCCGCGCACCCGGGGCGGCGGCCACGACGTCGTCGTACACGCCGAAGGCCGTGACGCGGTCGCCGTTCACCGCGACCGCGCCGTTCTCGATCGGGAGCGCCCCCGCCGGAAGCAGCAGGGGCGCGGTGTGAATCGTCAGCACCGTACGCCTAGTTGGAGGCCAGGATCTTCAACTCGGGGTGGGCCGTGCCGCCTTCGATCGCCGTGGAGGAGATGTGGGACATGACGCGCGCGTCGACCGGGTCGTTCGCCGGGTCGTCGTGGACGACCAAGTGCTCGTACGTCGTGGCGCGTTGGGCGGGGACGCGGCCCGCCGTACGGATCATGTCGATCATTTCCTGGAGGTTGGAGCGGTGCTTGGCGCCGGCCGCGGAGACGACGTTCTCCTCCAGCATGACCGAGCCGAGGTCGTCCGCCCCGTAGTGCAGGGTGAGTTGGCCCGCGTCCTGGCCGGTGGTGAGCCAGGACCCCTGGATGTGGGCGATGTTGTCCATGAAGAGGCGGGAGATCGCGATCATCCGCAGGTACTCGAAGATCGTGGCCTGCGTGCGGCCCTTCAGGTGGTTGTTCATCGGCTGGTAGAGGTACGGGATGAAGGCCCGGAAGCCGCCGGTGCGGTCCTGGACGTCACGGATCATCCGCAGGTGCTCGATGCGTTCGGCGTTGGTCTCGCCGGTGCCCATCAGCATGGTGGAGGTGGACTCCACGCCCAGGTTGTGCGCGGTCTCCATGATCTCCAGCCAGCGTTCGCCGGACTCCTTGAGGGGCGCGATGGCCTTGCGGGGGCGCTCGGGGAGCAGCTCCGCACCGGCGCCCGCGAAGGAGTCGAGGCCGGCGGCGTGAATGCGCTGGATCGCCTCCTCGACGCTCACCTTGGAGATCCGGGCCATGTGCTCGACCTCGGACGCGCCCAGCGAGTGGATCACCAGCTGGGGGAAGTCCTTCTTGATGGCGGCGAAGTGCTTCTCGTAGTACTCCACCCCGTAGTCCGGGTGGTGCCCGCCCTGGAACATGATCTGCGTCCCGCCGAGCTCGACGGTCTCCGCGCACCGGCGCAGGATGTCGTCCAGATCGCGGGTCCAGCCCTTGTCCTTGGCCGTGGGCGGGGCGTAGAACGCGCAGAACTTGCACGCCGTGACGCACACGTTCGTGTAGTTGATGTTCCGCTCGATGATGTACGTCGCGATGTGCTCGGTACCCGCGTACCTCTTGCGGCGTACGGCGTCGGCGGCGGCGCCGAGCGCGTGCAGGGGGGCGTCCCGGTAGAGGTCGAGCGCCTCCTCGGGGGTGATCCGCCCACCGGCTGCGGCACGGTCGAGGACGGGCTGGAGGTCGGCCTTCTCGGTCACCGGGCGTCCCTTTCGTAAGGGTTGTGGACGGACCGGTCCAGCGTACGCCAGAGGTATGAGGGGACTACGGTCAGGCCGTCCAGGCTCCCACCAGGACTCCCAGGACCGCCCCGCCGATCAGGAACGGCCCGAACGCGATGGTCGTACCCCTCCCCGACCTGAGGACCACGGCGGCCACTCCCCCGTAGACGGCTCCCAGGGCGAACCCGGCGAACGCCCCGAGCAGGACGGTGTCCCACCCGTACCACCCCAGTACGGCCCCGAGTCCGACCGCCAGTTTCGCGTCCCCGTACCCCATCCCCGCCGGGTTGAGCAGGTGCAGGACCAGGATCGCGGCCCCGAGGGCGACGGCCCCGAGCAGCGCGGTCGTCCACTGCCCGGCGTGCTCCGGGACCAGCGCGGCGACGCCCAGCAGGGCGGGTGCGGCTGCCCCGAGCCCCCAGGTCAGGGGGTCCGGCAGCCGTCGTACCCGTACGTCGACCGCCGCCGCGAGCACCCAGACGGGGGCGAGCAGGAGCCAGGCGGCGAGTTCGGGGCGGGGGCCGGTGGCCAGGGCGAGGAGGACGGCGAGGAGGGCGGTGAGTAATACGTAGGGGGTACGGGGTGAGTCGTAGGGGCCGCAGGTCGCGCACCGTGCCGGTCCCAGCCAGCCGCGCAGGGGGTGGCCTGAGGGGCACTCCCGCCGCCACCCCTCGGCCTCGGCGCTCGCGTCGTCCTCCGGGTCGTCCTTGAGGGGGACGGAGAACCGGTACGCCGCCCGGGGCAGCAGTCCGCCCGCCAGGGCGCCCCACACCGCCGCGCCGGCCGTCGTCCACAACTCGCTCACCACGGACCGATCCTCCCCCACGACCGGGCCGTGACTCCCCACGCTTCCCCCGGAAGAGCCCGACAACTCCCGTGTCATGATCCCGAGATGGACCTTCTCCCGATCAACGGAGCCACCCTGGCCTCCGAGCCGACCGTGCTCGCGTCGGTGCGGACCATCAGCGCGCAGTACGGCGTGGACTACACGGACGACCGGGCCGTGGCCGCGATGTTCGAGGAGCGGCGGGAGGCGCTGCACTGGAGCCAGCGGGGGCCGCTCGTCTGGCTCGGCGGGCTCGCGCTGCTGGTCGGCGGGGTGTGGCCGTTCATCGGCCCGGAGGTCCCGGCGCTCGCGGACAGCCCGGCGCTCGCCTACGGCCCGGCCGCGCCGGTCCTGGCCCTCGGGATCGGCTGCCTGACCGCCGTCCGGGCCCGCTGGAAGCGGGAGTTGGGGCATCCGGCACTGGTCGGCTACCGGCATGTCCTCGGCGTCGCCCGGTCGCGGGGGCTACCCGTGACGCATGTACCCGCCTGGCTGGAGGGGCGGTCGGAGTACGGGGGTACCAAGCCCACGGTCCCGGTGCCGAGGTACCGGCCGACGGGTGGCGAACCCTCTCATACCCCTAGTACTCCAGCGGGACCGTACGCCTCCGGGCCGTACGCTCCTCACCCCCAGGCCGCCGCGGGCCCCTATGGTTACCAGCCGCCCGGCACCCCGAACCCCTACGCCGCCCGCGCCTCCCGCACCGTCCCGCCGGTCCCCGGCTCCGTCGCCGCCTACGAGAAGATCGCCGACCAGGGCGGCTGGCACGACGAGGCCGGCTGCGCGTGCGTCATAGCCGCCCTGATCGGCGCCGCCTACGGCTGGTGGCAGGGCGTGACCCTCGGCTATCTCGCCCTGGTCCTCCTCCCCCTCGCGGTCTGGGTCTGGCTGGCCGGAAGCCGGCAGGGCAAGGAGAAGGAGCGGCTGCGCCGGGAGGCGCTGGCGTACGTCGAGACGGTCGCGCGGGCGCAGGCCGCGGGGGCCGCCGTACCCGAACTCTCGCCCCGGCTGCGGAAGTTGCTGGACGAGGAGCAGTGGCTCGGGCGGCGCTGAGCCGGGCTCTCAGGGGGTCAGGAGGTCCACCTTCACGTCCGCCGGGAAGCCCGTCGTCGGGCCGACCCGGCGGGCGAACTCCGCGACCGCCTCCAACTGGGGTGCGCCGAAGCGGAAGTCGAGGGTGGTGAAGTACCGCTCCAGGATCTCTTCGTCGAACTCCTCCCAGCGGGCGGCCTGTTCGGCGACCTTGCCGACCTCGTCGAGGGAGAGGTTGCGGGAGGCGAGGAAGGCGCGGTGGACCTCGCGGGTGAGCGCGGGCTCACGGTCGAGGTAGTCCCGGCGGGCGGCCCAGACGGCGAAGACGAAGGGGAGGCCGGTCCACTCCTTCCACAGCGTGCCGAGGTCGTGGACCTGGAGACCGTAGCGCGGGCCGTCGAGGAGGTTGGCGCGCAGGGCGGCGTCCCCGATGAGGACGGCGGCCTCGGCCTCCTGCATCATCAGACTCAGGTCGGGGGGGCAGGTGTAGTACTCGGGGGTGACCCCGTACCGCTCGGCGAGCAGGAGCTGGGCGAGCCGCACAGAGGTGCGGGAGGTCGAGCCGAGGGCGACGCGGGCGCCGTCCAGCCGGTCGAGGGGGACCTGCGAGACGATCACGCAGGACATGACGGGCCCGTCGCAGCCGACCGCGATGTCGGGGAAGGCCACCAGGTCGTCGGCGTTGCGCAGGAACTCGACGAGGGTGACCGGGCCGATGTCGAGGTCACCCTGCACGAGCCGCTCGCTGAGCTTCTCCGGGGTGTCCTTGGTCAGCTCAAGATCGAGCAGCGTGCCCGTTCTCGCGAGCCCCCAGTACAGGGGCAGGCAGTTGAGGAACTGGATGTGGCCGACGCGCGGCCGGGTGCGAGAATTGTCCACATCGCGAGGCTAGACCCCGGTCCGGTACGCTGCTGAGTCACCCCCTCCCTCCCCCGGCGTCAACCCATTGCTCGGGTGTTTCAAACCTCCGAGTGACGTGATCTTGACCTCTATCGCCTTCGGCTGCCTGCGTGCTAGGCTCGCCGCAAGTTGCAGTTTGGTTTCCCTTGCAGTACAGAGCCTGCGGAGCATGTGACCGCGGGCTCTCGACGTTTTCGGAAGTTTGCAGTTGTGCAGCACTGTTTTCACACTTGCAGGTTCTGGAGCAGGGCGACCCTTTGAGCCCAAGGAGGGCTTATGGCTACCGGAACCGTGAAGTGGTTCAACGCCGAAAAGGGCTTTGGTTTCATCGCCCAGGAAGGCGGCGGCCCCGACGTCTTCGTCCACTACTCCGCGATCAACGCCACGGGTTTCCGTTCCCTCGAGGAGAACCAGCAGGTTTCCTTCGACGTGACCCAGGGCCCGAAGGGCCCGCAGGCGGAGAACGTCACCCCGGTCTGATCGTCCGGGCGACTGCCGGAACCGGCAGCGTGATCGCAGTCTGAGAGCACCACCCAAGGAGCCCCGCGCCGTTCGGCGACGGGGCTCCTGCCTTTCGGAATTCATTTCCCGTTCACGTGTGCTGCATGACGAGCACGAACTTCGTTCCGGGCGCCGTCGCCTCGTAGGTGTGCGCCACATCTCCGCGATACGACAGATAATCCCCCGGACCGACCTCCACGCCTTCTCCGCGCGGCCCCGCTTTCACCCTTCCCTCGGCGACCACGATGTGTTCCACAGTGCCGGGAATATGCGGTTCGGATTCGCGTGCCGTGCCCGGTTCCAGCCATACGTAGTAAATGTCCCGGCGTGCTCCCGGAGGACTCGCGGACAACAGCGTCGCGAGATAACTGGACTGCTCGGAGTGGACCGTGGGCCCGTCCCCCGCACGGATGACCTGGACGGGCGGCGAGGGCGGCTCGACGAGCACGCTGAACGGGACGCCGAGCGCCACCGCCAGCGCCCAGATCGTCTCCATCCCCGGGTTGCCGTGGGCCGCCTCCAGCTGGGACAGCGTGGACTTCGCGATCCCCGCGCGCTTGGCCAGTTCGGACAGGGACAGCCCGGTCCGGGCGCGCTCCCGCTTCAGCGAGGCCGCGAGCCACTCCAGGGGTTCACTCACGCTTCCGCTCCGTTCGCTGTACGAGTACGACCGTTCGCCTTGACGAACGGCCGGGCCTGCGTTCATTTTAGAGAACATGCGTTTGCCACGCCGTACACCCCTGAGGGTTACCTCTCAGGTATCAGAGGCCGACCCCACCCTGCTGCGGGACGTCCTCCTCGTCTGCCTCGCCAGCGGGGTCGTCGGGGTCTCCTTCGGCGCGATCGCCGTGACAGGCGGCCTGCCGGTCTGGGTGCCGATCGTCATGTCCCTCGTCGTCTACGCGGGATCGGCCCAGTTCAGCGCGGTCGGCGTGCTCCTGGCCGGCGGCGGTCCGCTGGCCGCCGCCGCGACCGGGCTCGTCCTCAACACCCGGACCGTCGCCTACAGCCTCGCCGTCGCCGAGGACATCGGCCGCCACCGGCTCACCCGGCTGCTCGGCGCGCACCTGGTCACGGACGAGACGGTCGCCTTCACCCTCGCCCGGTCCGACCCGGCCCACCGCCGCGCCGCGTTCTGGACGTCCGGCGTCGCCCTGTTCGCGGTGTGGAACACGTCCGTCGTCCTCGGCGCGCTCGCGGGACAGGCGGTCGGGGACACGGCACGGTACGGGCTCGACGCGGCCTTCCCCGCGATCCTCGCGGCCCTCGTCGTACCCACCCTCCGCAAGGACTCCCGCGTCCGCGGGCCCGTCGCCCTCGGCGCGGTTCTCGCCCTCGCGGCGACCCCGTACCTCCCTGCCGGGGTACCGGTCCTCGTAGCTCTGCTGGGGCTCTTCCTGTACGTCCCCGAGGTGACCCGGTGAGTGCCACCGTCGCCGTAGTCCTCGTGCTGGCTCTCGGGACGTACGCCTTCCGGCTGACGGGGCCGGTGCTGCACGGCCGGGTGACGCTGCCGGCGCGGGTGCAGGAGCTGCTGTCCGCCGGGGCCGTCGTCCTGCTGGTCGCCATGCTGGCCACGGGGGCGCTGACCGAGGGCGGCGGGTTCTCGGGGTGGGCCCGTCCCGCGGGGGTACTGGTGGGGGTCGGGCTGGCCTGGCGGAAGACGCCGTTCGTGGTCGTGGTGCTGGGGGCCGCGGGTACTACCGCACTACTACGGGGGTTGGGGGTCGGGTGAACCTCCGGCCGTTGTCAGTGGCCCCGGTTAGGGTCACCCGCCATGACTGACTTCCTCACCACCACCCGCACCTTCTACGACACCATCGCCGAGGACTACGCCGAGCGGTTCCAGGACGAGCTGGCCGCCCGGCCGCTGGAGCGGGCCGTACTCGGGGTGTACGCCGAACTGGTGGGCGCCGGCGGGAAGGTGGCCGACCTCGGGTGCGGGCCGGGACGGTCCACCGGGCTGCTCGCCGGGCTCGGGCTCGACATGCGCGGGCTCGACCTGTCGGAGTCGATGCTCGCGGTGGCACGCCGCGAGAACCCCGGCATCCGCTTCGAGCAGGGCTCGATGTTCGACCTCCCCTTCGCGGACGGCTCGCTCGACGGCGTCATGTGCTGGTACTCGTCCATCCACACCCCCGACGCCGAACTCCCCCGCCTCTTCACCGGCTTCCACCGCGCGCTCGCCCCCGGCGGCCACCTCCTCCTCGCCTTCCAGGTCGGCGACGTCCCCCGCCACTACGACCGGCCCTGGGGGCACCCCGTCGCCATCGACTTCCTGCGCCGCAGGCCGGAGTTCATGGAGGGGGTGCTGAAGGAGGCCGGTTTCACGATGCTGTCCCGCACCGTCCGGGAGCCGCACGAGGACCTCGGGGAGAGCGCGCCGCAAGCCTTCCTGATCGCCCGGCGCTGATCACAGCACCGCGCGCACATCGCCCCGACAGGCCGGGGTGAGCAGCGACTCGCACCGGGTGAAGAGGACCAGCAGCTCGGGCCCCCACTTCTCCCGGAAGCCCGAGTCGTGGGCGGCCAGGTCGAGTTCGTTGGCGACCGTCAACTCCGCGAAATCGCGCAGGCGTCCGGCGTCGGGGCGGAAGGTCCGGCCGGTGAAGCGGTCACGGAAGGGCGCCCCTTCGCCGGTCAGGTGCGGATAGGTGGCCGCGCGGTCGCAGCTCGCGTAGAGGTGTACGGCCGCCTCCGCCTCCGCGCCGATCAGGTCGATGAGTTCGGTGCGGCGGTCCGGTGGGCGCAGGGGGTGCGGGAAGCCGTCGGTGCCGTAGAACGCGTGGGCCAGGCCCGCGAGTTGGAGGGCGTCGCGGGCTCCCCAGCCGGCCAGGCGGTCGTGGACGCGGTGCAGGTGGGTGAGGAGGGTGCCGCCGGGGTGAGGCATGGCGGCTGCGCCCAACTCGGTGAGTACGGCGGTCAGTTCCTGTCGGCTCATGGGTTCGGCCTTCCGCGGTGGAAGAGGGGTCGGCACCCGCTCCCTCCCGGGTGGGGAGCGGGTTGCCGCCGTGGGCCCGGGGAAATCGTCGTACGGGCACAAGGGGGAGTCAATCCTTGGGAATGATCGCCGGATCTTAGGGTTTGCTTGGGGTATGACGCTGGAGGATCTGCGGGTGTTCGTGGCCGTGTGCCGGGCCGGGAGTCTGAGTGCGGTGGCGCGGGAGGCGGGGTGCACCCAGTCGGCCGTGAGCCAGCATGTGAAGCGCCTGGAGCGGGAGTTCGGGGTGGCACTGCTGGAGCGGCGGTCCCGGGGAGTGGCGGTGACACAGGCCGGCCGGATCCTGGAGGCGGCCGCGCGGGACGGGATATCCGGACTCGACCTGGCCGTACGGGAATTGAGGGATCTCGTCGAGGGCGGGCGGGGGTACGTACGGCTCGCCACCGGCGCCACCACCGTGCGGCACTTCATGTCGGACGCGGTCGTCGCCTTCCGCGAGCGGCATCCGAACGTCAACCTCGAATTCCGTACGGTGAGTTCGGGGCGCGGCAGTTTCGACGCGCTCGCGGACGGCACCCTCGACCTCGCGTGGATCACGCTGGGACCCGCGGTGCGCGGCATCGAGCAGCGCCCCGTGGTGGAGCTGCCGTGGATGCTGGCGGTGCGCGAGGACGACGCGTTCGCGCGGCATACGTCCCTGTCCGCCGGGGAGTTGGACGGCGTACGGCTGATCCGGCTGCCCCCGAACTCCACCTCGGCCGCCCATCTGGACGCGGCCTGCGCCGAGTTGGGCGTGCGGTTCGCGTACGACACGAGTGTCGCCGACTGGGACACGGCCCTGCTGCTCGCGGAGGTCGGGGTGGGGCGGGCGGTCGTCCCGGCGCTGCCGGGGCTGGCGGTGCCCGGGGCGGGGGCGTTGCGGCTCGTACCGCTGCCCGATCTGCGCCCGCTGCCCGTGGGGTGGGCGATGCGGCGGTGGGAAACGCTGAGTCCGCCCGCGCGGGCGTTCGCGGACCTGGTGGTGGAGCTGCGGCAGGGGTGAGCGGACGCGAGGGGGTCGCCCGGGCCGTACAGGCGGCGTTCCCCGGGCCACGCCGACGAAGCTCCCCCGGCTCATACCGTCGGCGTTCCCCGGGCCACGCCGACGAAGCTCCCCCGAGTCATACCGGCAGCGCTCCCCCGAGCCACGCCGACGAAGCTCCCCCGGGTCATACCGTCGGCGTTCCCCGGAGGGCCACGCCGACGAGATTCCCCCGGGCCACGTCGGCGGCATTCGCTCCGGCCGCGCTCACGGCGTTCCCCGGCCCTGCCGGCAGCCCTTCTCGGACCGTGCCACGGCCTTCCCCCGGACCTCAGGGCTAGAGTGCCGGGATGATCGAGGTGCCCGAAGTCCTCGCCCGGACCACCGTCGCCCGTGAGGGCGCGGCCGGTGAGCGCTGGATCTGTGAACTGCCCGGGATCGTCGACGGGTTGCTCGACCGCTGGGGCTGCGTCGTCGACGGCGAGCTGATGTTCGGCGGGGTCGGGCTCGTCGTACCCGTGGTACCGGAGAGCCACCCGCCCGCCGTGCTGAAGGTCTCCTTCCCGCACCCCGGCAACGTGCACGAACCCGACGCGTTCGCCGCCTGGGCGGGGCGGGGTGCCGTGCTGCTGTACGAGCGGGACGACGCGCGGTTCGCGATGCTCCTTGAGCGGGTCGGGTCGTCGACGCTGGGCGAGAGCGGCGCCGACGAGGATCTCGTCGCGTCGGTCGCCGGGCAGCTCAGCCGGCGGCTCGCGGTGCCGGCGCCCGCCCAGTTGCCCCGGCTCAGTGACCGCGCCGACGAATGGGCCGAGCAACTCCATGTCGACGCACAGGAGTTGGCACACCACATCCCCGCCCGTGTCCTGGACTTCGCGCACGCCACGGTCCGGGACCTCGGCCGGGACCAGCCGGACACGCTCGTCCACGGAGACCTGCACGCCCGCAACATCCTGTGCGCCGAGCGCGAGCCGTGGCTCGCCGTGGACCCCAAGGGGTACGCGGGCGACCAGGGGTACGACGGGGCCAACTTCCTGAAGACGCGGGCGTTCTCGCTGCTGGCCGCGCCTGATCTGCGGGCGGCGGCGCTGCGGCTCCTGGACGTCTTCGGCGAGGCGGCCGGCGTGGAGCGGGAGCGGCTGCGGCGGTGGGCCCAACTGCACGCCGTGCAGGCCGCGTTCTGGGCGCGGCGGCACGGGTTCCGGGTGGCGCGGGGCGGGCCGGAGCTGGAGCGGCTCACGGCGTTCGCCGAGGAGTTGGCCGAGGTGCTGACGGACGGAAAAGCGTTTGCGGCGGCGCGCGGGCAGGCGGACGATCCTCGGCCATGACGACCACTTCCTCCCGTCCGCTCGCCCTGCTCACCGGAGTCGGCCGGACCGTCGGCATCGGTGCGGGGATCGCGGCTCAACTGGCCGATTCCGGCTGGGACATCGCGTTCACGCACTGGACGCCGTACGACGACCGGATGGCCTGGGGGCGGGAGCCGGGCGCGGCGGAGGAGATCGCGGCCGGGCTCGTTGCGCGGGGCGCGGCCGTGCACGCGGTCGAGGCGGACCTCGCCGAACCCGAGGCCCCGGCAAGGATCTTCGACGAGGTGGAGGAACACCTCGGCACGGTCTCCGCGCTGGTGATGTGCCACTGCGAGAGCGTCGACTCGGGGATCCTCGACACCAGCGTGGAGAGCTTCGACCTGCACTTCGCGGTCAACGCGCGGGCGAGCTGGCTGCTGATCCGCGAGTTCGGCCGCCGCTTCGACGCCCCGTACGGCACGGGCCGTATCGTCGCCCTGACCAGCGACCACACCGTGCACAACCTGCCCTACGGCGCGAGCAAGGGTGCCCTGGACCGCATCACGCAGGCCGCCGCCCACGAGCTGGCGCACCTCGGGATCACGGCGAACGTGATCAACCCCGGCCCGGTGGACACGGGTTGGATGGACGACGGGATCCGCGCGTCGATGCTCGCGCGAACTCCCCTGGGCCGTATGGGCACTCCGCGGGACACCGCGCACCTCGTCGGCTTCCTGTGCTCTGCGGAGGGGCAGTGGGTCAACGGCCAACTCCTCAAGAGCAACGGGGGGTTCGCGTCATAGCCACAAGCGCCACGGCCTCACGGCGTCACGGCGTCAGCGCCGCGTCGTACGCGTCCCGGTCGAACACGAAGGGCCCCAGCGGAAGTTCGCCCCACTCCTCGCGATGCGGCTGCCGGAACCCCGACCAGGTGACCGACGTACCCGTCACAGCGATCCGCGCCGTCAGTGGCCAGCACTCCCAGATTCCGCACGGGCAGCCGAGGACGAACGCGTCCGGGGCGGGCGTACGGAAGTGTTGCGCCGTGAACACCTCGACGTGCAGGCCCGCGTGCTGTTCCAGGAGGAAGCGTTCGACCTCCTCCTCGGTCTCGTCCGCCCAGTCCTCGGCGAGTTCCCGGCGCCACAACTCGCGGGTCGCGTCGGCGACTTGTGCGCGCAGGTCGCGGCCGTCGACACGGATGCCGCGCAGCGGGCCGGGCTCGCCGTCGAGGCGGTAGGAGAAGAACTCGATGCGGTTCACGGGCCTCATCGTCGCCGCCCCGGGCAGGACCCGCGACCCCTTTAACGCTGCTCGTACAGTCCCTCGACGACGTCCGTGAAGTCCCGCAGGATCGTCGCCCTCCTGAGCTTCATCGACGGCGTCAAGTGCCCTGCCGTCTCGGTGAAGTCGGTGGGCAGGACGGCGAACTTCCTGATGGATTCCGGGCGGGAGACGAGCTTGTTGGCCTCGTCGACGGCGCGTTGCAGGACGGCGTCCAACTCCTCGTCGCCGATGAGGAGTTCGGCGGGGACGGGGTGTTTGCCGTTCATCCGCCGCCAGTGGGTGACGCCTTCGGGGTCGAGGGTGATGAGGGCACAGACGTAGGGGCGGCCGTCGCCGAGGACCATGCACTGGGAGATCAGGGGGTGGGAGCGCAGCCAGTCCTCAAGTGGCGCCGGGGCGACGCTCTTTCCGCCCGCCGTGATGATCATCTCCTTCTTGCGGCCGGTGATGGTGAGGTAGCCCTCGTCGTCCAGCTCCCCTATGTCGCCGGTCGCCAGCCAGCCGTCGGGCGCGGCGGGGACGACGCCTCCGGCGGCCGGGTCCCAGTAGCCGCGCAGGACGTGGTCCCCGGCGATGAGGATCTCGCCGTCCGCCGCGATCCGGATCCGGGTGCCGGGCATGGGCCAACCGACCGTGCCCAGGCGGGGTTTGAGGGGTGGCGTGACCGTCGTCGCGCCGGTCGTCTCGGTGAGGCCGTACCCCTCGTAGATCTCGATGCCGGCGCCGAGGTAGAAGGAGGACAGGCGGCGGCCGAGCGGGGAGCCGCCGCAGATGGCGTGCCGGACCTTGCCGCCCATGGCGTTGCGGATCCGGCGGTAGACCAGGGGGTCGTAGAAGGTGCGGGCGGTGCGCAGGGCCGCGCCGGGGCCCGAGCCGGTGCCGGTCTTCTGTGCCTCGACGGCCTCGCCGTAGCGGCGGGCGACCGACACGGCGCGGTCGAAGGAGGTGACCCGGCCGCCCGCCTCGGCGCGGGCCCGGGCCACGTTGAAGACCTTCTCCAGCATGTAGGGGATCGCGAGCAGGCAGGTCGGTTTGAACGCGGCGAGATCCGGGAGGAGTTGCTCGGACTTGAGGCTCGGCGCGTGGCCGAGGCGGACCCGGGCGCGGACGGCGGCGATGGCGACCATCCGGCCGAAGACGTGGGACATGGGCAGGAAGAGCAGGACGGAGACCTCGATGCCCTGCGCCTTGAAGACGGGGTGGAGGAGTTCGATCGCGTTGTCCACCTCGGCGAAGAAATTGCCGTGGGTGATCGCGCAGCCCTTGGGTCGTCCCGTAGTACCTGAGGTGTAGATCAGGGTGCACAGGGTGTCGGGGATCAGCATCCCCCTGCGGATCTCCACCTCGGCGTCGGGGACGTGCGCCCCGGCCTCGGCGAGCCGCTCCACGTGCCCTTTCTCCATCACCCAGATGTGCCGCAGGTCGGGCAGCCGGTCCCGCTCGGGCCCGATCGCGGCGGCCTGCCCGAGGGTCTCGGTCACCAGGGCTACGGCGCCGGAGTCCTGAAGTATCCAGCGGACCTGGAAGACCGAGGAGGTGGGGTAGACCGGGACGGTGACGAGACCCGCGGCCCACGCGGCGAAGTCGAGGAGCGTCCACTCGTACGTCGTACGGGCCATGATCGCGACCCGGTCCCCCGGCACCAGCCCCTCGGCGATCAGCCCCTTGGCGACGGCGTGGACCTGGGCGGCGAACTGCGCCGCCGTCACGTCGCTCCAGCGCCCTTCGGCGTCGCGGCGGCTGAGGACGACCTGGTCAGGCGCCACCGCAGCGTTGTCGTACGGGAGTTCGGCGAGGGAGCCGTGGGTGACGGGCGGCGCGAACGCCGGTACGGCCGCCTCGCGGACGACTCCGTCGAGCCGCCGGACCTCGGGTTCGACGAGGGCGGGGGGAGCGCTGTCGGCGTAGTCGGCCGACGAGGGGTACGAGGTGGACACAGGCGGCTCCCTGGGCGCGCAGCGGAAATAACGCTTGCTGCAGGACATACGGGCCTCGTGCACCGAGGCGTTCAGAGCCTGGGGCACAGGCCCTGAGCCTTGGGGCCTCGGGGAAAGCGGTTACCGGCGGTCAGGCAAGGCGATCGTACGGTGCTGACGTGGGGGGCCTGTGAGGGTCGGGAGGTGGTCCGGGGGTGGGGCTGTGCAGTATCGAGGTTATATGAGGAAGTGTCACGTTCGCTCCAGGATCGCGGTCACCCCCTGCCCTCCGGCGGCACAGATGGAGATCAACCCGCGTCCGGGCGTGCCCCGTTCGGCCAGCAGCTTGGCGAGCGTCGCGACGATCCGGGCGCCCGTCGCCGCGAAGGGGTGACCGGTCGCCAGCGACGAGCCGGTGACGTTGAGCCGCTCGCGGTCGACCGGCGCGAGCCCCTGCTTCTCCCAGGCGGCCAGCGTCGCCAACACCTGGGAGGCGAACGCCTCGTGGATCTCCACGAAGTCGAAGTCCTCCATTCCCAGGCCCGTTCGCTCCAGCATGCGCGGGACGGCGTACGCGGGGGCCATCAGCAGCCCGTCCTCCCCGCCCGCCACGTCACCGCGGACGAAGTCCACGGCCGCCGTCTCGTACGCGGTGAGGTACGCCAGCGGCTCCAACCCCCGTGTCTGCGCCCACTCTTCGGAGGCGAGCAGCACGACCGCCGCGCCGTCGGTGAGCGGCGTCGAATTGCCCGCCGTCATCGTCGCGTCGGGGCTGTCGGTCCCGTACACCGGCTTCAGCCGGGCGAGTTGCTCCACCGTCGAGTCGGGGCGCAGGTTCTGGTCGCGCTTGAGGCCCATGAAGGGGACGACGAGGTCGGCGAGGAAGCCGCTCTCGTAGGCTTCCGCGAGCCGTTGGTGGCTCGCCGCCGCCAACTCGTCCTGTGCCTCACGGGTGATGCCCCAGGCGCGGGCGGTCACCGCCGCGTGCTCGCCCATCGAAAGTCCCGTGCGGGGCTCGGAGTTGCGCGGGATGTCGGGGACGAGATGGCCGGGGCGGATCCGCGCGAGCGCCTTGAGGCGGGCGCCCGTCGACTTGGCGCGGCGGGCCGCGAGCAGGATGCGGCGCAGGTCGTCGTTGACGCCGAGCGGGGCGTCGCTCGTGGTGTCGACGCCGCCCGCGACGGCCGAGTCGGTCTGGCCGAGGGCGATCTTGTTCGCGGCGGCGATGATCGCCTGGAGGCCGGTGCCGCACGCCTGCTGGATGTCGTACGCCGGGGTGCGCGCGTCCAGCTTCGAGCCGAGGAGCGTCTCGCGGGCGAGGTTGAAGTCGCGGCTGTGCTTGAGGACCGCGCCGGCGACGAACTCGCCCACCACGCCCGGGACATCGAGGCCGTGGCGCAGCGCGAGGCCGTTCAGGGCGGCCGTCAGCATCTCCTGGTTGGAGGCCGTCGCGTAGGGGCCGTCGGAGCGCGCGAAGGGGGTGCGGGCGCCGCCCATCACCGCGACCCGGCGGGCGCGCGGGGGCTCGACCGGGGGTGTGGACTCGCCGTCGCGCACCAGCTCCAGGGGACTCATCTCGACCTGCTCCTCACCCTTGACCTAGACTTACCCCAGGTAACCTTACTCCGGAGTAAGTAATTCCGCCGGGCCCGTGCGAGACTTGGGAGACGTACATGGCCGACCGCTATCTGAGCTTCACCGCCACCGCACCCGGCCGGTTCCTCACCCGTCGGCTCGGCCTGCCGCAGCCCGCGGCGCTCCTGCGCTTCTCACCCGAACGCCCGTCCCTCACCGGCACCTTGGCCCACCTTACGGCCGGTACGTCCGCGCTGGACCTGGCATCCGTCCTCGCCCGTACGGGACTTGGCACCGGCTCCGGCGATCCGGGGGCCGTCGTCCTCGACGCGACCGGCGTGCGGGACGTCGAAACGCTCGCGGAAGTGCACACCGCCCTGCATCCCGTCGTCCGGTCCGTCGCCGCGAGCGGGCGGATCGTCGTGCTGGGGGCGCCACTTGACGCCGCCGACCACCAACAGGCCGCCGTACAGCAGGCGTTGGAAGGGTTCACCCGGTCGCTCGGCAAGGAGATCGGGCGCGGGCGGACCGTGAACCTCGTCCGCGTCACCGACGCCGGGGCCGCCGAATCGACCCTGCGGTTCCTGCTCTCGCCCAAGTCCGCGTACGTCAGCGGGCAGGTGGTCGAGGTGGGCGGCGGCCCGGTGTTCGACGGGGACTGGGAGCGGCCCCTCGCCGGGCGGACCGCCCTGGTCACCGGGGGTGCACGGGGCATCGGCGCCGCCGTCGCCGAGACCCTCGCCCGGGACGGCGCCGAGGTCGTCGTCCTCGACGTGCCGCAGGCCGAAGAGGAGGCGCGGCGGCTCGCGGAGCGGCTCGGCGGGCGCGCACTCGCGCTGGACATCACCGCCACCGACGCCGGGGAGCGGATCGCCGCCGAACTCCCGGGCGGGCTCGACGTGTTGATCCACAACGCCGGGATCACCCGCGACCGGCGGCTGGTCAACATGCCCGCCGAGCGGTGGAGTTCGGTGCTCGACGTCAACCTCGCGAGCGTGCTGCGGACCACCGACGCGCTGCTCGGCAAGGGGGCGCTGCGGCCGGGCGGGCGGATCGTCGCGACCGCCTCCATCGCCGGGCTCGCGGGGAACGCCGGGCAGACCAACTACGGGGCAAGCAAGGCCGGGATCGCCGGTCTCGTACGGGCGTTGGCGCCGCGCGCGCTCGCCGAGCACGGGGTGACCGTCAACGCCGTCGCGCCCGGGTTCATCGAGACGAAGATGACCGCCGCCGTGCCGCTGTTCATCCGGGAGGCCGGGCGGCGGATGAACTCCCTTGCGCAGGGCGGGATTCCGGCGGACGTCGCCGAGACGACGGCGTGGCTCGCGCATCCGGCGTCCGGGGCCGTCAACGGGCAGGTCGTGCGGGTGTGCGGCCAGAGTCTGCTGGGGGCCTGATGACGACGCTCGCCGCCATTCCCTCGCTGGTCCCCTCCTTCGTCCGGGGTGCGCTCCTCTCCCCCTTCAAACGGCCGCGTCCCGACGCCGAGTTCGCGCGGGAGCGGGTCGTCGTTCCCAGGCTGCGGATCGATCTCGCGCGGCTGTCGGCGTACGAGCGCGTCTGCGGGTTCGCCACCGGGGACGACTCGCTGCCGGTGACCTATCCGCACGTCCTCGGGTTTCCGCTGGCCATGCGGCTGATGAGCGCGCGGGGTTTTCCGCTGCCGCTGCTGGGGCTGGTCCACACGTCCATCGAGATCAGCCGGTACGGGACGCTCGCCGCGACCGGGGTGTACGAACTCGGTGTGCACGTCGAGGAGTTGGCACCGCACCGGCGGGGGACCGAGGCGACGGTCGTCACCGAGCTGCGGCGCGGCGGGGAGGTCGTGTGGGAGTCGCACAGCACGTACCTCGCACGGCACCGGACGACGGGCGTCGCGGGCAAGGCGGCTGACGGTCCGTCAGATCCATGCCCCCTGCCCGTACTGGACGAGTGGCGGCTCGCCGGGGACGTGGGGCGGCGGTACGCGGCGGCCTCCGGGGACCGCAACCCCATCCACCTCTACACCTTCACCGCCCGCCTCTTCGGGTTCCCCCGGGCCATCGCCCACGGCATGTGGACGGCCGCGCGCTGCCTCGCCGCGCACGGGACGCCGCCGGCGGTACGGGTCCGGGCGGAGTTCCGGGCACCTGTGCTGCTGCCGTCCGCCGTGGTGTTCGCGTCGGACGGGGGACGGTTCGAGCTGCGGGGACGGCCCAGGGAGGGGGAGGCGGGGCGGGTGCATGTGAGCGGGCGGGTGGATCCGCTGGTGGAAGGGGGCTGAGGCGGGCGGGGAGCTGCTCGGGGTCTACCCGGGGACTGCTCCAGAGCTGCCCGCCGCGCGGAGCGTGGCGCCGGGACGGGGCGCCGGGACGGGGCCAGGACTACCCGGGTAATACCCGCGAGCCACTCCACCCCTACTGCTCCACCCCCAGCTCCGGCGCCGACCACGTCCTCCGTCCCTCCATCAGGTTCGCCAGCCCCGACCACGCGAAGTTCATCAGTGTCGTCGCCGCCTCCCGTGCGGTGACGCCCTCCGTGGTGTTCGCCCAGTCCGCGAGGGACTCGGCGGCGCCGACCAGGGCCTCGGCGAGGCCGGCGACCTCGCGTTCGGGGAGGTCGGGGTCACGGTGCGCCTCGCGGGCCGCGGCGACGATGAGGCCGGTGACGAAGGCGACGATCTCCGCACGCATCGCGGCGACTTCGAGGGCGAAGCGCTCGCCGTGGGTGCGGGCCTGGAGGTGGAGGACCGACCAGGCGTCCTGGTGCTCAGCGGTGTGCGCGAAGAACCCTCGCAGCCCGTCCCAGAGTTGGCGGTCGGCGGGCAGATCCGTGCCGACCGCGGAACGGATCGCGGCGATCAGCGCGGCGGCCTCGCGGCGGATGCACGAGGTGAAGAGGTCGTCCTTGGAGTTGAGGTACAGGTACACCAACGGCTTGGAGACACCGGCGAGTTCGGCTATCTCGTCCATCGAGGCGGCCATGAAGCCCCGGCGTCCGAAGATCCGCACTGCGGCGTCCAGCATCTGCTGCTCACGGACCGCGCGCGGCATCCGCTTGGTCTTCACGGCACCCATGAACCAAGGTTAGGGCCTGCCCGGCGGATCAACTCCCCCTCGGGCGGCGATGCTTGGATCAACCACCGACCGGACCGGCGGGGTGGATCAGGAGGTCTGGCCCTGTACGCGCGGCGCCGCCTCGTCGGTCTCGGCGTCCTCCTGGGTGCGGTTGGCCTCCAGGTTGGCCTTCATCCGGTCCACGCGCGCGACGACGTTCTCGGAGGCGCGGTCCCGCTCCCCGCGCAGGACGACGAAGCTGATCGGCGCGGAGAGCACCAGCGCGAGCAGCACGACCCACATGAAGTTGGAGTCGCCGAGACCGCGCGGGACGATCCCGGAGTAGACGAGACCCCAGACGACCCCGAGGCAGCCCACGAAGATCCCGAGGCGCATCAGCGTGTAGCGGAGCATGGCAACCCCCTCCTTATGGTCTTTCGGTTCGAAAAGGTCCGTCGTCCAGTCAACCACGCCGTACGGGCGATCTTGGACGGGGGTCAGAGGAGGGGAAGCAGCATGACGACGTCGTCCCGGTCGTCCCCGGGAGCTACGCGGATCGCGTCCGGTATACGGCCGACCTCCTTGTACCCGTACGACCCGTAGAACCGCTCCAGGCCGAGGCCGCCCCGGCAGGTGAGGCGGATCGCCTCGATGCCGTCGAGGGAGCGGGCGGCGGACTCGGCGGCGGCGAGCAGGTCGTGGCCGTAGCCCTTGCCCTGGTGGGAGGGGTGGACCATCACCGTGTAGAGCCACAGCCAGTGCGTCATCAGGCGGTGGGTGTTGAGGCTGAGGAACGCGGTCGCGGCGACCTTGCCCGTCTCGTCGTGCCCGACCAGGAGCCGTACGCGGCCCTCCGCCATCTCCGCGAGGTGCTTGAGCAGCGCCGGGCGGACGGTCTCCCGGTCGACCGGGGCGACGAAGCCGACGGCGCCGCCCGCGTTGGAGACGTCCGTCCAGAGGCCGAGGACGCCGTCACGGAGGTCGGGGGTGACGGCGGGGTCGAGGGTGAAGGTAAGGGTCACGAGACCATCGTAGGACTTACCCGGCTAGTACCGGACGACTACTCGGTCACACCCCTGAAGCCCTCGGCCCCGACCCGTCGGTCTACGGCTCCAGTACCTGGGAGTCACACCCGCATCGGCTGCGGCGACTCCCGGCGCAGCGGGTCCGGGCCGTCGTACTCGCGGATGATCTCGTAGCGCGTGTTGCGCTCCACCGGGCGGAAGCCGGCGTCGCGGATCAGGTCGAGGAGGTCGTCGCGGGTCAGCTTGTTCGGGGTGCCGAAGTTGTCCGCGTCGTGGGTGATCTTGTACTCGACGACCGAGCCGTCCATGTCGTCCGCGCCGTGCTGGAGGGCGAGTTGGGCGGTCTGTACGCCGTGCATCACCCAGAAGACCTTGACGTGCGGGACGTTGTCGAAGAGGAGGCGGGAGACCGCGAACGTCTTCAGGGACTCGGCGCCGGTCGCCATCCGGGTGCGCTCCTGGAGGCGGTTGCGGACCTTGCCGTCCTTCACGTCGACGAAGTCGTGCTGGTAGCGCAGCGGGATGAAGACCTGGAACCCGCCGGTCTCGTCCTGGAGTTCACGCAGCCGCAGCACGTGGTCGACGCGGTGGCGGTGCTCCTCGATGTGGCCGTACAGCATGGTGCACGGGGTCTTGAGGCCCTTCTCGTGCGCCAGGCGGTGGATGCGCGACCAGTCCTCCCAGTGGGTGCGGTGGTCGACGATGTGCTGCCGGACCTCCCAGTCGAAGATCTCGGCGCCGCCGCCGGTCAGCGACTCCAGGCCCGCGTCGATGAGTTCGTCGAGGATCTCGGAGGCGGACAGGCCGGAGATCGTCTCGAAGTGGTGGATCTCCGTCGCCGTGAACGCCTTCAGGGAGACGTCCGGGAGGGCCGCCTTCAGCTCGCGCAGGGACCGGGGGTAGTACCTCCAGGGGAGGTTGGGGTGCAGGCCGTTGACGATGTGGAGTTCGGTGAGGTTCTCCGACTCCATCTCCGTCGCCAGCCGGACGGCCTCCTCGATGCGCATCGTGTACGCGTCCTTCTCGCCCGGCTTGCGCTGGAAGGAGCAGTACGCGCACGACGCCGTGCACACGTTGGTCATGTTGAGGTGGCGGTTGACGTTGAAGTGGACGACGTCGCCGTTCTTGCGGGTCCGCACCTCGTGCGCGAGGCCGCCGAGCCAGGCCAGGTCGTCCGACGCGTACAGGGCGAGGCCGTCCTCGCGGGTCAGCCGCTCGCCGGAGCGGACCTTCTCCTCCAGCTCACGCTTGAGCCCGACGTCCATGCCTCCACCTTTCGTACGACAGCTCCCCCAAAGGTACCTGCGTGTACTACCCCCCTCCCGTAGTACCCCTCAGACCTCCTCGGGCAGCGCGCCCACCCGGTTCTCCCACTTCGTCGACAGGACGATGGTCGTACGGGTCCGGGAGACGCCCTTCGTGCCCGAGAGGCGGCGGATGATGCGCTCCAGGCCGTCCACGTCGCTCGCCCGCACCTTGAGCATGAACGAGTCGTCGCCGGCGATGAACCAGCAGTCCTCGATCTCGCCGAAGTCCTTCAGGCGGCGGGCGACGTCCTCGTGGTCGGCGGCGTCCGAGAGGGAGATGCCGATCAGGGCGGTGACGCCGAGGCCGAGGGAGGCGGAGTCCACGGTGGCCCGGTAGCCGGTGATGACGCCGGCCGCCTCCAGCCGGTTGATGCGGTCGGTGACGCTGGGTCCCGACAGGCCGACGAGGCGTCCCAGCTCCGCGTAGGAGGCCCGGCCGTTCTCCCTCAGAGCCTGGATGAGCTGCCTGTCCACGGCGTCCATGCGATTCGCGCCTTCCGATGAGAGATCCGTTCGCGCTCGACGGATCTGCGAAATTCCTGACGTGTGCCGGTGGTGAGGGCCCCCGGGGCCTCCGGTTCCCCTGCCGCCGGGCCGGCCTCCCGTAGTACTCGGGTAGACCCGTACGGGGCGTGTGTGATGCAGGGGGCGGCGCTCAGTCGGCGCGCGCGCCCCCGGCGCCACCGCCGAGTTCGCCCTTCCAGCGGCGGTAGAGGCCGTGCGGTACGCCCGCCGCGTCCAGGATCCGGCCGGCCACGAAGTCGACCAGGTCCTGGATGTGGGTGGCGCCGGCGTAGAAGGCGGGCGAGGCGGGGACCACGCTCGCGCCCGCGTCGTCGAGGCTGACCAGGTGGCGCAGGGTCTGGCCGTTCAGCGGGGTCTCCCGGACGGCGACGACCAGCGGCCTGCGCTCCTTCAGGGTGACGCTCGCCGCCCGCTGGAGGAGGTCCTTGGACAGACCGAGGGCGACTCCGGCGACGCACGCCGTCGACGCGGGCACGATGATCATCCCCTTGCAGGGGTACGACCCCGAGGACGGACCCGCGGCCAGGTCACCGGCCGGCCAGTACCGTACGCCGCCCAGCTCGACGTCGTAGCTCTGAGGTTTGCCGTCCGCGCCCCTGCCGAGCCACTCCCCCAGGTCCTCGCGCCAGTGCCCGTCCCGGAACGAGATCCCCGTCTCGTCCAGCAGGGTGAGCCGCGAGGCCCGGCTGACGACGAGGTCGACACACTCGCCCGCTGCCAGCAACGCCCGCAGGACAGCGCCGGCATACGGCGTCCCCGACGCCCCCGACACCCCCACGATCCAAGGCACGCGCTCCGTTTCTCCTGCGTTCACACCTTGAGCGTACCGGCGAGCACGAAGAGGTTCAGGACCGGCCGGGTGCCTTGGGGTCTGCGGGGAGGGCGTGGGCGGGGAGGGCGGGCCCGGAGGGGGCAGCGGGTAAGGGGTCGGCGCTACCCGGGGGGCGTACCCCTCAGGCAGTACCCCCGAGGTAGTACCCCCGCGAGCGTTCTCCCGGACGGTTTCAGACCGTCAGCCCCCGCACCAGCAGATCCAGCAGCGCGCACACGAACAGGGCGATGCCGATGAAGCCGTTGACCGAGAAGAAGGCCCGGTCGAGGCGGGAGAGGTCGTGGGGGCGGACGATCGTGTGCTCGTAGACGAAGGCGGCCGCGACGATCAGCAGGCCCAGCCAGAAGAACGCGCCCGCGTCCGTGGCCAGGGCGTACCAGACGAGCAGGGCCGTCGTGAGGGCGTGGCAGACGCGGGCGGACCAGATCGACGCCGGGATGCCGAAGCGGGCCGGGACCGACAGGACGCCGGTCTCGCGGTCCGTGTCGATGTCCTGGCAGGCGTAGATGAGGTCGAAGCCGCCGATCCAGATGCCGACCGCGAGGCCGAGGATGACCGCGTCCCAGGACCACTCGCCGGTGATGGCGAGCCAGCCGCCGACCGGGCCCATCGCCTGGGCGAGACCCAGGATGGCCTGGGGGTAGTTCGTGAACCTTTTGCCGTACGGGTATACCACCATCGGGATGACGGCCACGGGGGCCAGCGCCAGGCACAGCGGGTTCAGCAGCGCGGCCGAGCCGAGGAAGATCACGACGGCGACGAGGGCGCCCGTCCACGCGTGCCGTACCGACATCGCGCCCGTCACCAGCTCGCGGTGCGCCGTACGGGGATTGCGCGCGTCGATCTCCCGGTCGATGATCCGGTTGACGGCCATCGCGAACGTCCGCAGCCCGACCATGCAGATGGTCACGAGCAGCAGCCGGCCCCAGTGGATGTTCCGGTCGAGCTGGAACATCGCGGTGAGGGCGGCGATGTACGCGAAGGGCAGCGCGAAGATCGAGTGCTCGATCATCACGAGGCGCAGGAAGGCTTTCGTACGCCCCGGCTGGGGCACCGCGGCGGCGGACGCGCTCACAGCCCGTACTCCTTCCAGCGCCGGTCCACCGTCGCCGCCGTCTCCGGGTCCGACAGGACCATCTCCGGCCAGCCGCCGTCGCGGGTGTAGCCCTCCTCCACCCACTTCTTCGTCGCGTCGATGCCCGCCTTGCCGCCCCAGAACTGCTGGTACGACGCGTGGTCGAGGTGGTCGACGGGGCCCTCGACGACGGTGAGGTCGCGGGAGTAGTCCGTGTTGCCGAGGGCCCGCCAGGCGACTTCGTGCAGGTCGTGGACGTCGCAGTCGGAGTCGACGATCACGATCAGCTTGGTCAGGGACATCATGTGGGCGCCCCAGATCGCGTGCATCACCTTCTGCGCGTGCTTGGGGTACTTCTTGTCGATGGCGATGATCGCGCAGTTGTGGAAGCCGCCCGCCTCGGGCAGGTGGTAGTCCACGATGTCCGGCACGATGATCTTCAGCAGCGGCAGGAAGAACCGCTCCGTGGCCCGCCCGAGGGGGCCGTCCTCGGTAGGGGGCCGCCCCACGACGATGGACTGGAGCAACGGCCGCTTGCGCATCGTCACGCAGTCGATCGTCAGCGCGGGGAACGGCTCCTGCGGCGTGTAGAACCCGGTGTGGTCCCCGAAGGGCCCCTCGGGCAGCATCTCGCCGGGCTCCAGCCAGCCCTCGAGTACTACCTCCGCGGTAGCGGGGACCTGGAGGGGTACGGTCTTGCAGTCCACCATCTCGATCCGCTTGCCCGCGATGAATCCGGCGAAGAGGTACTCGTCGATGTCCCCCGGGAGGGGCGCGGTGGACGCGTACGTCACGGCGGGCGGGCACCCGAAGGCGATCGCGACCGGCAGCCGTTCCCCCTTGCGGGCGGCGACCTGGTAGTGGTTGCGGCTGTCCTTGTGGATCTGCCAGTGCATGCCGATGGTGCGCTTGTCGTGGCGCTGGAGACGGTAGAGCCCGAGATTGCGTACGCCGCTGTCCGGGTCCTTCGTGTGGGTCAGCCCCAGGTTGAAGAAGGAGCCGCCGTCCTGCGGCCAGGTGAACAGGGCCGGCAGCTGGTCGAGGTCGACCTCGTCCCCCTGGAGTACTACCTCCTGGACCGGCGCGTCCTTGACCTTCTTCGGCGGTACGTGGGTCATCGCGCCGAGCTTGCCGAAGGCTTCCCGGACGCCGATGAAACCCTGCGGCAGCTCGGGGCGCAGCAGGCCGCCGATCTTCTCGGTGATCTCCGCGTACGACTTGAGGCCGAGGGCCTTGAGGAGGCGGCGGTCGGTGCCGAAGACGTTCATGGCCAGCGGCATCGCCGAGCCCTTCACGTTCTCGAAGAGCAGCGCCGGACCGCCCGCCTTCTGGACGCGGTCGACGATCTCCCCGACCTCCAGATAGGGGTCGACCTCGGCTTTCACGCGCTTGAGGTCGCCCTCGCGTTCCAGGGCCCTGAGCAGGGAGCGAAGATCGTCGTAAGCCATGCGTCCCAGTATCGCCGAGGCGCCGTACGGACCCGCGCAGGGGCCCTTCATACCTGCGGGGTACCCGGGTAGTACCGGACGGGTACCCGCGGCGTATCCATGGGCGTACCCGTGGGCGTACCCCTGGGCGTACCTATGGGTGTGCCCGCCCCCTGCGCCGGATTTTCCCCAACCGTTACCCTGGCCCGGACACCGGGGCCACCGGGCCCCGACGCCGTTTCCTGGGGGAACCCGCCCGATGCTCAGACTGCTGTTGTTCCTGGTTCCGCTGGCGCTGATGATCTTCGCGTTCATCGACTGCCTGAACACGCCCGAGGACGAGGTGCGGCACCTTCCCAAGGTCGCCTGGGTCTTCATCATCCTGCTCTTCCCGCTGGCGGGCTCGATCGCGTGGCTCGTGACGGGCAAGGTGCGCACGCCGCCGACCGGCGGCCGTACCCCCTCCGAGTGGCACCGCAACCACCGCACGACGTGGGTGGCGCCCGACGACAACCCGGAATTCCTGAACTCCCTCAAGGAGGAGAACAAGAAGGACGAGGCGCTGCTCAAGGAGTGGGAGGCCGATCTGCGGCGCCGCGAGGAGGAGTTGCGCCGCGAGAAGCCGCAGGACGAGGAGCCGAAGAAGGACGGCGACTGAACCCTGCCGGGCGGGCGCCGGTCCCGGCCACGCAGGTCAGGGCCCGTTGTCAGTGGCGGGTGGCAGGCTGCGGGTATGACGGAGACGACTCTTCCGGACCCGAAGGCGGACCTGCTGCGGTACCTCCAGGAGGCCCGCGACGCCCTGCTGTGGAAACTGGAGGGGCTCGGCGAGTACGACGTACGCCGCCCCCTCACCCCGACCGGCACCAATCTGCTGGGCCTGGTCAAGCACTGCGCCGGTGTCGAACTCGGCTATTTCGGCGACACGTTCGGGCGGCCGTACTACCCCCAGGACCCGCCGCTGTGGTGGTACACGCGCGACCCCGAGGCGAACGCGGACATGTGGGCGACGGCCGACGAGTCGCGCGAGGACATCATCGGCCTGTACCGGCAGGCGTGGGCCCACACGGCCGCGACGGTCGCCGAACTCCCCCTGGACACGGTCGGTCTCGTCCCCTGGTGGCCGAAGGAGCGCCGGGCGGCGACCCTGCACCACCTCCTCACCCGCGTCTGCGCCGACACGAGCCGCCACGCGGGCCACGCCGACATCGTCCGCGAACTCCTCGACGGGAGCGTCGGTGAGTCCGGAAGCCGGTCGAACGTGCCGCAGGAGGAGGCGAGTTGGTGGGAGCAGTACCGGGAGAAGCTGGAGCGCACGGCACGGGAGGCGGACGGGGGGTGAGGTGACGGGGGTACGGACGCCGGGCAGGCACCGCCGCTCGGCGGCCGGCCGGCCAACGTGGGCGGGGTCGCGCGGCGAGCCGCCGACTGGGGTGGACACCATCACTCGGGAAGGGGGTCAGGATGAGCCAGAAGCTGCCGGTGGGCGCGGGTGAGGCGGCTCGTACCGCGTGTGCGCGGGGGGTGTTGCGTGGCGGGGTGGACGAGCGGACCGGTGAGGCCCTGACGGCTTCCGTGGTCGCTGAGCGGGTGGGGTGGTGTGCCGGGCTGGTGTCCGGGATGGCGGCGGGTCTGCTGGCCGGGCACTGGAATGCCTCCGATGTGGGGGCGCTGGTGTCCGGGGTGGACGGCGGGGGCCGGGCGTTGCCGTCGAACGCGTGGATGGCGCTGCGCCGCCTGGGCTGGACCGTGACGCCACCCGGGGGTGTGCGGGTCAATGACCGGATCGTGCGGATGGTGCAGGAGCAGGCCGGGCGGATGCTGCGGTCGGCGGCGTGGCGCGTGGGTCTGACGGCTGGGGTCCTGGCCACCTGGCCCGACGACCCCACCCGGCGTACGACGGTCGAGTGGGACGCGGTCCGTGAAGCGGTGCCCAGCGGCCGGTTCCTGCCCTCCAGCGTGATCGCCTCCCGCACCCGGCAGATCCAGGCGTTCACGGCGAAGAACGGACGGCTCCCGGCGGACGTGTTCGCACTCGAACCTCCGCCTCGCGCCGCACGGATGCTGCTGCTGTCGGCGTGCGACGGGCAGCAGGCCACCATCGAACGCGCCGACGAACCCGGCCGAGCCCTGCTGCGCCTGCAACTCCCCACCCGCCCCGACCCTCAGTCCTACCGGGACTGGACGTGGGTGGCCTGCCCGATCTCGTTGCCGCCGACGGTCCCGGCCGGTGCCGTGCTGCACCTGCCCACCCTCCGGGTCCATCAGGGCCGGGTACGCGCCGACCTCGCCTACACGCACGCCGTGCCGAAGACCGCCCGCACCGGACACACCATCGCCCTCGGCGTCGACTGGGGCCTCAACACCCTCCTCAGCGCGGGCGCTGTCCGCCTCCACCAGGACGGGCGGATCACCGAACTGGGCGCAGGCGCCCAGTTCCGGGCCGCCGGAGTCCTCGCCAAGCAGCACCGGCTGCGGCGCCTGTCCGAGCACCTGCATGCCAAGGCTGATCAGTACCTGCGGCTGACCGGTGGTGACGAGCGGCATCCGCTGACCGCCCGGCACGCGGTCCTGGCCGACGAGATCCGGCACGTCTCCGCACTCCGCACCCACCTCAACGACGCTCTAGCGTGGTCGGCGGCCCGCTGGACCATCGACCAGGCCATCGCCGCCGGAGCGAGTGCCATCTACGTCGAGGACCTGCGGTCATTGGAGGCCCGGGGGATGGGCCGGACCATGAACACCCGTCTCTCCCAGCAGATACGCGGCCGGATCGTGGACCGGATACGGCAGGTGGCCGCCGAGACGGGGATCGCCGTGGTCACCGTCCCGGCCCGCAACACCTCCCGGCTGTGCCCGCGCTGCCTGACCCCGCTACGGCACCGCAAAGCCCCCGACCGGCCCACCGCACCCGGCTGGAAGTGGGCCCTGTGCCCCCATACCGGCTGCGGCTGGCAGGGCGACCGCGACCACGGCGCCTGGCGGCGGATCGCCGCACGCGGCCTCACCCACCAGGCCAAGACCGTCACCGACCGAGCCAGCGGTGCCCTGGTCATCCGGTCGGTGGTGGATGGCCTCGAAGCCAACGCTGTGGTCACCTCGGCCGCACCTGAAACCGACCGGAAGGACCGGTCGAAGACCGGCCCCACCCGGCACCGAACTCCACGCCCCGCGCCCAGGCGACGCAGGGCACCCTCCCCCACCAGCTCCCAGGGCCCGGTGGGCAAGCGTCCGGAGGGACACGCACCAACGGACCGGAGAACGCTGCCCCGAGCAGCACACCGGCACCAGGACGTGACGACGACCAGCCCACCCACCACCAGCCGACACCGGCCACGCGGAGCAGCACTGGGAGCGGGATTCCACCTCCACGCCCATGCCACCGCGCCACGGTGGGATACGATCCCGGGAACTAAATCCAACTCAGGATCGCTCAGCTGATCAGAGACGCTGAACCCCCTTGCAACACCCAAACCGCACAGGCATCTTCGGGAAGGGCGACCGTACATGCCGCCGAGCAGCGGGGAATCGGGGTCCGTCGGCTCTGTCGGCGGGTACACGCTCGTCGACCGGCTCGGCAGCGGTGGCATGGGCGTCGTCCACCTGGCGCACTCGCCGTCGGGCCGGCAGGTCGCGGTGAAGGTCGTGCACGCGCAGTACGCGCAGGACGAGGAGTTCCGGGCCCGGTTCCGGCAGGAGGTCCAGGCCGCGCGCCGGGTGAGCGGCGCGTTCACGGCGCCGGTGGTGGACGCGGACCCGGACGCCGAGGTGCCGTGGATGGCGACGCTGTACGTCCCGGGGCGCACGCTGTCCGAGGTGGTCGCCGGTCAAGGGCCGCTAGGCGGGCGGGAGTTGCGGGTCCTGGCGCTCGGCCTGACGGAGGCACTCAAGGACATCCACCGGGCGGGTGTCGTGCACCGCGACCTGAAGCCGAGCAACGTCCTGATGGCCGAGGACGGCCCGCGCGTCATCGACTTCGGCATCTCGCGCGCCGCCGACAACCAGACGCTCACGATCACCGGCCGCCTGATGGGCACCCCGCCCTTCATGTCCCCGGAGCAGTTCACCTCGCCCCGGGAGGTGACGGCCGCCTCGGACGTGTTCTCGCTGGGCTCGCTGCTGGTGTACGCGGCGACGGGGACCCGCCCTTTCGACGGCGAGAGCCCGTACTTGACGGTGTATCAGGTCATGCACGAGGAACCGTCGTTGGACGGCGTGACGGAGCCGCTGCGGAGCATCGTCGAGCGGTGCCTCATCAAGGAGCCGGAGGGCAGACCTCAACTCGCGGAGCTGCAAAGGCTGTTCGAGACCCTGCCGGACACCCTGCCCGCCCCGCCGCCGGGCGACCGGACCGAGCCCGGGGGCATCGCGTACGACGCGGTGACGCAGTCCGTCGCGGTGGCCCGGCGCGGGTGGCTCCCGAAGCGGCGCCGCGGACCGGCGCCGGCCGCTCCCCGGCGCCGGGCAACGGCCCTGCTCGGTACGGGCGTTCGCCGCGTGTGGCGGATCCTCACCGCGACCGTGACCGTCGGCGTCGCCGGCATCGCGCTCCTCACCTGGGGTCTCCCCATGGGTTCGGGTGCCTCCTCGGACTCCACCGACGTCGTCGACTCCCCCGTGCTGTCCCTGCCCGCGGGCTGGGCGCCGTGGCGCACGAACCTCACGCAGGCCGTGGCCGCCGCCGACCAGGACCGTCTGACCAGCTACGACCGGCCGGGCTGCGTCCCCGACACGACCGCCGTGTACTGCACGGGCAGCGGTTTCACGGTGGCCCGGATGGACGCCGGGACGGGACGCGTGACCTGGCGGTTCGGGGTGAGCCCGCAGGCCGCGCGACCGCTCGGGGTGCGGGACGGAACGGTGTACGTCTACGAGAACCCGCCCGTCGAGTCGGACGGGGACTCCATCGAGTGGCAGTTGGTGGCGCTCGACGTGCGGACGGGCGAGCGGCGCTGGGCCCGGTCCGTCGACGCGACGCAGCCCGCCGCCCTGTTCGACGGCGGCGTCCTGGCCCTGTCGACGGACCACTCCCAGCTGATCGGCATCGACGCGACGTCCGGCAAGGACCTGTGGCGGGCCTCCACGAAGTCGTCGGCGGGCACGCGGTGTACCCCGCTGGTCGTACACGGGTCCCCCTACGGTCTGTGCAGCGACCAGGACGACCCGCTGCGCGGTGACTGGAGTCTGCTGGGGCTCGGGCCGAAGGGCTCGCGCGAACTCGCCACGCTGCCCACGGCGGTGGTACCGGTGGGGGGCCTCGCGGGTGAGCTGCTGTTCGTGCAGCCGAAGGACGAGGAGCCGCAGTCGCTGGGCGGTCTCGACGAGGCGTACACGACGTTCCTCCAGGTGGACCCGGAGACCGGCGTCGTCGAGCGGACCCCCCTCGACCAGACCGTCCGGGGTACGGCGACGCTCATCGGCTCGACCGTGTACTTCGTCCGGCCGGACGGGACGGTGAGCGCGGTCGCCGCGAGCACGGGGACGCTGACGTGGCAGGCGGACACCCAGGTCGAGAACCTGTCGAAGCCGGTGTGGTCCGAGACGTTCGACTTCCTCTTCCTCGCCAACCGGTACGGGCGGCTCGTCGCGCTCGACGTCTCCAGGGGGGACGTGCAGTGGACGACGGACAAGCTGGAGAACCCGGCCGGTGCGCCGGAGAACGTCGTGCCGAGCCTGGTCCTGGTCGGTGACGCGATCGTGGCGGTGACCGGGGACACGGCGTTCTCCGTCAGCCCGGACACCCCCGACATGGGCCCGGACGAGATCAGCGCGCCGAGCTAGCTCCGGAGAGTTACCCGGGTAGGCCCGTTGTAGGGGGCCAGGCTCAGGACCGTCTCCGGAGTGCGCAGGACGTCGTCCCCCGCGAAGAGGGCACGGGCCTCGTCGTACGGCACGTCGTCGCCCGCGATGACGGCCGCCGCCCGGTCGTACACCGCGCGGGCCTTGTCGTCGAGGGTCTGCTCCTGGTCGTAGTCGGTGTGGTCCAGGCCCCAGACGTCCCACAGGAGGGTTTCGACACGGTTGAGGGCGGCGAGGTCGAGGCGGACGCTGCCCGCGACGAAGCGTTCGCCCCACAGGGGTCCCTCCTGCGGGGGATGCAGGCCGAACTCCCGGTGGTCCGCGCCCTGTTCGCGGATCATCCGCCAGGCCGTGCCGGCCGTGAGGAAGCGGGTGCGGGGGACGTCGAAGGGGTCGAAGCCGGCGTTCCAGTGACGGGTGACGGCGGGGTCGGCGAGCTGGGCGTCCGCGAGGAGCCAGCGGCCCCGGTCCGTGTCCCAGTACTCCGTGACGACGTGGTCGCCGTGGAATTTGTCGGTGCCGAAATAGTCCGCGAAGCCCACGCGGATACGGGCGGGGGTGCCGGTGTGGCGCAGGAGCGAGCAGTACAGGAGCGCGAAGTCCCGGCAGACGCCGACGAATCGCTCGGCGGGCGGGCGGGGTTTTCCGAGCGGCGCGTCGGAGCGGGCGGCGAGAATTTCCAGGATGCCGTCCACGTAACGGGTTTCGGCGTCGTCGTGGAGGCGGTCCCCGGGAATGGTGTGGGAGAACAGCTCGCCCTCGCCGCGGTGGATGAGCAGGTCCCGTACGACGCGGGCCAGTCGGGCGGGGTCGGCGGGGAGGCCGGCGTACTGCGGGACCTGGGCTCCCGGGGTGCTGTAGGGGCTCTGGGCGAGGTAAGCGGTGAAGGGCACGCGAAATCTCCGTTCGGCGTACGGGAATTGTCGCCGGGCACGCGGGGCGCGGCGAAATAGGCCACGTATTCGAGTCGCGGCCGACGCGTCTCACGGTGTCAAAATTCACCGCTCATTGTCCAGAGCGGAAAAAGTTCCTTCGTTCGAGGGCAATTCCCGTAACTCCCGTGGCACGTACGGATCGTGGGCGTACGGTCCGAGGCGACGGGCAGGGCGAGCGGGAGGGCGGCGGCCATGGGGCTGGATCTGAGCAGCGCATGGGACGACGAGGAGTGGAGCGACGAGGAGGAGGCGGACTCCGTGCAGCTGATGCGGATCCTGCCCGACATCTCCCGCACCACCCTCGAACTCCTGCGCCACACGGTCGGGTTGTTCCCCGAGGAGCGGGTGGCGGCCCGCGCCTCGCGCGTCGCCGACCTGGTCCTCAAGGAGTACGGCTCCGACGGTCTGCGCCTGCTGTCGATCAACCTCGCCACCCTGGCGACGGTCCACATCGAGCACAACGCGGTCCTCACCCGCCGCCCTCTCCAGTCCCTCCTGGACGACCTGGACGAGACCCGGCGGGAAATGCGCGCGGAGGGCCCCGGCGACTGAGCGGGGCGCGTCCGCGAGACAGCCGCCGACTCCCGCGCGCCCCGCGTCACTTCACCGTGATGGAGTCCAGCTTCGCCCTCAAGTACACGTGGGAGTCGACGGGTTCGTACGCCACTCGCCCCACCGGTGCCGGCACCGACTCGACGCGGGTGCCCGGGGTGCACTCGCCGAAGTAGACGAGGGACATCAGCTCCTCGGCGGGGAGGTCGGAGGGGGGCGGGAGGACGCGGTGGCGGCCGGAGCGCCAGCGGTCGCCGGTCCAGCGGGCGAGGAGGTCGCCGATGTTGACGGTGAGCGCGGCGGGGTCGTACGGGGCGTCGGTCCAGCCGTCGGTGTCGGTCCAGATCTGGAGGCCGCCCTTGCCGGCCTGGCGGTCGAGGACGGTGACGGTGCCGAAGTCGGTGTGCGGGCCGATGCGGAACTGGCCGGGGCTCGGGGGGCCGACGACGTCGGTGCCGGGGTACCAGTTGATGTTGAAGCCGTAGGTGGGGTGGGCCATGTGGCGGCTGAAGAAGTCGGGTTCGAGGCCGAGCGCCTCGCCCAGCAAGGACAGCAGTTCCTCTTCGAGGGCCGCCATCCGGCCGAGGTACTCCTCGCACAACTCCCTCAGTTCCGGGACCTCTTGGGGCCAGACGTTGGGCGCGCACCACTCGGCGTCGACGGCCGCGTCGGCGTAGGGCACGTCGTTGGCGAAGGTCAGCGACTCCTTGAGGTCGGGCGGGGTCTCGGTGCCCTCGGCGTACCCGTTGGCCTCGGCGCCCTGCGCGAGCCAGCCGCGCCCGCCGACCCGGGCGGCGTACGGCTCCTTCACGGCCGTCGGCAGCAGGAAGAACTCCCGGGCCGCCGCCCGCACCCGGGCCCGCAGCCCGGCGTCCACCCCGTGTCCGGTGACGAGGAGGAAGCCGGCGGTCTGGAGCGCCCGGTCGACCGTACGGGCGATGTCCGCGCGGGTCTCGTCGTCGCCCTCCCTCCAGGGGTGGAGGTCGATGGTGGGGACCAGAGGGGTACTACGCACCGATGTCCTCGTTCCACAGGGCCGGGTTCCCGGCGATGAAGTCGGTCATGAGGGTGACGCACTCCGGGTCGTCGAGCAGCACGATCTCCACCCCGTGCTCGGCGAGCCACGGGTGGCCGCCGGAGAAGGTCGCCGCCTCCCCGATGACGACCCGCGAGATCCCGAACTGTCTCACCAGTCCGGAGCAGTACCAGCAGGGCGAGAGGGTGGTGACCATGGTCGTCCCCGTGTACGACCGCTGCCGTCCGGCGGCGCGGAAGGCGGCGGTCTCCGCGTGCAGGGAGGGGTCGTCGTCCTGGACGCGCCGGTTGCGGCCCCGTCCGAGGAGGGTGCCGTCCGGGCCGTAGAGGGCGGCGCCGATCGGGATGCCGCCCTCCCGCAGGCCCGCCCGGGCCTCCTCCAGCGCGGTGGCGAGCCATGCGCGTACCTGGTCCATGGGTCCACTCTCCGGTGGCCGGGATCCGGGAGCAACACCCGAAAGGGGTAAACCCCAGGTAACCCCTACCGCAACACGCCTCCCACCCTCTTACCAAACTTGTATCGCTCCTTTTCTTGAATCGTTCGCCTTTAGGGGGGTAGGTTGGGGCCCATGACCGGATCCGCACCCCCCACCCCCGCCGAGGAGCTGCGCGGCGTCGGCCTGCGGGTGACGGCCGCCCGGGTCGCGCTGCTGGACACCGTCCGCGCTGGCGACCACCTGGGCGTCGAGGCCATCGCCACCGGGGTGCGCGAACGCGTGGGTCATGTCTCCGTCCAGGCCGTGTACGAGGCGCTGCACGCGCTCACCGCGGCCGGACTCATCCGGCGGATCGAGCCGGCGGGCAGCCCCGCCCGGTTCGAGGGCCGCGTCGGCGACAACCACCACCACCTCATATGCAGGACGTGCGGGACCGTCGTCGACGTGGACTGCGCGGTGGGACATACCCCCTGTCTGACCGCTTCCGACGACCACGGCTTCACGATCGACGAGGCCGAGGTCGTCTACTGGGGCCTGTGCCCCGCCTGTTCCACCTCCTCCAGCGCTGCCTGAGCGCGGACCGTCGCTCAGACTCGAAAGGATTCCCCCATGTCCGAGAACGCCGAAGAAGCAAAGTGCCCCGTGGCGCACGGCGGCCGTGCCGCGCACCCCACGCAGGGCGGCGGGAACCGTCAGTGGTGGCCGGACCGGCTCAACCTGAAGATCCTCGCCAAGAACCCGGCCGTCGCGAACCCGCTCGGTGAGGAGTTCGACTACGCCGCGGCGTTCGAGGCGCTGGACCTGCCCGCCGTGAAGCGGGACATCGAGGCGATCCTCACCGACTCGCAGGACTGGTGGCCGGCGGACTTCGGCCACTACGGCCCGTTCATGATCCGGATGGCCTGGCACTCGGCGGGCACCTACCGCATCAGCGACGGCCGCGGCGGCGCGGGCGCCGGCCAGCAGCGCTTCGCGCCCCTCAACTCCTGGCCGGACAACGGCAACCTGGACAAGGCCCGCCGTCTGCTGTGGCCGGTGAAGAAGAAGTACGGCCAGAGCCTGTCGTGGGCCGACCTGATGATCCTCGCCGGCAACGTCGCCCTGGAGTCCATGGGCTTCACGACGTTCGGCTTCTCCGGTGGCCGCGTGGACGTCTGGGAGTCCGAGGAGGACGTCTACTGGGGTCCCGAGACCACCTGGCTCGACGACCAGCGCTACACCGGCGACCGCCAGCTCGAAGAGCCCCTGGGCGCCGTACAGATGGGTCTCATCTACGTCAACCCCGAGGGCCCCAACGGCAATCCGGACCCGATCGCGGCGGCCCGCGACATCCGGGAGACGTTCCGCCGCATGGCGATGAACGACGAGGAGACCGTCGCCCTCATCGCCGGTGGCCACACCTTCGGCAAGACCCACGGCGCGGCCCCCGACAGCCACGTCGGCGCCGACCCCGAGGGCGCGTCGATGGAGGAGCAGGGCCTCGGCTGGCGCAACAGCTTCGGCACCGGCAAGGGCGCGGACACCATCACGTCCGGCCTGGAGGTCACCTGGACCTCCACGCCGACCAAATGGTCGAACAACTTCTTCTGGAACCTCTTCAGCTTCGAGTGGGAGCTGACCGAGTCCCCGGCCGGCGCCAAGCAGTGGAAGCCGAAGGGCGGCGCGGGCGAGGGCACGGTCCCCTCGGCGCACGACCCGAGCAAGAAGATCGCGCCGAACATGCTCACCACCGACCTGGCGCTGCGCTTCGACCCGGTCTACGAGCAGATCTCGCGCCGCTTCCTGGAGAACCCGGACCAGTTCGCGGACGCGTTCGCCCGCGCCTGGTACAAGCTGACGCACCGTGACATGGGCCCGAAGTCCCTGCACCTGGGCTCCGAGGTCCCCGCCGAGACGCTGATCTGGCAGGACCCGCTGCCCGAGGCCGAGGGCGAGGCCATCGACGCGGCCGACGTCACCGCGCTCAAGGCGAAGATCCTCGCCTCGGACCTGACGGTCACTCAACTCGCCTCCGTGGCCTGGGCGTCGGCGTCCACGTTCCGCGGCAGCGACAAGCGCGGCGGTACCAACGGCGCCCGTATCCGCCTGGAGCCGCAGCGCAGCTGGGAGGCGAACGAGCCCGAGCAGCTCGCCCAGGTCCTGCGCGTCCTGGAGGGCGTGAAGGCCGACTTCGACGCCCAGGGCGCGAAGAAGGTCTCGATCGCCGACCTCATCGTCCTCGGTGGCGTGGCCGCGGTCGAGAAGGCCGCCAAGGACGGCGGGTACGACGTCGAGGTGCCGTTCACCCCGGGCCGGGTCGACGCGGGTGACGAGCACACGGACGCCGAGTCGTTCGCGGCCCTTGAGCCGGGCGTCGACGGTTTCCGCAACTACTACGGCAAGGGCAACCGCCTCCCCGCCGAGTACCTGCTCCTGGACCGCGCGAACCTGCTCACCCTGAGCGCCCCCGAACTGACCGTCCTGGTCGGCGGGTTGCGCGCGCTGGGCGTCTCGCACGGCGAGACCAAGGCCGGCGTCCTCACGGACCGGCCGGGCGTCCTGTCGAACGACTTCTACGTCAACCTGCTCGACCTGGGCACGGAGTGGAAGGGCACCGACGCCTCCCAGACCGCGTTCGAGGGCCGCGTCGACGGCGAGGTCAAGTGGACCGGCACCCGCGCCGACCTGGTCTTCGGCTCCAACTCGGAGCTGCGCGCGCTGGCCGAGGTGTACGCGGGCGACGACGCGAAGGAGAAGTTCGTCAAGGACTTCGTCGCCGCGTGGGTGAAGGTCGCCGAGCTGGACCGCTTCGACCTCGCGTGAGCGTCTAGCCTCTAGGCTCAACTGAGCCCCGGGTCCGTCCGATTGGGCGGGCCCGGGGCCTTTTGGTGTGCAAGGGGCTTGTGGGACGAGCCGTTTCACGGTTGTTGTACGCCGGCGTCTGTTCCGTACCTCTCTCCCGTCCTTACCCTTGCGTCCAGGACCACCGCTCTGGGGGGAGGCGTGGTGCACGGACAACTGCATGGACGGGGCGCCCTGTTCGATGTGGAGCCGCCCGGGCTGCTGCCCCGGCTGATCGGACTGCGGCCGGACGAACACCTCGCCGTCAAGTCCGAACACCCCGGCGTCCAGCCCGTGCTGGTGCTGACCGGCGGCCGCGGCCGGGGCAAGACGGCCGTCCTGGACGAGGTCGAGGCGTCGTACACCGAACGCACCCGCAAAGGCGAACCGCGGCGGCGCACCCCGCTCGCCCGCATCGACTGCGAGGACGCCCAGTTCGCCGCGCCCCCGCACGAGGAGAGCGCCGAGTCCTGGTCCCCCCTCTGGCAGGCCCTCCTGGTCATCGCCGAGCAGCTCACCGAACCGGTGCGCGCGGCAGGCCAGTTGACGTTCCCGAGGCTCACCGCGGGGCTGGTCGCGGTGCGGGCCGGCGAGTGGAGCGGCGGCTCCGACTCCGAGCGCATCCGCCGCGAACTGACCCGCATCCTGCTCCTCAACGAACACCGCTCCCGCTTCTCGCTGGCCGGGCGGTGGGCCGCGCGCGTCGCCGCGAAGGTGATCGCCGCCGCCACCGGACAGGGCCCCTACCTCGCCGCCGCCGTCGAAGCGACGCTGGAGGCGCTGTCGGAGGGGGTGACCTCCCGCAAGGACCAGCGCCCGGCGGCCTGGTACCGGGCGTACCCGAACGCGGGCGGCAACGCCCGGCGCGGCCTGCTCCTCCTGTCCGGGAACTTCCGGGCGCGCGGCACCTCGCGGGAACACGCCGAACGGTGGCTGGTGCGGGCCCTGTTGGCGGATCTCACCGAGGGATACAGCGGCATCGGCTCGCATCTGACGCGGATCGGGCGGCCGGTGGTGCTGCTCGACAACGCGGGCGGCGTGCCGGGGCCCGGAGTGCTGGACGCGGTGCTGCGGGACCGCGCGGAGGGCATCGCCGATCCGGCGGTGTTCGTCGCGACCGTGCGCGGCAAAGGGGTCCCGTCGGGGGCGGTACGGCGTGAACTGGCCGAAATGGCAAGGGTGTCGGGGTCGGCGGGGCTGCCGTCGGCGTCCGTGGGGGCGCTCGCCGTCCCCCTCCCCCCGCTCTCCCCCGACGACACCCTCCACATCACCGGCGCGATCTGCGACGACTTCGCCTACCCGCCCCAACTCCCCCACGCCGTCCACCGCCTGACCGGCGGCAACCCCCTCGGCATCGTCCTCACGGCCACCGCTGCCCGGCAACACCCGGACCACGCCGACTCGTTGACCCACCTCCTCACCGAGCCCGTCCACCTGGACGACGAGGACCCCCTCCCCGCGTACGGCGAACTCCTGCGCCGCCTCGTCCCCGCCGACCGCCTCGACGAGCTGACGGTCCTCGCCGCCGCCCACGACCACGACTCGGCGGTGGCGCTGGGCGCCGCCCAACTCCCGGACGACTTCGGCTCGTCCGGCGTCCGGACCCTGCGCGCACGGCTTCTCGCGGAGGGCGTCGCGCAGGAGCCGGGCCACTTCGTCGGCGACCGCTTCGTGCGCACCCTGCTGCTGCTCCGGCTGCATCAGCTCACCAAGTGGCGTGACGTGCACGAGGTGTTGATCCGGCACTACGCCACCGGCCCCGCCGTCTACCGGCTCCACCACGAGCTCGCCCTCGGCGACACGGCCGACGCGGTCGCCGAACTCCGGGACAGTTTCCCCGTGTTGCCGGTCCGAACCTGGCTGGACACCCTGCGGTTCGTGGCCTCGGCGCCCTGCTTCGGCCCCGAGGACCGGCGCGCGGCGATCGCGCTGGGCCACCGGGACACGGCCGGTCAACTCCCGTCGGAGAACGCCGCGTTGCACCTGCGGGTGCGGCGGCTGCTGCACGCCGTGTGGCAGGTGAGCGACCCGCTCGCGCTGCCCGACCCGCGCGTCTGCGACCGGCTCAGGTTCGAGCTGGAACAGCTCTCCGACCTGCGCCCCGCCGGGGGCGCGCTGCTCTTCGCGACCTCCCGGGCCTGGCACCGGGACGCGCTGGCCGGGCGGCCGTTGAGCCTCCCGGACGAGGACGACGACGAGGCCGAAGGCGAGGGGGACGTCTGATGCTGCGGTGGCTGCGCGAGGTCTGGGAGATCCGGCTCTACCGGTACGTCGCGATCGTCGTCTCGGCCGCGCTCGTGACCGGGATCGTCATCGGCACCCGGATGCTGCTCGCCGAGGACCGCTCCTGCGCGCCGGGTATCTCCCGGCCCGAGGGCAGCGCGGAGTGCGTCGGGGTGACGGCGTCCTCCTATGACTTCGGGAAACCCGAACTCCGGGACGCCGTACGGGCTATCGCGGCCGAGAACGCGAGCCTCAAGGAGGGCTCGTACGTCACCGTCGCGCTGATGCTGCCGTACACCGCGACCGCGCCCTCCACCCTGCGGGACGTCCAACACGAGTTGCAGGGCGCCTACTTGGCGCAGTGGCAGGCCAACCACGCGGCCAACGGGCAGACTCCGGCGATCCGGCTGGTCCTCGCCAACCCCGGGGCCACCAGCGCGCACTGGGAGTCCATGGTGGACCGGCTCGACGCGATGACCAGGTCCGCGGACCGGCTGCGGGCCGTCGCCGGCGTCGGCACGAGCACCGAGGCCAACAAGGCCGCCGTCGCCGAGCTGACCCGGCGCGGCATCCCCGTCGTCGGCGCGTCCATCACCGCCGACGACCTCGCCAACGGGCAGGACGGGCGCGACCCGTTCCCCGGGCTCGCGCGGGTGTCGCCGACCAACACGGACGAGGCCCGCGCGCTCGCCTCGTTCGCGAAGGTCGGCGCGGGCAAGGCGATCCTCGTCTACGACAAGCCCGGCGACCCCTACACCCGCACCCTCCAGAACTCGTTCGCCGCGCTCATCAAGGGCTCCCCCTACGAGCCCCAGCCGTTCACGCCGCCCGCCGACCGCAGCCAGGAGGGCACCACCGCGAACACCTTCCGGCAGATCACCCACCTCGTCTGCGACACGACGCCCGGCACGGACACGATCCTGTTCGCCGGGCGGCACATCCAACTCCGGCAGTTCATCAACGCGTTGGGGGGACGGGGGTGCCAGGACCGCAGGTTCACGGTCCTCACCGGCGACGAGGGCTCCTACCTGGAGGGCGACAAGGGCCTCGACCGCACGGCCCTCACCCGCAACCTCTCCGTCCGCTACTCGGCGCTCGCCCACCCCGACGCCTGGACCTCGGCTCCCCCGGGGATGCCGGGTGGTTCGGCCGCCGACATGCAGACCCTCACCGGCCTCATCGCCCGCGCGTCCCGCGCCCCCGTCGGCCCGATCGGCGAAGTCGCCCTCGACGACGGGCAGTTGATCATCGGGTACGACGCGATGACCCTCGCGGTGAAGGGCATCCGCGAGGCCACGCCGGAGGGCGGGACGGTCCCGCCCCTCGCCGATGTAGGGCTCCAATGGCCGCAGGTGAAGGGCTCGTTGCGGGTGAGCGGCGCCAGCGGGTGGATCTGCCTGGACGCGCACGGGAACCCGTACGACAAGGCCGTACCGATCGTGGAGCTCACCGCGACGGGCGGCAACCGGTTCGTGCGGATCGCCTGGCCGGAGGGGAAGCCTCCGGCCAGGGAATGCCTGCCGCCGTCGTAGGGGGGTGCTACGGGCGTTGGCCGGCCTTGTCGACGATCGCGCGTTGCAGGATCGCGCTGGTGCCTTCCACGGACCCGGCCTTGAGGACGCCGTGGCAGCCGATGTCGGAGTCGGTCTTGATGTCCTTGAGGAGGACGATGCGTCGGCCGAGCAGCTTCCAGGTCTTCGGGTCGAAGATCAGTTCCTGTCGGCCGGTGTCGCCCCCGTCGGGGAAACCGACAGCGGTGCCGTGGCGTCCGACGGCGTCGACCGCGTCCTTCACCAGGACGACGCCAGGGATCTTCGCGATGGCGCGGTAGAGCGCGGCGGAGGTCTTCGGGGGCATCACGGACTCGATGAGGAGCTGGGTGGCCAGGTCGAAGGCGAGGTCGTCATCCGAACGGCCCTCGCCCTCCTTGTGCTTGTAGAGCCAGGCCAGCATCTTGTCGGGGTCGGTGGGCAGCTTCTTCAGGTTGCCGTAGTTCTGGTCGGTCGGCTCCGGGTCGGGGTCGGCCTCGATGGGCAGGCGGCCCAACTCCGTGTCGATCAGGAGCCCTTCGGTCCCTCCGTCGACGGACTTCCACAACTCCCTGGTCTGGAGGGGGCCCGCGGTCACCCGCGTGCAGCCGCGCGAGGTGATCTCGTACGCGCTCTTGCTTCTGACGTACGTGAACTGGTCGCCATCGACCCGGAGTTCGCTGTGCTCGGCGGCGAGCGCGGCGTCCTCCAGGAGCTGGACGACAGCGGGCGACGCGTTCGCGACGGGCGGGACGAACGGCTCGTCCTGCGCCGGCAGCAGCGTGACGGTGACGGCGGCGACCGTGGCGACGGCTCCGGCCACCAGCACGGGCCGCAGCCACTTCCGGGACGGGGACGGCGCCGGCTCCTGGCGGATCTCGGTCATCAGATGCTCCTTGAGGAGGAGGTGACGGCCCGGCGGAAGGTCTTTCTCGGGAAGCTGTGTCATCGGTTTCCCTCCCTCAGGGGGCCGACCGCGGGTGCGCGGTCACCTTTCATCTGTCGTGCGGTGTGCGGGAGTTCCATATATTTCGCGAGTTTCTTCCGGGCCCGCGAGAGACGGGAGCGGACCGTCCCGACGGGTACGCCGAGCGCCTCGGCCGCCGTCGCGTAGTCGAGGCCGGACCAGACGCACAGCGCCAGCACCTCCCGCTCGGGCCGCCGCAGCCGCCGTAACGCCTCCTGGACGAGGGCGAGTTGTGCGGCGTCGTCGATGCGGCCCGCGATCTCGTCGGCGAAGTCCCGTACGGGTTCGCCGCGTGGCAGCCGGGACAGCGCGGCGGCGTGGCGGCGTACGGCCCTGCGGGTGTTGCGGGTCACGTTCGTCGCGATGCCCAGCAGCCACGGCCGCAGGGAACCCCCCTCCGCGTCGAGGGACTCCCGCAGCCGCCACGCCTCCAGGAAGGTGAGCGAGACGATGTCCTCGGCGCCGGCCCAGTCACCGGTCAGGCGGAAGGCGTGGTTGTAGACGGACCGCGCGCAGGCGTCGAAGAGGTCGCCGAACGCGTCGTGGTCCCCGGCGCGGATGCGTCTTCGCAGATTCGTGTCCACACTCTTCACCTGTCGTACGGCAAAGGCCGGTTCCCGTGACCTGGGTCACAGGAACCGGCCCGGTGCCGGACGGGTGGGGTCACACCCCCGCGTACGAGTGCTTGCCGCTCACGAAGATGTTGACGCCGTAGTAGTTGAACAGCCAGCAGCCGAAGGCGAGCAGCGCGAGGTAGGCGGCCTTGCGGCCCTTCCAGCCGGCGGTGGCGCGGGCGTGCAGGTAGCAGGCGTAGCCGACCCAGGTGATGAAGGACCAGGTCTCCTTGGGGTCCCAGCCCCAGTAGCGGCCCCACGCGTCGCCCGCCCAGATCGCGCCGGCGATGATCGTGAACGTCCACAGGGGGAAGACGGCCGCGTTCACGCGGTACGCGAACTTGTCGAGGGACGCGGACGCGGGGAGCCGGTCCAGCACCGAGTTCGCGAACTTGCCCGGCGTACCGCCGCTCGCGAGCTTGTTCTCGTAGCTGTCCTTGAAGAGGTACAGGATCGTGGCGACCGCGCCGACGTAGAAGACCGCGCCGCACAGGATCGCCGTCGAGACGTGGATGTACAGCCAGTACGAGTGCAGCGCGGGGACGAGCTGGTCGCTGGCCGTGTACAGGACGGTGACCGCGAGTCCCAGGTCCAGCAGGACCGTGGTGATGAGGAACAGGCCGAGCCAGCGGACGTTCTTGCGCAGCGCCAGCAGCGTGAGGTACACGCCGACCGCGACGGTCGAGAACGTGATGTTGAACTCGTACATGTTGCCCCACGGCGCCCGCTCCACCGACGCCGCGCGGGTGATGACCCCGCTCAGCTCGACGAGGAACGCGAGGACCGTGAGGGAGATCGCGATCCGGCCGTAGAGATCCCCCTGCTCGTCCCCGCCGTGCGCCCCGGGCCCGTCCGGCACGTCGCGCGCGCCGGAGGCGGAGCGGACGACGACCTCCGGCCGCTCCAGTACGGCGGTCCCGCCGGCCTTCTTGACCGTGACGGCCGGCGCCTTCTTCGCGGCGGCAGCGGCGGCCGGGGTCAGCGCGGCGGCCGTGCGGCCCACCTTGCTGCGGCTGCCGAAGAGCCACTCGGCGATGTACGCGAAGAACGCGAGGGTGTAGACGGCCATCGAGGAGTAGATCAGCGTGTTGCTGATGTTGGCGAGGTGTTCGTTGGTCGCGGCGGCGAGAGTCACTTCTCAGACCCTTCGGAAGGGGCAGCTTGGGGGGTAGGGGATACGTCGGGGGTAGTACCTGAGGGGGAGTCGGTGTCTGAGGCGGTGGGAGTAGTACCGGTAGCACTTGAGGTGGGGGTACCTGAGGCCGACGTACTTGAGGTTGAGGCGTCAGCCCCGGCCCCGGCGTCAGCCTCCGCCTCCGCCACCCCCGGCGCCCGCGCGTACACCCCGTCCGCCAGCGCCCCCAGCTCCTCCGGCACCTTCGCCGACTCGCTGCGCCCGAGCCCCGCCATCTCGACGAGCGTCACCCCGTCGGGCCCGGCGACGGCCCGCACCCACACCCGGCGCCGCTGGACGAACAGCGAGGCGGCGAGGCCGAAGATCGCGGCGATCGCCCCGGCCAGCGCCCAGCCGCCCCCCGGATCCTGGACGACCTGGAAGTTCGCCCACTCCTTGGTCCCCTCGTAGGTGAGGGTCCCGGCGCCGTTCGGCAGCGTCATGGTCTCGCCCGGCGTCAGGTTGTCCCGGAGCTGCGCGCCCTTCGCGTCCTTGAACTCCTTCAGGTGGGACTTGTCGAGCTGGTACACGCTCTGCGGGATCCCGGAGTCGACGCCGAGGTCACCGTGGTAGCCGACGACGTTCATGATCGGGTTGATCAGCGCGGGGAACGTCGACGCGACCTCGTTGCCCTTGCTGTACGTCGGCAGGAAGAAGAGCTGGAAGCCGAGCTGCTCCCGCTTGCCCTTCGCGTCCTGGTAGCCGTCCATGACCTTGACGACCCCGGACGAGGTGACGTTGTTGTCGAGCGGCAGCAGCGGGACCGCGTCGCGGTAGACGACCTTGCCCTTGCCGTCGCGGACGGTGATGAGGGGGGCGTACCCGTGGGCGGTGAGGTAGACCTTCGCGTCGCCGATCTCCAGCGGGTGGTTGACCTTGACGACGGTCTGCTTGTCCTTGCCGTAGGCGCCCTCGCTGTACGTGAGGGCTGCCTCGTAGGTACGGGGGGTACCACGGTTGGGGCCGGTCAGCTCGTACGTACCCGTGAACTTCTTGAGGTCGAAGCTGAACGGGACCAGGTCCTCGCCGGTGTCGAAGAGGTTCCCGGACTTGAAGTCGTCGTACTGAGGGAGCACGTTGGAGAAGCCGTCGCCCTCGACGATCAGCTTGTTGCCCTCCGACTTGAAGAGCTGCCCCCACGCGAACGCGACCAGCAGGACGATCAGCGCGATGTGGAAGGCGAGGTTGCCGACCTCCCGGAAGTACCCCTTCTCGGCGGCGACCGCGTCCCCGACGACGTGCGCGCGGAACCGCCGCTTCTTCAGCAGGGCGAGCGCGGTCTCCCGTACCTCTTCAGGGCTGGCCGTAGTACGCCACGAGGTGTACGCCGGAAGTCTCGTCAGCCTTTTGGGTGCCCCCGGCGGACGGGAGCGCAGCTGGCCCACGAACTGCCAGGTGCGCGGGACGATGCAGCCGATCAGGGAGACGAACAGCAGGATGTAGATCGCCGAGAACCACACCGAGCTGTAGACGTGGAAGAGGCCGACCTTGTCGTAGATCGGCGCGAGCGTGGTGTGGGCCTTGCGGAAGTCGGCGACCTTCGTCGCGTCGCTGCCGGTCTGCGGGATCAGCGAACCGGGGATCGCGGCGAGCGCCAGCAGCAGGAGCAGCAGCAGCGCGACCCGCATCGAGGTGAGCTGACGCCAGAACCAGCGGGCCCAGCCGATGACGCCGAGCGCGGGGACGTTGAGGGTCTCCTCGGGGGCGGTCGAGAGCTTGGTGCTCGCGTCTTCCCGAGCCTCGGCCGAAACGCCGTCCGGCGAAGCCTCGTCCGTCGGCGTCGGACTGGTCTTGCTCATGGATCAGATCCCTACAACGAAGCCGTTGGACCAGGACTGCATGTCCTGCACCATGCCGTCCCAGATACCGGTCAGCAGCAGCAGACCGGTCACGATCATCATCGTGCCGCCGATCCGCATCACCCAGACGTAGTGCCGCTTGACCCAGGAGAACGCCCCCAGCGCCTTGCGGAAGGCGACCGCCGCGAGCACGAACGGTACGCCCAGACCCAGACAGTAGGCGACGGTCAGGACCGCCCCGCGCCCGGCACTGGACTGCTGCGAGGACAGCGCGAGCACCGACGCGAGCGTCGGCCCGATGCACGGCGTCCACCCGATCCCGAACAGCGCCCCCAGCAGCGGCGCCCCGACCAGCCCGGTCACCGGCCGCCGGTGGATACGGAACTCCCGCGCCGTCATCCACGGCATGAGCCCCATGAAGAACACGCCCATGAGGACCATGAGCACGCCCAGCACCTTCGACAGGACGTCCCGGTTGGCCTGGAGCGTGTCCCCGAAGTACCCGAACAGCGCGCCGCTGGACACGAAGACGACCGTGAACCCGAGCACGAACAGCGAGGCCCCGGCGACCATCCGCCCCCGCCGCGCCTCGGCGAGATCCGTACCGCTGATCCCCGTGACGTACGACAGATAGCCGGGTACGAGGGGCAGCACGCACGGCGAGAAGAAGGAGACGAGGCCGCCGAGCAGGGCGATCGGCAGCGCGAGTATCAGGGCGCCGTTGAGGACGGTCCCGTTCATCTCGCCGACGGCGATCGTGTGCACGGCGAGGGGATGCGCGGCGAGGGAGTCCACGGCGAGGGGGTTCACGCCTTCTCCGCGAGCACCGGGTCGATCATCTCCCGCAGCCGCTCCTCGCTCAGCGGCGACAGCGACCGCGCGGCGATCCTGCCCTCACGGTCGATGACGAGCGTGGACGGGATCGTCTGGAGGTTCAGCGTCCCCTTCTTGAACCGCAGCAGCAGCTTGCCCGTCGGATCGGACAGACTCGGGTACGTCACCCCCATCTGCTTCTCGAAGGCGAGCGCGTTGTCGTTGTTCGTGTCCCGGGTGTTGATCCCGACGAACTGCACGCCCTTGCTCTTGAGGCTCTCCGACACCTTCTGGAACCCCGGCGCCTCGGCCCGGCAGGGCGAACACCAGGACCCCCACACGTTCAGTACGACGACCTTGCCCTTGTACGAGGCGACGTCGAGCTGCGGCCCCGCGACGCTCTTCCCCGACAGCTCAGGAGCGGCATCCCGCTCCCCCGCCTTCACCCGGGCGATCCCGTCGGTCCCCATCACGAAGTGCGTGTCCCCGCCCCCGCCGGACGTCCCCCCCGACGAACAAGCGGACAGCACCAGCACCCCCACGGCACCGCCCACCGTCATCAGGACGGCCCGACGCGAAGGGGACCTCTTCTCGAAGGCGCTGTTCGAACGCCGGAACACACGGCTGGCGGCACTCATGTGAAAAGTTTCGCATGCCCGTTCTGAGGATCTTGCACACCCCCCTCCCACCCGAAAACCCGCATTTCAGACGGGGTTTTCGGGGGGGGGGGGGCGGAGCTGCCCGGATCTCACCGGATGTACTTAGCCGGCTTGGTGGTCAGGTTGAGCAGGTACTCCAGAGGGCCTCGCCGGAAGAAGCGGGACCAGACCGCGGCGAACACGATCGCCCCCAGGACGTACAGGAGCAGCGGCGTCCAGGACTGCTGGGCGCCGGTCCCGGCGGGCGTGGACAGCACCGACTGTGCGACGAAGTGGCCGACGTAGGCGGTCAGGGACATGGTGCCCACGGCGATGACCGGTCCGGCCAGGCGGCGCAGTCGCGGCAGGCGGTCCATCGCCGCGGTCGCGCCCACGATCACCAGGATCGCGACTCCGACGCTGCCGACGATGTCGAACGTGGTGCCGCTGTGCGGCCCGGCGAGCAGGAGCGACGACGCCGACAGCTCGGGGAACGATCCGCCGCCGGACGACGACCCGCCTTCCGCGAGGCTGTTCAACGCGCCCTTGCCTGCCAGCAGCAGGGACATGCCGTAGGCGGCCACGGTGAGCGCGGCGCCGAACCCGGCCAGGCGCCGCCGGACGGTGCCGCAGGACAGGTCGAGGCGGGCCAGCGCCATACCGGCGATCACGAACGACATCCAGGTGATCGTCGGGTAGAAGCCGGTGAGCAGCAGATCGAGCACTCCGACGCCGCTGAGGCGGTGGAGCGGGTCGTAGGCGTTGACGCTCTGCTGGACCGACGCGCTCAACAGCGAGTTCAGGGCGAACAGCAGTTGCGGTGCGACGAGGGCGGACCCGGCCGCGATCATCGCGAGGGTCCGGGCCGACAGGCGCACCAGGGGCAGGGCCAGGAGGAAGTAGACGCCGTAGAAGCCGAGGATGATCACACCCCCGTACTCCATCGCCATCACGGTGCCCAGCGCCAGCAGGATCACGGCGCGGATCGCGATGCGGGCCTTCGCCTGCCGGCCGGCCAGGCCGGTCCTGGGCCGGCGACGGCCGGCGAGCAGCATCAGCGAGAACCCGGCCAGGGTGGCGAACAGGACCGATGAATGGCCGTCCGCCAGGTACCGGACCCAACTGGCGACGCCGTCCGTGGCCGACAGCGGGGGGCCGATGTGCACGACGTACATGCCGAACACCGCCAGCGCGCGGGCCAGGTCCACCCCGACGAGGCGTCCCGCCGAGGGACCGGGCGAGGCCGGCGCGGCGGGCTCGGGGGAGGTGCGGGGCGCGGGAGGCGAGTGCTCCCGCGGGGCTGACGTCTCCGGCAACGGCTGCGACTTTGTCATACGAGGAACCTGGCGTGTACGTCGGCCGCGGACCATCCGGCAGGCTTCGGTAACACCCCCGCCGACCGGCGGGTACCGCCCTGGCCGGCCTCCGGCGAGACCGCAGCGGTGTCAGTCCGCGCTCAGGGGGATCCGCAGCCGGGGGCGTGCTCCCGGACGTTGGTCAACGCCTCCTGGACCGTACGGCAGAGGGCCCGTTGGGCCGGTGTGCCCACGGCGGGCGGCAGCTCACCCGACAGCTCCACGTGAGTGCCGCTCGATTCCACCAGTTCACGCAGGTCGGCCAGGGTGGGCTGAGGCGTCGGCTCGGTCGCGTGGCCTCCGGAGGCACGCAACAGCGTGACCATGGTGCGCAGTTCGTCGAACGTGGCCACACTCGGCGAACGGATCGTGCGGGCGACCTCCTCGATCTCGACGAGCCGCCGCGCCAAGTCCCGGTGCGTCCGGAGGAGTTGTGCGATGACGACCGGTGCGGCGGCGGTCAGGGTGAGCAGGAACACAGCGAGCGGAAACCGACGCCGGAAGGCCAACGCGACACACCCGAGCGCGGCCAGCGCGATACCCGAGGCGCGTGCCGTCCCACAGATTCAGCCGTACGTCCACGGCCGCCGCCACCAGGACGAGGTCGACGACCCGCGCGGGCACCCGCTCCCACAGCGCGCGGGGGCGTTTCCTCGCGCGGCCCGCATCCGGCTCGGTGTCACTGACGGCGTACGTCTACCACGTCGTCGCCATCCGGCTCCTCGCCTCCGCCTCAGGGCCACACCAGGCAGTACGGCTGATGCCCCGCCTCATGAAGGCGGTGGCTGAAATCCTGCCACTCATGCAGCAGTTGGTACACATTGAACGCATCCCGAGGCCCCCCACGATCAGGAACCGTCGACCAGATGAAGGCCGCCGCCCCGACCGCCTCCTCGCCTATGTCCCGGAGGGGATCGACGACGGTCATCGGCAGCTTGACGACCGCGTAGTCGGGGTGGAGGACGACGAGTTCGAGCGGCGGGACCTTGTGGAGGGGGACGCCCTCGATGCCCGTGAGGACCATCGCCGCCATCGTCTCCGGCTTGATCTTCGTGAACATGCCGTTCATGCCCAACTCGTCGCCGCCGAGTTCCTCGGGCCGCATGGAGATGGGGACGCGGGCGGCCGTAGCGCCGTCGGGGGCACCGAAGTACTTGTACGTCACGCCCACCCGACCACCGTTCCCGCTCCCCGCCGTGAGGCGGTCGGTCCGGGGGCCGATCAGCCGACCGATCTCACCGGACTCGCTCTGTGCCTGAAATGTCTGCTGTGCTTCGTCTGTTTCCTCCGCGTCGCGCCGGTGCCTTCCCCGCCGGGCACGACGAGGACCCAGGTCATCGGTCCCCTCGCCCAGTCCGCCACCGCGATGCATATCTCCACCCGACTGCTTTTCTAGGACGCGCGGTACCGCCCGCGCAACCCGATCATCGTGTCAGTGACCTCCCCCACGGCCGCCCGCCGAAACGTGCGGTGAAACATCGTGTCCGCGGGAGCGTCCCGGTCCCCGTTCAGTACGGCCCGTGTGAGCTGTATGTATCAGATCCCAGTTTCTCAGATCCCGAACACTGCGCGGAGATACGGCGACGGCACCCCCTCCCCGCCAGCACAACCCCCGACGCCCGCCCCGAGTTCCCGAACCCCCTGGCCTACCCTGAGGAGGTCCCACCCCGCCCACCCCCGAGCCGGAGACCCCCCAGGCCATGACCGAACAGCCCTACCCCTACGACGCCCCCGCCTCCCAGGCCCTGTTCGACCGCGCCTCCGCCGTCACCCCGGGCGGCGTGAACTCCCCGGTCCGCGCCTTCAAGGCCGTCGGCGGCACCCCCCGCTTCATGGTCTCCGGCACCGGCCCCTACCTGACGGACGCGGACGGCCGCACGTACGTGGACCTGGTCTGCTCCTGGGGCCCGATGATCCTGGGCCACTCGCACCCGGAGGTCATCGCGGCCGTACAGGACGCCGTGGGCAGGGGCACCTCCTTCGGCACCCCCGGCGAGGGAGAGGTCGCCCTCGCGGAGGAGATGGTGGCCCGCATCGCCCCTCTGGAGCAGGTCCGCCTGGTCTCCAGCGGCACCGAGGCGACGATGTCCGCGATCCGCCTGGCCCGCGGCTTCACCCGCCGCGCGAAGGTCGTGAAGTTCGCGGGCTGCTACCACGGCCACGTGGACGCGCTGCTCGCGGCGGCGGGCTCGGGCGTCGCGACGTTCGCGCTCCCGGACACCCCCGGCGTCACCGGCGCCCAGGCGGGCGACACGATCGTCCTGCCGTACAACGACCTCGACGCCGTACGCGAGGCGTTCCGCCTGCACGCGGGCGAGATCGCGTGCGTGATCACGGAGGCGTCGCCGGGCAACATGGGCGTCGTACCTCCGCTGCCGGGCTTCAACCAGGGCCTGAAGGACCTGTGTTCGGCGAACGGCGCGCTGTACATCTCGGACGAGGTGATGACGGGCTTCCGGACGAGCCGGGCGGGCTGGTTCGGGGTCGACGGCGTCGTACCGGACCTCATGACCTTCGGGAAGGTGATGGGCGGCGGCTTCCCGGCGGCGGCGTTCGGCGGCCGCGCGGACGTCATGGCGCACCTGGCCCCCGCGGGCCCGGTCTACCAGGCGGGCACCCTCTCCGGGAACCCGGTCGCGACGGCCGCGGGCCTCGCGCAGCTGCGGCTGCTCGACGATGCCGCGTACGTCAGGCTCGGCGCCGTGTCGGAGCAGATCCAGGCGCTGGTCTCGCAGGCCCTGACCAAGGAGGGCGTCGCGCACACCGTGCAGAGCGCCTCCAACATGTTCTCGGTGTTCTTCACCGACCGCCCGGTGCGCGACTACGACGACGCGAAGGCGCAGGAGTCGTACCGCTTCACCGCGTTCTTCCACTCCCTCCTGGCGAACGGCGTCTACCTGCCGCCGTCGTCGTTCGAGTCGTGGTTCGTGTCCACGGCGCATGACGAGCGCGCCGTACAGATGATCGCCGACGCCCTCCCGGCGGCGGCCAGAGCAGCCGCGGAGGCCACGGCAGCATGAGCACAGCCAAGGAACTCACCGTCGTACACCTGATGCGACACGGCGAGGTGCACAACCCGGACGGCATCCTGTACGGACGGCTGCCCGGGTACCACCTCTCCGAGCTGGGCCGGCAGATGGCCGACCGGGTCGCGGAGCACCTCGCGTCCCGGGACGTCAGGTACGTCGTCGCCTCCCCGCTGGAGCGGGCGCAGGAGACCGCGACCCCGATCGCGAAGGCGCACGGCCTGGACCTCGCGAGCGACTCGCGACTGATCGAGGCGGGCAACTTCTTCCAGGGCAAGACGTTCGGCGTCGGCGACGGCGCCCTGCGGAAACCGGCCAACTGGCCGCATCTCGTGAATCCGTTCAAGCCGTCCTGGGGCGAGCCATACATCGACCAGGTCGTCCGGATGAAGGGCGCCCTGGACGCCGCCCGCGACCAGGCGCGCGGCCACGAGGCGGTGCTGGTCAGCCACCAGCTGCCGATCTGGATCGTGCGTTCGTACGTCGAGCGCCGCCGCCTGTGGCACGACCCGCGCAAGCGGCAGTGCACGCTGGCCTCGCTGACGACCTTCACGTACGAGGGGGACCGCATCGTCTCCGTCGGGTACTCGGAGCCCGCGATCGACCTGGTGCCGGCGCATCTGCGTGCGGGTGCGAAGCCGGTGAAGGGCAAGGACAAGGCGTTCGGCGCGTAAGGATCTCGCCGTAACGCCTGTCGCGTCCTGTGGCGGCGGCTGAAAAAGGTTGCTCCTGTTACCAAACCCGGAACTAGTCGGGGAACCTCGTCGTTCGATACGTCCTCTGAATGAGTGACCCACCAGAGATAAACGTGACGAACGGGAAGCTCCATGCGCACTCTCACCCGACGGGGAGCACTCGGACTCGGTGCGGGCGCCGCCGCAGCCGCGGGACTGACCGGCTGCGGCACCTCCTCCGGCTCCGACTCCGGGGACGGCGGTCCCTCCGCGAGCGGCTCCCCCAAGGGCAGCGCCAGCCCCAGCGCGCAGGCGCGGCCCATCGGGGACGGCTCGACGTCGTTCACGGGCAAGCAGCCGCACCAGCCGGCCAAACCCGTGCCGCTGGAGGCCGGCCAGGAGCCGCCGCAGTTCGTGATCTTCTCCTGGGACGGCGCGGGCGAGGTCGGCAACGGCCTCTTCCCCCGCTTCCTGGACCTCGCCAAGGAACACGGCGCGTCCATGACGTTCTTCCTCTCCGGCCTCTACCTGCTGCCGGAGTCGAAGAAGCGGCTGTACGAGCCGCCGAACAACCGGCGCGGCGCCTCCGACATCGGCTACCTCACCGACGACCACGTCAAGGCGACCCTCACGAACGTCCGCCGGGCCTGGCTCGAAGGGCACGAGATAGGCACCCACTTCAACGGCCACTTCTGCGGTGAGGCGCACGGCTCGGTGAAGTGGTGGACGGCCAAGCAGTGGCGTACGGAGATCGAGCAGGCGAAAGCTTTCGTCAAGGAGTGGCGGACGAACACGGGGTGGACCGATCTGCCCTCGCTCCCCTTCGACTACGAGAAGGAGCTCGTCGGCGCCCGCACCCCCTGCCTCCTCGGCCAGGACAACCTGCTGCCCACCGCCCGTGAGCTGGGCTGGCGCTACGACGCGTCCTCGCCGGGCGGGCGCCAGGTCTGGCCGAAGAAGCGCAAGGGGATCTGGGACCTGCCGCTCCAGGCGATACCTTTCCCCGGCCGTAAGTTCGAGGTCCTCTCGATGGACTACAACATGATGGCCAACCAGTCCCTCAACTCCACGAAGGCCCCGGCCCACAACTACCCGGGCTGGCGCAAGCAGTCCGCCGGCGCCTACATCGAGGGCTTCCAGCGCGCGTACACCACCAACCGCGCCCCCTTCTTCATCGGCAACCACTTCGAGCAGTGGAACGGCGGTATCTACATGGACTCCGTCGAGGCCGCCTTCAAGCACATCGCCGCGGAGAAGGAGAAGGGCGCGGACGTCCGGATGGTCTCCTTCCGCCAGTTCGTCGACTGGATGGACGTCCAGAAGCCCGAGGTCCTGGAGAAACTCCGCACCCTGGACGTCGGCCAGGCCCCGGCGGGCGGCTGGAAGACGTTCATGACGGAGAGCAAGGGGACGACGGCGGGGACGACCACGGGGGGTACGGGTGGTACGGGTACGACCACGCAGACCCTGGGGTCGACGGCTGCGGGGTAGACGAGGGCGGGTAGCTCGGAGGTACTAGACGGGTAGTACGAGGGACAGGGCGCGGTACGAGGGACGGAACACCGTCCCTCAGACCGTCGGGGTGCCGTCCCTGAGACCGTCGGGGTGCCGTCCCTCAGACCGTCCCCAGCTCCCGCACCACGGCCAGCGCCAGCGCCCTTGCCACCCCCACCGTCTCCGCCACCGACACGGCCTCCCGCGCACTGTGCGCGACGCCGATGTCCCCGGGGCCGAACTGGAGCGTGGGGATCCCGGCACCGGCGTAGAGCCGGAGATCGCTGCCGTACGTCGCGCCCCGCTCGCGGGGTACGGCACCGCCGTTCGCGTCGGCGTGGGCGCTCTGTACGAGGTCCAGGAGCCGGTGCCCGGCGGGGAGCCGCCCGCTGGCGAACTGCCCTCCGGGCCAGGTCACTTCGACAGGGTGGTCCTTCAACCACGCGTCCCGGGCGCAGACTTCGGCGACCCGTGCCTCGAACACCGCGCGCGCCGCCGCCGGGTCCTCCCCGAGCCGCACCCCCAACCGCCCCTCGGCGACAAGGAGATCGGGCACGCTGCTGGACCAGTCCCCGGCGCGCACGGTGCCGACGGAGAGGGAGTAAGGAATCGGGTACTCGGCGAGCAGCGGATCGGCGTCGCGATTGCGCTCGGCCTCCAGCTCCCCGAGCGCCCGGTGCACCGGCAGAAACGCGTCGAACGCGCTCACCCCCTGCTCCCGCGAACTGGCGTGCGCGGCCAGCCCGTTGACGGCAAGCCGAAAGGTCAGCGCCCCGGCGTTGGCGGTGACGACGGTCCCCCCGGTCGGCTCGGAGATGACGCAGGCACCCCCGGTATGCCCCCGCTTCAACGTCCCGAACGCCCCGATCCCCCCGTCCTCCTCCCCCACAACGAAGTGCACCCCGAGCCGCCCCCGCAGCCGCGTCCCGGAATCCCGCAACGCCCCCAACACAGCGAGCTGCGCGGCGATCCCGGCCTTCATGTCACAGGCCCCGCGCCCGTACACGAGATCCCCCCGGACCCGGGGCACGAAGGGATCCCCGTCCCAGGCGGCAGGATCCCCCGCAGGTACGACATCGACATGCCCCTGAAGCACAAGCCCAGCCTCCCCATCACCCCCGTAATACCCCACCAGCCCCCACGCCTCGTCCCGCTCCACCTCAAGCCCCGGAAACCCCGGATCGGCATACAACTCCCCCAGATCCATGGCCCACAGATCAACCTCACCCGCCCCCAGCCGCTCCAGCTTCCGCGCCAGCACCTGCTGAATCTCCGCCTCAGCCGCACTCCCCGTCACACTCGGCACAGCAACGAGTTCCATCAGCGTCCGAACCAACGCCGCCTCATCGACCGCCGCCAACACAGCGGCCTCCGCCTCGGTATACAAGCGAGAACCCCTCCCAAATACCAGGAAGCCCCAACAGCCACCCCAACCTCAACGTACCCATCCCCACCTCCCCCACCGCCCCGCACCCACCCCACCTCCTTCCCCCAGCTGCGGGCAGTCGCGCCGCACCCCCACCGCCCCGCACCCACGCCACCTCCTTGCCCCAGCTGCGGGCAGTCGTGCCTCCCCCAGTGCCCGAAGGGCCTGGGAGGTACCCCCATGGGGCGGCACGGGTGGGCGCAGCGGCACCCCGCAAGCGCGGGCAAGCGACACCCCCCTACCCCAGCCCCCACCGAACCCGCACCAGCCCACCAACCACCGCCACCACCCACCCCCTCACCCACCCCCGACCGTAAACCCGATCACCGACCCCCCACCCGCCCGCCGATGCGCATACGGCGTCCCCCCATGCGACAACGCCACCTCCCGCACGATCGACAGCCCCAGCCCCGACCCCGGCAGGGACCGCGCATCGGCGGCCCGGTAGAACCGGTCGAAGACCCGCATGAGGTCGCCCTCCGCGATCCCGGGCCCCCGGTCGAGCACCTCGACCCGGACGGTCCCGGGCCGCGCGGGCCCGGTGACGCTGATCTCGATCGGCCCCTTCCCCTCCCGGTCGAACTTGGTCGCGTTCTCGACCAGATTGGACAGCGCCCGCTGCAACAACCCCGGCCGCCCGTCGGTGGTCGTGTCCCCACTGACCCGGACGACGATCTCGCGCCCACTGCGCCGCCGTACGACCCCGGCGACCTCCTCGGCGAGGTCGGCGAGATCGACGCGCTGGGGCGGCTCGGTGTCGGACTGCCCGGCCGCGAGGTCGACGAGCTCGTTGACGAGGTCGGTCAGCTCACGGGCCTCCTGCCCGAGATCGGCGACCAGCTCCTCCCGTGTGGACAGGGGCAGTTCGTCTATGCGGCGCAACAGGGAGATGTTCGTACGCAGCGAGGTCAGCGGCGTACGCAACTCGTGCCCGGCGTCCTGGACCAGCCGCCGCTGGTCCTCCTCGGACTGCGCGAGCCGCCCGAGCATGCGGTCGAAGGCACGGCCGAGCCGCCCGACCTCGTCGTACCCGGTGACGGGAACCTGGATGCCGAGGCGACGAGTTCGGGCGACGTCCTCGGCGGCCATGGTGAGGACGACGAGACGCCGGGTGATCCGGCGGGCCAGCCACCAGCCGAACAGCCCGGCGGCGGTGACGACAACTCCCATGAGGAGGAAGGTGCGTTGCTGGAGGTTGCGCAGCAAGTCCTCGGTGCCGCTGAACTCTTGGGCGACCTGTACGGCGCCCCAGCCCCGCCCGAGGGAGACGGTGGCGACCCGGTAGACGTCGTCGCCGACGTCGACGTCCTTGTGCTCGGCGAGAGTTCCGGACACCGTGGCCCGCGCGATCACGCGATCCGCGTCGGTGACGGGCAGCTTCGGCTGGCCGGGGTCGACGACCTCCCCGGTGGCCCCGAGGACCTGCACGTTCGTCCGCGCGGGCCGCACGAGGTCATGCCCCGGCGCCGACGACGAGAAGTCCTCCGGCGTCATCCGCTGCTGCCGGACCTCGTCCCGCAGGTCCTGGACGACCTCGCTGAACACGGACTGCTGGTCGACCCGCACGAGGCGCGCGGCGGCGTTGTACGACAGGATGCCGACGAGCATCGTGACGACCGCGGTGACCGCCGCGAACGACACCGCGAACGTCGTACCGAGCGCGGCGAGCCCCTGGCGCCGCTGGGCCAGCAGCCGGCGCAGGCGGCCCACTCAGTCCTCCCTGAGGACGTACCCCACACCTCGGACGGTGTGAATCAGCTGCGGGGCGCCGGGCTCGTCGAGTTTCCGCCGCAGATATCCCACATAGACGGCGAGATTCTTCGAACCGGGCCCGAAGTCGTATCCCCAGATACGGTCGTAAATGGTGGAGTGGTCGAGGACGATCCCCGAATTGCGGACCAGCAGTTCGAGAAGCTCGAATTCGGTCCGGGTCAATTCGAGTTCCCGGCCGCCCCGCCACGCGCGCCGCGCCTGGGGGTCCATCCGCAGGCCGGCGGCCTCGATGTACCGGTCGGACACGAGCGGCTCCTTCGGCGCGGGGGCGCTGGTGGCCGGGGCGGCGGCGGGCCCGGTGGCCGTACCGCTGCGCCGCATCAGCGCGCGCAGCCGCGCGAAGACCTCCTCGACGTCGAACGGCTTGACGACGTAGTCGTCGGCCCCGGCGTCGAGACCGGCGATCCGGTCAGCGGTCTCCACGAGCGCGGTGAGCATGAGGATCGGCGTCCGGTCGCCCTCGGCCCGCAGCACCCGGCACACCTGGAGCCCGTCGATGCCGGGCATCATCACGTCGAGCACGAGGACGTCCGGCGGCGACTTGTGGGCGTGCGCCAGTGCTTCCACACCGTCCGCCACCGCCGTGACCTGATACCCCTCCAGCGTCAGTGCCCGCTCCAGGGCATGGCGGATGGCTCGGTCGTCTTCGGCAAGCAGCACGGTCTGAGGCACCCGTCCAGTCTGCCAAGCCGAACCCCCCTCCCACCGTGACCACCGCCATGACGATCACCCTTTTTACCTGCCTCTCACCGTCCCGGAGACAACCGGAGAGGTAACTCTCAAGGGTGGCGCCGAGGCCGACTCGGAGCCTTCTCGGGGCCGTTGGGCGGATTCACGCCGGAAAACCGTGCTCTTCGGCCACCGGCCCCGGAAATCGGCGCCGCGGTCACTCCCCGCCGAGCGCGGCCAGCCGTTCCGCGAAGGGTACGTCGATGGCGAACTCGTCCCTCGGCTGCGGGGGTCGTACTCCGGAGGTACCCCGCAGGAGGGAGCCCAGCTCGCCGGCCGCCCGCTCGATCCGCTCCGGCAGGCCCTCCGCGCCCCAGTCCTCGGACGCGGCGTAGACCCCGGTGGGGACGACGACGGCGCGCAGGTAGGAGAAGAGGGGACGCAGCGCGTGGTCGAGGACGAGGGAGTGGCGGGCCGTACCGCCGGTCGCGGCGATCAGGACCGGCTTACCGGCCAGCGAGTCCTTGTCGAGGAGGTCGAAGAAGGACTTGAACAGCCCGCTGTAGGACCCGGAGAAAACAGGGCTGACGGCGATCAGCGCGTCGGCCGATACGACGGAGTCGAAAGCGGCCCGCAGTCCGGTCGCCGGGAATCCGTTCACGAACGCGTGCGCGATCTCCACGGCGTGTTCCCGCAGCTCGACGAATTCCACCTCGACGCCGGGCACCGCGCGCCCGACGGCCACGGAGAGGCGTTCTCCGAGCAGCCGTGTGGACGAGGGGACACTCAGCCCCGCGGAAACGACGACGACCTTCATGCCCCGACCTCCTCGGCATTCTTCGCGGAATTCTTCTCGGCGTTCTTCGCGGCCAGCAGAGAACCGTGGGTGGGCGCCTCGGGGACATTCGCCCCGCGCCCCACGGCGAATTCCTTCCGCAGCACCGGTACGACCTCCTCGCCCAGCATGTCGAGCTGTTCGAGCACCGTCTTCAGCGGCAGCCCGGCGTGGTCGACGAGGAACAGCTGGCGCTGGTAGTCCCCGGCGTACTCCCGGAACTTCAGCGTCTTCTCGATGACCTGCTCCGGCGTCCCCACGGTCAGCGGGGTCTGCGCGGAGAAGTCCTCCAGCGAGGGCCCGTGCCCGTAGACCGGGGCGACATCGAAATACGGCCGGAATTCCCGCACCGCGTCCTGCGAATTGCGCCGCATGAACACATGCCCGCCGAGCCCGACGATCGCCTGCTCAGCCGTCCCGTGCCCGTAATGCGCGAACCTCTGCCGGTACAGCTCGATCATCCGCTTCGTGTGATCGGCCGGCCAGAAGATGTTGTTGTGGAAGAACCCGTCCCCGTAATAGGCGGCCTGCTCCGCGATCTCCGGCGACCGGATCGACCCGTGCCAGACGAAGGGCGGTACGTCGTCCAGCGGGCGCGGCGTCGAGGTGAACCCCTGGAGCGCCGTACGGAACTTGCCCTCCCAGTTCACGACGTCCTCGCGCCACAGGCGGCGCAGCAGGGCGTAGTTCTCGATCGCGAGGTTGATGCCCTCGCGGATGTCCTGCCCGAACCACGGATAGACCGGCCCGGTGTTCCCGCGGCCCATCATCAGGTCGACGCGGCCGTCGGCGAGGTGCTGGAGCATCGCGAAGTCCTCGGCGATCTTCACCGGGTCGTTCGTGGTGATCAGCGTCGTGGAGGTGGAGAGGATCAGCTTCTGCGTCCGCGCGGCGACGTACCCGAGCATGGTGGTCGGCGAGGACGGCACGAACGGCGGGTTGTGGTGCTCCCCGGTCGCGAAGACGTCGAGCCCGACCTCCTCGGCCTTGAGAGCGATGGCGACCATCGCCTTGATCCGCTCCCGCTCGGTCGGCGTCCGCCCGGTCGTCGGGTCGGGCGTGACGTCCCCGACGGTGAAGATCCCGAACTGCATGCCCGCTCACCCTCCAAGTAGTTGACGGTTGAACTATACCGCCGGAACGCATCCCTCTCCAGCGCTATTCCCCGGCATACGATCCCCGTATGGCGGCCCCCCAGGACACCCGAGGCATCGTCGACCCGGCGGCCCTGCTGACCCACGTCCGCTTCCGCCGCCGGCTCCCCGCGCCGCCACTGCGCCCGTACATCGAGCGCTACTGGCTGATCGACTGGGACCTGCCTACCTCATACACCTCAAGAGTGATCCCCCACCCGGCGATCAATGTCACCTTCCAGTGGGACGAGGACAGGGACGAGGCCGGGGGCACCCCGTACGCGGAGCTGACCGGCATCCCCCGGGGGTTGTACACCAGGACCCTCACCGGGAGAGGGAGGGTGTGCGGGGTGAAGTTCCGCCCGGGGGCGATCAGGGCACTCGCACCGGGGGTACCGGCGACGTGGTGGACGGGGCGGGTGGTGGAGCTGACGGAGGCGGGACGCGGAGCGGCGCCGGAGGCTCCGGCGGACGAAACGAGGTCGAAGGCAGCACGCAGAGCTGCGCCGGAGGCAGCGGACGAAGTGATCGTGCAGGGCGCGGCGCCGGAGCCGTCCCGAAAAGCTTCCCCCGCGCCCCTCACCGACCCCCGCACTAGCCTCCCCCCTGCCCTCCCCGACCTCACCGCCCTCCTCCCCGCCCTGGACCTCACCACCCCCGCGGACGACGAGGCCCGGACCGCCGTCCTCGACGCCCACTTCCTCGCCCTCCCCCTCACCCCCGACCCCCAGATCCCCCTGGCCACCCGCCTCGTCGAGCGGATCCGTGAGTCCCGGGACCTCCGCAGGGTCTCGGACGTCGCGGCGGACGCCGGTCTCTCCGCGCGCTCCCTCCAGCGCCTCTTCGCCACCCACGTCGGCGTCACCCCGAAGTGGACGATCCTCCGCTACCGCCTCCACGAGGCCCTCGACCGGGCGGCGAACGCCCCCGCCCCCGACTGGCCCGCCCTCGCGGCCGACCTCGGCTACGCCGACCAGTCCCACCTGATCCGCGCGTTCACCAGGACCCTGGGGGTACCCCCGGAGGCGTACGTCCAGGCCCTCACCTGAAGTCGTACGCCCCTCCCCCTACGGGACCAGCACCAGCCGCCCCCCGACCCCGCCCTCACCGAACCGCGCGTGCGCGGCCCCCGCCTCCTCCAGGCCGTACGTCCCCGCGACCCGGGTCGTCAGCACCCCCTCCTCCATCAGCTTCACCAGCCCGGCCAACTGCGCCCCGTCCGCGACAACCTGCACGGCACCGGTCCGCACACCCCGCACGGAAGCGGGCTCCCCCTGAGGTATCACCCCCATGTAGGCACCCCCGTCCCGCACCCACCCGAGCGCCGTCCCGCCCAGCACGGCCGCGTCGAACACGGCGTCGTACTCCCCCACCACGGAGCCGGTGAACTCCACGTCCCCGAGCCCCCGGACGTACTCGGCGTCCCGCTCCCGGGCCAGCCCCGTCACCGACACCCCCCGATGCGCGGCGAGTTGAGCGGCGAACGCCCCCACACCCCCCGCGGCCCCGGTCACCAGGAGCGACTGCCCGGCCCTCAACTCCAGCGCGTCCAGGCCCTGGAGGGCGGTCAGCGCGTTCAACGGCAGGGTGGACGCGTGCACATCGTCGACCCCGGCCGGCGCGACCGCGACCGCGTCGACGGGGACGACCACGAACTCCGCCTGCGCGCCCAGCGGTTCGGCGATCCCATGGTCGAGCGCCACGACCCGGTCACCCGGCGCCCACGCGCTCGCGACACCCGCCGCGTCCACCACCCCGGCGACGTCCCAGCCGAGCCCGACCTGCTTCCCCGCGCCCCCGAACACGCCACTGCGCACACCGGCGTCGACAGGGTTCAGCGCGGCCGCGGTCACCCGGATCCGCACCTCCCGCGCACCCGGCTCGGGCACCTCCGTCTCGACGACCTCCACGACCTCGGGCCCACCGAACTCCCGGACCACAACAGCACGCATGACAGCAACTCCCTGATTCCTGGGGCCGGTCGGGGACGACCCCCGTACCGCTGCCACGACCCTAGGAAGAGCTACTATCCAGCGGGAAGTAGTTACCTACGAGTGCGTATCTCCCCGGAAGGTGAGACATGGCGACCATGACGGCGGCCCAGCGCCGCGCCCAGGCCCGCGTCGAGTACGACGCCTTCATCCAGGGCTGCGCCACCAACCAGCTCCTCGCCCGGCTCAGCGACAAATGGGTCAGCCTCGTCGTCTGCGCCCTCGCCCCCGGCTCCCTGCGCTACAGCGACCTCGCCCGCAAACTGGCCGGCGTCAGCCCCAAGATGCTCACCCAGACCCTGCGCGCCCTGGAACGCGACGGCATCCTCACCCGCGAGATCACCCCGGCGGTCCCGGTCCGGGTCGACTACGAGCTGACCCCCCTGGGCCAGAGCCTCGCCCACCTCCTCACGGCCGTGAAGGACTGGGCGGAGACCCACATGGACGAGGTCCACGTAGCCCGCGAGAGCTACGACGCGACCCTGGCCCCCCAGAAGGAGCCCGTCCCTCGGTAGAACCCCGTCGGCCCCGCCCCTCAACGGTCCTCGTCCCTCAGAAGTAGTAGACGTCCCCCGTCTCCAGCACCAGCACCCGCTGCCGGTCGTTCCCCCGGTTCCGGTCCACCGTCCCCCCGCTCCACGCCGTCTCCACCTCCAGGACGACCTCCTCGGGCCGCCCCCGCAGCCGTACGCCCACCTCGATCCGCTCCCCCGCCGCGTCCGCCGCCAGAGGCCCCGTCCGGCACACCACCTCCGCGGCCCCCACCCGCACACACCCGCCCGGCAGCCGCTGCACCCCCGCCGCGAGCGGCACGGACCACCGCAGCCGTACGGCGGAGTCCGCCACCCCGGAGGGCCCGTGATTGCGCGGGGCGACCCGCACCTCCATCCGTCCCCCGTCCATGACGGCGGCCCCGTGGTACGAGAGGTCGGCCTCGGGAGCCACCCCCCACTCCCCCACTACCCCTCCCCCCTGAGGACCAGCCACCGCGACCCCACCCCCGAGCACCAGACCCGCCACCCCAGCCACCACTGCCGTCAGAACCCTGCGCATGCCATCACTCCTCGGTCCACCGAAGGTCGTACGGGTCGTACGGGATGTATCCCACGAGCCCCACAGGACAGGCACCGCCCAACAGGTGAAGCACCCCGCCTACCCTGGAAGAGCCACGCCCGCCCACCCCAGGAGCCGTCCATGCCCTCCCCCGCGTCCCGCATCGCCGTAGTCACCGGCGCGAGCAGCGGCATCGGCGCCGCGACCGCCCGCAAGCTGGCCGAGGCCGGCTACCGCGTGGTGCTCACCGCCCGCCGCGAGGACCGTATCGAGGCGCTGGCGAAGGAGATCACCGACGCGGGCGGCTCCGCGACGGCGTACGCCCTGGACGTCACCGACCGCGCGGCGGTGGACGAGTTCGCGACCGCCTTCGACACGATCGGCGTCCTCGTCAACAACGCGGGCGGCGCCCTCGGCAGCGACCCGGTGGCGACCGGCGACCCCGCCGACTGGCGCACGATGTACGAGACCAACGTCATCGGCACCCTCAACCTCACCCAGGCCCTCCTGCCCAAGCTGGAGGCGAGCGGCGACGGCACGGTGGTCGTCGTCTCCTCGACGGCCGGCCACGGCACGTACGAGGGCGGCGCCGGCTACGTCGCCGCGAAACACGGCGCCCACGTCCTCGCCGAAACCCTCCGCCTGGAGATCGTCGGCAAACCGGTCCGCGTCATCGAGATCGCCCCCGGCATGGTCAAGACCGACGAATTCGCCCTGACCCGCTTCAACGGCGACAAGGAAAAAGCGGCAAAGGTCTACGAGGGCGTAGCCGCCCCCCTCACCGCGGACGACGTCGCCGACACCATCACCTGGACCATCACCCGCCCCAGCCACGTCAACGTCGACCTCCTGATCCTCCGCCCCCGAGCCCAGGCATCCAACACAAAGATCCACAGGGACCTGTGATGCCGGACACCGCCCCGGACGACCCGGCCGAAGTCTCCCCCGAACGCGCCGCCGAACTCCGCCGCATCGCCCGGGAGACCAAGAACGAACGCCAGGTCTGGATCTACCTGGCGTACTTCTTCTTCGTCATCCACATCATCGCCTTCGTGATGATCTACGCGGTCCGCCACGCGAAGTAGCCCCTTGGGCATTTCCCCGAAGAAACGACCCACCACTAACTCGAACAGATGAACTACATCGATCACCCGATCGATCCAAGAACAAACCTCCTAGGCTCGCCACCACGACACCAGATCGACGGCACTCCGCCGGATGACACCCCGACAGAGTGCCTGACCAGCACGGGAGTTGACGCTTCCCCATGACTGAGCGCGAGCCTACGACCCACCGGTTCATGGACCTCACGGTCCCCGAGTACGCGTACATGTTCGGCTTCTTGCAGGCGGACGGACACCTCGCCCAAGGGGTAGGCCGGAAAGGACGCCTGCACGTCGAGATCAGCGCCAAGGACATCGAACTGCTCCGCAGCTTCCAGAAGTTGACGCCTTACAACAGCAGCATCAGGGAACGCACCCGCTCCACAAACTTCGCCGAGGTCCACACCTCGGCAACCTGGAGCCTCTGTTCCCTGGAGGCCAGAACCACGCTGAACGAACTCGGTCTGCCCTACGGCCGAAAGTCCAAGACGATAGCCCCGCCGAACGCTCCCTACGAGCCCCGTGACTACCTACGCGGCCTCATCGACGCGGACGGCTCGGTCGGCTTCACCAGCCAGGGTTTCCCCTTCGTCGCCCTCACCACAGCGAGCACCGCCATCGCATCCCACCTGTGCGACTACGCACGCGACGTGACAGGAGCCGAACGCACCCTCAAACGCAACGCACGCGACGACATCTACAACATCCTCTACACAAAAGAAAGCGCCCAGAAGCTGGCAGCCGACCTCTACTACCCAGGCTGCCTCGCGCTGGAGCGCAAACGCGCCTCCGCCGAACCTCTCTCGGCCTGGGAACGTCCCGCAGGCATGAGGGCCGCCTACACAACACGCCGCTGGACGGAACACGAGGACCTCGTCCTGCTGGAACTCAATAGCCCAACGACCGCCGCGGAAGTGCTGGGCAGGACCACTCAAAGCTGCAATCTCCGCCTGTGGCGCCTACGCACAGGCAGAGCAGCCGGTCCGATCGAACGCTGAACAGGGTCCCCGGCACCGGCCGGGGACCCCGCACACGTCATCCCTTGACGCACACCACCTGCTTCAGCTTCGCCACGACCTCCACCAGATCCCGCTGCTGGTCGATGACCTGGTCGATCGGCTTGTAAGCTCCCGGGATCTCATCGACGACGCCGGAGTCCTTGCGGCACTCCACGCCCCGCGTCTGCTCCTCCAGGTCGGCGACGGAGAACCGCCGCTTGGCGGCGTTGCGGCTCATCCGCCGACCGGCGCCGTGGGAGGCGGAGTTGAAGGCGAGGGGGTTGCCGAGGCCCTTCACGATGTAGGACCCCGTACCCATGGACCCCGGGATAATCCCGTAGTCCCCGGAGCCCGCACGGATCGCGCCCTTGCGGGTCACCAGCAGGTCCATCCCGTCGTACCGCTCCTCCGCCACGTAGTTGTGGTGGCAGGAGATCTCCGGCTCGAAGGTCGGCTTCGCCTTCTTGAACTCCTTGCGGACGACGTCCTTCAGCAGCGCCATCATCAGGGTGCGGTTGTACTTGGCGTACTCCTGCGCCCAGAAGAGGTCGTTGCGGTAGGCGGCCATCTGCGGGGTCTCGGCGATGAAGACGGCGAGGTCCCGGTCGACGAGCCCCTGGTTGTGCGGCAGCTTCTGCGCGATCCCGATGTGGTGCTCGGCAAGTTCCTTGCCGATGTTGCGGGACCCGGAGTGCAACATCAACCAAACCGAATCGGACATATCCACGCAAACTTCGACAAAATGATTCCCGGCTCCTAGCGTCCCCATCTGCTTGACGGCCCGCTCCTCCCGGAACTTCACCGCATCCGCCACCCCCTCGAACCGCCCCCAGAACCCGTCCCACCCAGCAGTGGCAAGCCCATGGAACTGCCCCGGATCGACGGGATCGTCATGCATTCCCCGCCCCACCGGAATCGCCTGCTCGACCTTCGACCGCAGCCGGGACAGATCCCCCGGCAGATCGTTCGCGGTCAGCGAGGTCTTGACGGCCGACATCCCGCACCCGATGTCCACCCCGACGGCGGCGGGGCACACGGCCCCCTGCATCGCGATGACGGACCCGACGGTCGCGCCCTTGCCGTAGTGGACGTCGGGCATGACGGCGAGTCCCTTGATCCACGGCAGTGTCGCGACGTTGCGCAGCTGCTGGAGCGCGACGTCCTCGACGCCGGCGGGGTCGGTCCACATCCGGATGGGCACCTGCGCGCCCGGCATCTCCACGTACGACATGACTTCCCTCATTCCCCCATGAACATAAAAGATCGCGAACGCGACGAAGAACGGCAAACGACCGGATACGCAAAACCGGCGTCAGGGCCGACGAAACGGATGCCGGACCGGCGTCCGCGGTGTCGCGTGCGATACACATTGTCGTCAGGTGTCACCCCAGCCCGGCAACTGGAATTCCCGGCGGGGGACACTGGTACCCCCCACCGGAAACCCTCGCAGGGATCACCCTTAAGGAGCCCCCCGTGCAGCGCAAGGCGTACGTCCCCGGCGCGGCAGTCCTCCTCGCGGCGCTGCTGGCCGGCTGCACAGGCGGTTCGGACGACGGCGGTTCGACGGACGACGCGAACCCGGGCGACAGCGGTACGACGAGCGCGGCGGCGCAGCCGGGCCGGTACGCGACGCTCCCGGAGGCGTGCGGCGCGGTCGCCCGGAACACGCTGGACGCGCTCCTGCCGGGCATCAAGCAGCTGATGGACCCGGCGCAGCAGCAGAAGGCGTACGCGGGTACCCCCTCCCTGACGTACGACACGGACCGTCGGGTCGGCTGCCGCTGGAAGGTGGAGTCGACGGCGGCGACGGACCACCTGTCGGTGGACTTCGAGCGCGTGGTCTCGTACGCCAGCGCGGTGAGCGACGACGCGCAGGCGCAGACCTTGTTCGCGCGCAAGCAGGACGCGGCGGATCTCCCGGCTCCGGCGTCCCCGAGCCCGACGGTGGCGTCCCCCTCAAGTACCCCCAGTACCCCCAGCGGTACCCCCAGCGCCGGCGCCTCCCCCAGTACGAGCGCCTCTCCCTCCCCCACCCCTACCGCAGAGGTACAGCCCCGTGTCCTGGACGACCTCGGCGACGAGGCGTTCATCGACGACGCCCTCACGAACTCCGGCTCGACGGCGAAGCAGCGCACGGTGACTGTGGCGTTCCGCACGTCCAACGTGATCGTGACGGTCCAGTACGAGGAGCAGCCGGCGACCCTCGGCGCGGTCCCGGACAGTGAGGAAATGCAGGACAAGGCCCGGAAACTCGCGGCTCAACTGGCCGACAGGCTGGGCTGACGGACCGTCCCGTCACCCGCCGTCCATCCACCCGCGAAGAGATCGAATCGAGACCGCACAGCTTCTTCACCGCGTACGGTGGCTCCTCGGACCCGCAGGAACCACCAGCGTCATGAGTGAAGGAACCATGCAGCGACGAGCCCAGCGAGACGACCAGCACGACCGGCGGACGAAGCGTGCCCGGAGCCTGAACCGGGCGCTCGCGGCAGGGGCACTCCCGGTGCTGCTGTTCGCGGCGGGCTGCTCCTCGGACTCGGACGGCGGTGGCGGCAGCGCCGCGAACGCGGGTGACTCGCAGCAGTCGTCCTCCGGGGGTACGGGGACCACGCCGGGTGACAGCGCCTCTCCGTCCCCCACGCTGAAGGCGGCGGTGTACGCCACGCTGCCGGACGCCTGCAAGGTCGTGTCGGAGGGCACCCTCGACGACACGGTCCCGAAGGCGAAGGCGGGCAAGAAGTCGGCGTCGGGCGAGGCGGGGGTGCGTTCGGGCTGCACCTGGGACAGCCTGAGCGACAACGGCGTGAAGGGCTCGCAGTACCGCTGGCTCAGCGTCTCGTTGCTGCGTTTCGACTCCAACTCCGTTGCGGGGGACGCCGACAAGCAGGCGCAGGACTACTTCGCCCGGCAGTTGAACGACGCGAAGTCGGTGCAGGGCGCGACGAACGTCAAGTCGAGCGCGGCGGCCGGGATAGGCGACGCCGCGACGGCGGTCAGCTACGACCAGAAGAAGAAGGAAGGCGCCTTCAAGCAGCAGACGGTGGTGACGCGCGCCGAGAACATCGTCATCACGGTCGATTACAACGGTGCCGGTCTCGCGGGCGACAAGGCTCCGGACCCGGCCGACTTGATGAAGCTCGCGCAGCAGACCGCGAAGGAAGTCGTCGCTGCTGTGAAGAAGGCCAACGGCGGTGCGGCGCAACCGAGTTCACCTGCGGCGAGCCCGTCGGCGAAGCCCTCGGCGGCCCCGTCCGTGTCCGCGTCCTCGGCGAAGAGCTGACGGTCCGGCGCCACGTACGCCGCACACATGTGCCACCCTGTTGCGCGCAACGACAGGAAAGCGAAGGGGAGTAACGGGTGGCCGCGCCGATCCAATTGACCCGGACGCACCGCGTGCTCATCGGCGTGGTCGTGACCGGCGCCGTGATCATCGCCGGTATCGGCTTCGCCGGTTCCTACGCGGCGGTGCGCGAGCTGGCGATCAAGAAGGGCTTCGGGAACTTCAGTTACGTGTTCCCGATCGGCATTGACGCGGGTATCTGCGTCCTGCTGGCCCTGGACCTTCTCCTGACGTGGATCCGCATCCCCTTCCCGCTGCTGCGGCAGACGGCGTGGCTGCTGACGATGGCGACGATCGCCTTCAACGGCGCGGCGGCCTGGCCCGATCCGCTCGGTGTCGGTATGCACGCGGTGATCCCGGTGCTGTTCGTGGTCGCCGTGGAGGCGGCCCGGCACGCGATCGGCCGGATGGCGGACATCACGGCGGACAAGCACATGGAGGGCGTCCGCCTGACGCGCTGGCTGCTCTCCCCGGTGCCGACGTTCCTCCTGTGGCGCCGTATGAAGCTCTGGGAGCTGCGGTCCTACGACCAGGCGATCAAGCTCGAACAGGACCGTCTCGTCTACCAGGCCCGTCTGCACTCCCGCTTCGGCCGCGCCTGGCGCCGCAAGGCCCCGGTGGAGTCCCTGATGCCGCTGCGCCTGGCCCGGTACGGCGTCCCTCTCGCGGAGACGGCTCCGGCGGGCCTGTCGGCGGCGGGCATCGAACCGCGCCTGCTGCCGCCGACGCAGGCGGTGGAACTCCCCGTGGTGGCGGCCCCGTTGGCTCCGGCACCCGAGGAGCAGCGTCCCCAACTCCCCGCGCAGGCCGGGCCGCAGCCCCAACAGGCCGTACAGCAGCAGACGTTGCGGAAGCAGGACCCGGAGCCGCAGCAGGGCGAGCAGCAACTCCCGGCCGGGCAGCCCCAGTCGGAGCAGGAGGGCCCCGAGGAGAGCCCCTGGTTCCAGAAGGCCCCCGCCGAGGTCCAGTACCAGGGCGGCTACGACCCCAACTACAACCCCGAGGCGGCGTACGCCGATTGGTACGCCCAGCAGGTCCAGGCGGAGCAGTACGAGGCCCAGTACCAGCAGGAGCCCCCGGCCGAGGAACCCTCGCCGGAGGAGACGGGTACCTTCCCGATCCCGGCAGGTCCCGGCCGCACTCGCGAACTCGGCGAGGGCGGCGGCACAGAGCCCGTGGCGCCCGACGAGGAGGCGTACTACACCGTCTTCAAGCAGTCGATAGACGGCAGTTACCCCACCCCGCGCGAGTTCGGCGACAACGTCGAGGCCACGCACGGCATCACGCTCTCGGACGCCGAGGCGAAGCGTATGGTCCTGCGTTTCCAGAACCGCCACACGGCGGAGGTCATGGACGACCACATCGCGTAGAGGCATCAAGAAGGGGCCCCTGTCACCAGGAGCCCCTTTTTCACGCCCTGTTACTCCCCGAGCAGTTCCCGGACCCGCTCCTGCCCGACGGCGAGCAGCAGCGTGGGCAGCCGGGGTCCGGTGTCACGCCCCACCAGCAGGTGGTACAGCAGCGCGAAGAACGTCCGCTGGGACGTCTTGATCTCCGGCGGCAGTTCCTTGGGCCCCGCGTCGGCGGAGAACCCGGCCTGCACCTTGGGTACCCCGTACACGAGGTGGGTGAGCCCGTCGAGGGACCAGTTCGAGGCCAGCCCCTCCAGGAGCAGCCGCAGGCTCTGCTGGGACGCCTCGTCGAGGGACTTGAGCAGGTCGACGTCGGCCTCGGCGCGCACGATGGTCCGCTGGTCGGCGGGGACGTGCGTGTTGATCCACGCCTCCGCCTTGTCGTACCGGGGACGTACGTCGTCGAGGGCTACCAGAGGGTGAGCCGGGTCCAGCTCGGAGAGGATCCGCAGCGCCTGGTCCTGGTGCCCGGCGGTGATGTCGGCGACGGAGGCGAGGGTGCGGTAGGGCAACGGCCGTGCGGTGGACGGCAGTTCACCGGCAGCCGTACCGACGGCACGGGTGTACGCGGAGACGTCACCCGGAAGAGCCGAGCCGTCGGCGACCTTCCCCACCAGCTTGTCCCACTCGTCGTACAGCCGCTGGATCTCCTGGTCGAAGGCGATCTTGAAGGACTGGTTGGGACGGCGGCGCGCGTACAGCCAGCGGAGCAGCTGCGGCTCCATGATCCGCAGCGCGTCCCCGGGCGTGGGCACCCCGCCCTTGGAGGACGACATCTTCGCCATGCCGGAGATCCCGACGAACGCGTACATCGGCCCGATCGGCTGCTCGCCCCCGAAGATGCCGACGATCTGCCCGCCGACCTGGAACGACGAGCCGGGCGAGGAGTGGTCGACGCCGGACGGCTCGAAGACGACGCCCTCGTACGCCCACCGCATCGGCCAGTCGACCTTCCAGACCAGCTTGCCCCGGTTGAACTCGCTGAGCCGCACGGTCTCGCCGAAGCCGCACGCGGTGCACGTGTACGTCAGCTCGGTGCTGTCGTCGTCGTAGGCGGTGACGGTCGTGAGGTCCTTCTCGCAGTTGCCGCAGTACGGCTTGTACGGGAAGTATCCGGCGGATCCGGCGGACCCGTCGTCCTCACCGGCCGCGCCGGACCCCTCGGCGGCCTCCAACTCGGCCTCGTCCAGGGGCTTCTGGGACTGCTTGGCGGGGGCCTTCTTGGTGCGGTACTGGTCGAGGATCGCGTCGATGTCGGCGCGGTGGCGCATCGCGTGGAGCACCTGCTCGCGGTAGACGCCGGAGGTGTACTGCTCGGTCTGGCTGATCCCGTCGAACTCGACACCCAGCTCGCCGAGGGCGGCGACCATGGCGGCCTTGAAGTGCTCGGCCCAGTTCGGGTACGCCGATCCGGCCGGCGCCGGTACGGAGGTCAGCGGCTTGCCGATGTGCTCGGCCCACGTCTCGTCGACGCCGGGGACGCCGTTCGGGACCTTGCGGTAGCGGTCGTAGTCGTCCCAGGAGATGAGGTGGCGGACCTCGCGGCCCCGGCGGCGGATCTCGTCCGCGACCAGGTGGGGGGTCATGACCTCACGGAGGTTGCCCAGGTGGATCGGCCCGGAGGGGGAGAGACCCGACGCGACGACGACTCGTTTGCCGGGGGCCCGACGCTCCGACTCCTCGATGACCTCGTCCGCGAAACGGGAGACCCAGTCGGTGGTCTCGGTGCTCTGAGCCACGATCGGCACGTCCTCTGTGTTCTGGGATTCCTCGGGGAATCACGGCTGACCGTCCCATTCTCCCAGGAGGCACCCAAACCACGAAAACGGGTATCGGCGCCCCCGGTAGTACTCAAGGGGGACGCCGATGAAGACGGGGAAACCTCAGCCGAAGTTCACTGCGCGAAGTCCACCGGGATGTACTGGTCGTACGACCGGTCGGCCGTGGCGGTGAAGTCGGCCCGGGTCACGATCGCGCACCGCACCCCGTTCACCCCGCAGGTCACCCCGTCGGCGATCTGCGGCTTGATCTTGAGGTTCGTCAGGAAGGACCCGCCCTCCTGGTAGGGGAGGGTTACCCCTGGAGTACCCGTACCCGTGTCGGTGATCCGACGGGCGGACCCGTCGGTGGACTCCCGTCCCCCGAGGCAGGGCGTAGGCAGAGTGGTGTACGTCTCAGGGTGCCCGACCACTACACCCTTGGGTACGACACAGAAGGCCAGGAAGATGCCCTGCCCCCGGTTGTATCCGTACCCGGCGACGTCGACGGTCCCGCCCGACGCGGGCAGCAGGGTGTTGAACGCGCCGAGCCTGAGGTCGTACTTCTGACCGTCGGCGCCGGTGGTCACGCGGTGGGCGGAGCCGAAGGAGGGGCCGGAGTAGGTGGGGGCGGCGGAGGCGCTGGAAGCGGTGGCGAACGCGAGCCCGGCGGCTGCGGAAGCAACCAGCGCGGCCCGGAGTCTCACAGAGATGGTGGGGGGCTTCATGGTCAACATGACAGTGGGCAACTGATCAGTAGGCAATGCCGCCCGGACTCGTACACCAGACCCACACATCAGCCGAAGTAGACGTTTATGTACTCCTTACGGCGCTGACCCCGCGTGACCACGAGCCCCGAAAACCGCTTTACCACCCATGGGATACTGGAGAGGTATATCCATCCCCACGAGGAGAACGGCACCCACTCCATGGCCTCGGTCACGTCCCTGAGCGACTCCGTCCAGCAGCATCTCGCGTCCGCCCTCTCGGCCACCTTGCCGGAGGCAGCCGGAGCGGACCCGCTGCTGCGACGCAGCGACCGGGCGGACTACCAGGCCAACGGTGTCCTGGCGCTGGCGAAGAAGGCGAAGGCCAACCCGCGCGAGCTGGCGACGCAGGTCGTCGCGAACCTGACAACCCCCGACGCGGGCTCCGCCGTGATCAAGGACATCGAGGTCTCGGGCCCCGGCTTCCTCAACATCACGATCGCGGACCGCGCGATCACCGAGAACCTCGCGGCGCGCTACGCGGACGACACCGGCCGCCTCGGTGTCCCGCACGCCGCGCACCCGGGCACGACGGTCGTCGACTACGCGCAGCCGAACGTGGCGAAGGAGATGCACGTAGGCCACCTCCGCTCGGCGGTGATCGGCGACGCGGTGGTCCAGCTCCTGGAGTTCACCGGGGAGAACGTCGTCCGCAGGCACCACATCGGCGACTGGGGCACCCAGTTCGGCATGCTCATCCAGTACTTGGAGGAGCACCCGCACGAACTGGACCACAAGGACGGCGAGATCACCGGCGAGGAGGCGATGTCCAACCTGGACCGCCTCTACAAGACCGCGCGCAAACTCTTCGACTCCGACGACGAGTTCAAGACGCGTGCCCGGCGCAGGGTGGTCGACCTCCAGGCGGGCGACCCGGCCACGCTCGCGGCCTGGCAGAAGTTCGTCGACGAGTCGAAGATCTACTTCTTCTCGGTCTTCGAGAAGCTGGACATGGAGGTCCGCGACCCCGACATCGTCGGCGAGAGCGGCTACAACGACATGCTCCACGAGACGTGCCGCCTGCTGGAGGAGTCCGGCGTCGCGGTCCGCTCCGAGGGCGCGCTCTGTGTCTTCTTCGACGACATCAAGGGCCCGGACGGCAACCCGGTCCCTCTGATCGTCCAGAAGTCCGACGGCGGCTTCGGCTACGCGGCCACCGACCTCTCGGCGATCCGCGACCGCGTCTTCAACCTGAAGGCGGACAACCTCCTGTACGTGGTCGACGCCCGCCAGTCCCTGCACTTCAAGATGGTCTTCGAGACGGCCCGCCGCGCCGGCTGGCTCAGCGACGACATCACGGCGTTCCAGCTCGCCTTCGGCACGGTCCTCGGCAAGGACGGCAAGCCGTTCAAGACGCGTGAGGGCGAGACGGTCAAGCTGGAGGACCTCCTCGACGAGGCCGTCGACCGCGCGACCGCCGTCGTCCGTGAGAAGGCGGAGAAGATCGGCCTCACGGAGGCGGAGATCGTCGAGAACGGCCGGTACGTCGGGATCGGCGCGGTGAAGTACGCCGACCTGTCGACGTCCGCCGTGCGCGACTACAAGTTCGACCTCGACCAGATGGTGTCCCTCAACGGCGACACCTCGGTCTACCTCCAGTACGCGTACGCCCGTATCCAGTCGATCCTGCGCAAGGCGGACGGCGCGGTCCCGACGGCCCACCCGGAGCTCGAACTCGCGCCCGCCGAGCGCGCGTTGGGCCTGCACCTGGACCAGTTCGCGGAGACGGTCCTGGAGGTCGCCGCCTCCTACGAGCCGCACAAACTCGCCGCGTACCTCTACCAGTTGGCGAGCATCCTGACGACGTTCTACGACCAGTGCCCGGTCCTGAAGGCCGACACCGCCGCCCAGAAGGAGAACCGCCTCTTCCTGGTCGACCTCACGGCCCGCACCCTCCACCAGGGCATGGCGCTCCTGGGCATCAGGACGCCGGACAAGCTCTGACGCCCGGCACCGCCGGTGGCATCGGTTTCCCCGAAGTCACCGGCGGTGACAACTCCCCTGCGGCAAAGTACCGTTGACAGCGCGCCGGATGCGGGGGACATATGGCCATCACCGTCGACGAACGGGCCGCGCGCCCTGCCGTGCCCTACAGTGGTACGGCGACGTCCGAGCACGATTCCGACGGTTCCCGGCGCCGCGTGGACCCCCACGCCGAGCAGCCCACGACGACTCTGCCGCCCGCGATCCGCGAGGCCGCTGTACGTCTCGCACCGCCTCCGGGCCTGCACAACCTCCCCCCGCTCCCGGCGGAGCCCTTCATCGGCAGGGAAGCCGAACTCGCCCGATTAGAGGCGGCGTTGCGCACGGGCAGCGGCGTGATAGCACCGCCCTCCGAAGGGCCGCCCTCCGCAGCACCCCCCACCGACGGACCACCCTCCGACGAGCCCCGCCCCGAAGAACGCACCACCACCCTCAGCGGCCTCGGCGGCATAGGCAAAACGGCCCTCGCCCTCCGCCACGCCCACACCCGGGCCACCCCCGACCACCCCCCGATCTGGTGGATCTCCGCCGAGTCGGAAGCCCAAATAGCCACGGGCCTCGCCGACTTGGCCCACCACCTCCACCCCACCTGGTCCCGCACCGCACCCCCCAACGAGCGCACGGAGTTCGCCCTCCTGTGGCTGCACGCCCACCAGGACTGGCTGTTGGTGTACGACAACGTGGAGCGCCCCGAGCACCTCACCCCGTACCTGGGCCGACTCCTGGGCAGGGGCCGCCAGTTGGTGACGACCCGCTGCCGCACCGGCTGGCCGGCGGAGGCCCGCCTGATCCCCTTGGACGTCCTGCCGGCCAAGGAGGCGTACACCCTCCTGCGCACGACGGCCGGTCTCACCGACACCACCCCCGCCGACGACACGGTCGCAGCCGCCCTGGTCCAGGACCTGGGCCGCCTCCCTCTGGCCCTCACCCAGGCGGGCGCCTATCTCCGCGAGACCGGCACCCCGCTCGGGGGCTACCGCACGCGCCTCGCGAACGCCGGACCCCCGTCCGCGGACAGCACCCGCATCACCCAGATCTGGCGCACCAGCCTGGCCACCATCCACCAGGACCACCCCCTCTCCACCCCCCTCCTGCACGCCCTGTCCTGGTGCGCCCCCGAGGCGATCCCCCGCGAGATCCTGGACCACTGGCCGTCCCCGGAACCCGAACTGAACGCCGCCATCCAGGCGTTGGAGGACTTCCACCTCCTCACCGCCACCCCCGCCGGTCTCCTCCTGCACCGCCTGGTCCGCCGCTCCCTGCAACGCTCCGAACCCCCCTCCCCGGACAACACCCCCCGCGACCGGATGGAACGGGCCCTGGCCGCCCACACCGCGAACACCCCCACCGACAAAGCCCCGTTGATCCACATCCAGGCCCTGGCGGAGTCCGCCCCGACGGCGACCCCCACCCCCCGGATCGCGGACATGTACCGCAAGGGCGCCCGGGAGTTGATCGCGAGGGAGCAACACGTCCTGGCGATCCCCCTGATGGACGCGGCGGTCCACGCGGACAGAGTCCTGGACGGCGAGGACGCCCCCCGAACCCTGCACGACCGCGACCAGTTGGCGGAACTCCACGCGAAGGCGGGCGACCCGGCGAAGGCGGTCGCCCTGTGCAAGGACGTCTACCTGGACCGCCACCGCCTGCACGGCCCGGACGCCCCGGAGACCCTGACGGCCCGCGAACGCCTCGCGCACACGTACCGCAAGGCGGGTGAAGTGACCCGCGCGGTCGAGCACTTGACCGAGGTCCTGGCCCACCGCCGCCGCCTCTTCCCGGAGGCCCCGGAAACCCACATGACCCGCTCGGGCCGCGCGTACGCCCTCCAGACGGCGGGCCGGCACGCGGAAGCCGTACGGGAGTTCGCGGCACTGGCGGTGGACCTGCCCCGCGTCCTCACCCCCACCCACCCCGACGCCCTGGCGGCCCTCAGCAACCTGGCCTACGCCCACCAGGCCGCCGGCGACCACCGCAAGGCCCTCGCCCTGTACGAGGAGGCGACGGCGGCCCGCAGCGAGGCGTACGGGCCCGACCACCCCGAGACGCTGAACTGCCGGGGCTGGCTGGCGGCGGCCCACCACTCGGCGGGCGAGTCCCGCACGGCCGTCTCCCTCTACCGCGACCTGGTCGCCGACCGCGCCCGCGTCCAGGGCCCCGACCACCCCGACACCCTCAAGTGCCGCCAGCGCCTCGCGTACTGCCTGACGGACGCGGAGGGCGCCGACGCGTGCCTCGCCGAACAGGAGTCCCTGGCCGAGGACAGCGCCCGCTACCAGGGCCCCGACCACCCCGCGACCCTGGACTACCGCGACGACATCGCGACCACCCACCGCATCCGAGGCCACTACACGCTCGCGATCACCGCGTACGAGGAGTTGATCGCCGACTTCACCCGCGTCCGCAGCGAGCACCACGTCGAGACCCTCCGCACCCGGGGCGCCCTGGCCTTCGCCCGCCAGCTCACCGGAGACTTCGGCAGGGCCGTACGGGAACGCGCGGAACTGGTCGAGGTCCGCACACGGGTGCAGGGCCCCGACCACCCGCACACCCTGTCCGCGCGCGCCAACCTGGCCTTCGCGCACCGGGCGGCCGACGAACACGCCGAAGCCGTAAGGTTGTTCGAGGAAGTGATCGCGGATCGTACGCGGGTGCTGGGGCCGGAGCACCAAAGTGTGCTGAAACTCCGTCAATCACTGGCCCGCACACACCAGTTCGCGGGTGACCACCACAAAGCGGTCGCATCTCTGCGCGAACTCCTCGACGAAATAGGCGAGTTCCTACGCCCCGACCACCCCACGGTCCTGGACACCCGCTACAACCTCGCGGAGGTGTTCCTGGAGGAGGACGATCACCGCGAGGCCCTCGACCTGTTCGCCGTGCTGGAAGCCGACCACGAGGACGCGTACGGCGCCGATCACCCTTCGACCCTCTACGTACGGGAACGCCACGCGGCGGCCCACCGCGCGGCCGGGAACCACCGCGAGGCGAAAAGGCTTTTCGACGCCCTGGTCACCGACCGCACCCGCCTCCTGGGCCCCGACCACCCCCGCACCCTCGACACGAGGAGCTGGCGGGCGTACGTCATGCGCTCGGCCGGCGAGTTCCGCGAGGCCGTCCCGGCGTACGAGTCACTGGTCGCGGACCGCGCCCGGGTCCTCGGCCCCGAGGCTCCCGACACCCTGCACGCCCGCAACGGTCTGGCGCTGGCCCGGCTCGGCGCGGGTGACGACGACGGCGCGGTGGCCGATTTCACCGCGCTGCTGGCGGACCGCGTCCGCCTGCTGGGCCCGGAGGCCCCGGACACCCTTCTGATCAGGGAGAACCTGGCGGACGCGTGCTCGGCGGCGGGGGACCACGCGAGGGCCACCGAGCTGTACGAGGAGGCGGTCGCGACCTGGACGCGGCTGCGGGGCGCCGACCACCCTCGTACGCTGCTTGCCCGCCGTGACCTGGCGGTCGTCCGGCGCGCGGCGGGGGCGCACGCGGAGTCGCTGGGCCTGCTGGAGGCGGTGGTGGCGGACGCGGCCGGGCGGCAGGGGCCGGAGCACCCGTCCGTGCTCGGGTTCCGGATCACCCTGGTGACGGGCCACTGCTCGGCGGACGCCTACCTGCACGCGGCGGCCCTCGCCGAGGCGCTGGTCGCCGACCACGCCCGGATCCGGGGCCGCGAGCACACCGCGACCGTCGGAGCGCGCGCCCTCCTCGCCCACGCCTGGACGTGGTCGGGCCAGCACCACCGCGCGGTCGTCGCCTACGAGGCGCTGGTGGAGGCCCGTACCCGGCTGGGCGGCCCGGACCACCACCTGACGCTCGGCGCCCGTCACCTGCTGGCGGTCGCGCTCGGTCAGGGACGCCACTACGAGCGGGCCATAGCCGTCCTGGAGGAGCTGGTCGCGGACCGCATCCGGGTGCTGGGCCCCGACCATCCCGGCACGCTGGACAGCAGGATGGCCCTGGCCGAGGACCGGGAGTTCGCGGACGACCGGCCGGGGGCGCTGCGGGACCTGGCGGAGCTGCTGCGCGACCACGAGCGCGTCCACGGCCCGGACCACCTCCAGCCCCTCAGGGTGCGCCAGGACATCGCCTGGACCTGGCTGAGCCCGTCCGGCGCCGTGCGCTCGGCGGAGGTGGCCGAGCGGCTGGCGGCGGACTGCGAGCGGGTCCTCGGCCCCGACCACACGCAGACCCTCGCCGCGCGCGGCCGTCTCGCGGAGGCCCATCGCAAGGCGGAGCACACCGCGCTCGCCGTGGCGCAGTTCACCGCGCTCGCGGCCGACCGGACCCGGGTGCAGGGCGCCGACCACTCGGCCACACTCAGCACCCGCGAGAACCTCGTACGCGCCCTGCGCCACACGGGAGAACGCCTGCGCACCCTGCGGGAGGCCGAGTCCCTGCTCGCGGACAGTGCGCGGGCGCTCGGCGAGAACCACCCCGACACCCTGTCGCGGCGGTCGTTCCTCGCGTACGTCTGCTGGCAGGCGGGCGACACCCAGCGCGCCGCGCGCATCCTTCAGGACACTCTCCCGCGCTGTGAGGCGGAGTTGCCGGAGGAGCACCCGACGACCGTGTGGGTACGCGGCTCGCTCGCCTGGCTCACGGCCGACGCGGGACTTCCGGGCCGCGCCGTGGAGATGGCCCGTGACCTGGTCGAACACGCCCGTCGGACGTTCGGCGCCGACCACCGTCAGACGCAGGACGTCCTCCCGGTCCTCGCCCACGCCCTGCTCCAGGACGGCGCCCGCGAGGAGGCCGCCGAGGTCCTGGCCGAACGGCTGCGCCTGGACCCGTCCGCCCCGCCCACGACCCCGGAGGCCATCGCGCGGGCCCACGAGGAGTCGGGTCCGGTCCGCGCGGACGACGAGGAGTCGATCCGGCGCGGCGAGACGGTCGACACGTTCTCCTACGGGTACGACGACGCCCTCCCCACCCTCGCGATCCTCATCGCCCGCTCCCTCGACGACCCCCGGACCGCCGCCACCCTCCTGCGAGCCGTGTACGAGGGCCGCTCCCGCACCTTCGGCCCCCACCACCCCGACACCCTCGAAGCCCTCGCCGAACTGGCCCTCACCTGCCTGGAGTCCGGCGTGGACGACGTCCCCGAGGACGTCGTCGCCCTCCACGCGCAGGCGCTCGGCGCTGAACACCCCACGGTCCAGGAACTCGCGTGGCGCCTGCGCACGGCCCGCCCGGCCTGGCGGGCCCGCGTCACGCTGCTGACCGACGAGCCGGTGACGGACACGCCGGCCCAGCTGGAGGTGAGGCTCGAACGCCAGCGCGGAGAAGGGGAGTTGGGCCGCCTGATGGTGATCGCGGGCTGCCGCACCAGGGCCCTGGTCGACCCGCCGATGACGGAGTACGAGCCCGGCGGCCCCCTGCGTTTCGAACTGACCGCGCGCGAACCCGGCGAGCACGAGGTGCGCTTCACGATGTACGACCACGCCTCGGGGTTCGTGCTCCAGGAGATCAAGGCGATCGTCGCAGTCGCCGAGGAAGGGGAGGGTCCGGCGGAATGACGGTGCACATGGCGGTGGAGACGGTCCGCGACCCGGCCCACGGCTACACGGGGGAACCACCTGGACAGGACAGCGCGGGACTGCGCGTCGCCCTGCTCCCGTACGAGGGAGAACGGCTCCACATCGTCGTGTCCGGCCCCCGGTGGCTGCGCGCCGAGCTGGAGATCCCGACGGCGGAGCTGTGGCAACTGGGCGCCCGTCTGCGGGGGTTGTGGAGCGACCTGTTCGTACGCCACCAGAGTCCCGACGGCGGGTACGGCGGCCGGGTGGGCGGCTACCCGCTCAGCGAGTCCGCCGACCTCAGTGAATTCGCCGCGGTGACCGACGAGTTGGTGGCGAGGCTGGCCCGCCACGGCCATGGGCTGCTGACGGCCATGCTCGACGGCCACCACCCGGATCTGCGCGGCGTGCGCGACTTCCTCCTCGACGCGCTGGCCGGTCCGGACCCGCTGCGCGTCAGCTTCGACTCCTGTGTCCAGTTGCCCTGGGCGATGCTCGCCGTCGACCCCGCGCTGTGTACGAGCCCCTGGGAAGCGTTCCTGGGCTACCGTCACCAGGTGGAGCAGAACGCCCAGCAGTCCTGGGACCACGCCCCGTCGGCCGTCCGCGACCGCGCCGCCACCAGCCTGAACAAGGACGAGGCCCTGGACGGCGTGGGCCGCGCCCCCGACGTCCATCAACTCCTCGACGAGCAGAGCCGGTTGACCGTACGCACCCGGGGCGGCGAACTGCTGGACGCGCTCGCGGTGCGGGTCCTCACCGAGGACCTCATGTACTTCTGGTGCCACGGCCACTACGCGGACAACGGCGCCTCCGGCACCTGTCTGTCGGTACGGCTCACCGACGACGAGCAGGTCGACGGCCCCACGGTCGCCCAGCAGCGCAGGGGCATCCCCCGCACCCCGCAGGCCCGTTTCAAGCCGTTCGTCCTGCTCAACGCCTGCCACACGGGCCGCGCGGGCGCCCCGAACGCCCTCAAGCACCTCGGCCAGGAGCTGATCGCGATGGGCGCGGTCGGCGTCCTCGCCCCGCAGATCGATGTCCCCCAGGTCTTCGCCGCCGAGTACGCGTACGGCTTCCTGGAGTCGTACCTCGCCGGGGAGCGCACGGCCGGCGAGATCAGCCAGTCCCTGGTGCGGGACTTCGCCGAGAAGTACCACAACCCGCTGGCTCTCACGTACGGCCTGAACTGCGGCATCGACAGCAGACTGGACCTCGCCTCATGAAGCCCGCCGAGATCGACCTCGACGACCAGGGCCGCCTGACGACGGGCAGGGGCACCCCGGTCCCGGTCACCCGCGTCGCCGACCACCTAGCCACCACCCTCCCCCTCCCCGCCTGGGCCACCGACATCCACGTGTACGTCCACGGCTGGCAGACCCCGCCCGCGCGGGCGACGAAGACCGCGACCCAACTCCTCGCCCAGGCGACGCAGTTGTACGCCAGGACCCCCGACCGCTACCCCGGCCTCAAAGGGGACGGCTACCGCCCCTGGTGCGTGGTCGTACGCTGGCCCTCCTCAAGTCTCTCGAAACTCAAGGGCGGTTACACCCGCATCCGGGACCGCGCGCACGCGATGAGCGCGGAGGGCAAGGGCCACGCCCCGTACGTCATAGGGCACTTGCTCGGGTACCTGGACGGCGTGCGCGGCGATCCGAAGGCGCCGCCGGTCCTCGCGGGCCGCAGCGGCAAGTACCTCCACCTGATGGGCCACTCCTTCGGCGGGCGGTTCCTGTGCGAGGCGGTGCAGCGGGCCGCCGATCCGCCGAAGACGCTCGGCTGGAGCATGCCGTACGACGCCCGCCGGCCGTTCACGGTCGACAGCATGCTGATCTTCCAGATGGCCGCGCCGCGCGACGCGTTCACGACCCACTTCGCCACCCTGTTCCCGACCCCGGCCCACCCGGGCGCCCCGCTGCGCGGACCCCTGGTCCTCACGCACTCCCGCTGGGACCGGGCGACGGGCTTCTGGCACCTGCGCGCGGAGAAGGCCCCCGGCATCGGCCACTCTGGCGTCGGCCCGGCGCCGGTCCCCCAATTCTCCACGGAGCTACGGAAGTTCACCGACCCCTACCCCCAACACACCCTGGACCACCGCCTGGTGAACATGAACGCCGACTGGCTCTACCGGGGCAGCCGCCTCGACCCCACCGGCGCCCACTCCGACTTCCACCACCCGGAGTCCGCGCACCTCCTCCTCACCCTGGCGGAACGCTCCCGCTGACCCCCGGATACTCTGCGGCCTCATGAACCGCGCCTGGATCCTCCCCGCCCTGCTGGCCCTCTGCGGCGCCCTCGCCGCAGTCAGCCTGTTCACCAGGGAGAACCCGGTGGCGGCGGTGGCCTTCGTCCTCCTCTTCGCGGTCCTCGCGGTCATCAACTCCCCGCTGATCTTCCCCCGTTCGATCACCGACGCGCAGGCCCGCAGCACGCCCGACGGCCGACCGGTCGTCTACTGGCGCCCCGGCTGCAAGTACTGCGCCCGCCTGCGCATCCGCCTCGGCGCCGACGCCGACCGCGTCCACTGGGTCAACATCTGGGCCGACCCGGACGCGGCGGCACGAGTGCGGGCGGCCAACGACGGCAACGAGACCGTCCCGACGGTGTTCGTCGCGGGCCGCCCGTACGTCAACCCCGAACCGGCGTGGGTGAAAGGGCGGTTGGCGTCCCCGACCGCACGGTGAACTCGCACCACACGATCTTCCCGACCCCCCTCTCCCGCACTCCCCACTTCGCGCTGAGCGCGGCGACCAGCACGAGCCCGCGCCCGCCCTCGTCCCCGTCCCGTGCCTGCGCGATGTGCGGCCAGCCGTCCCCGCTGTCGTGCACCTCGACGAGGAGGAGCTCCCCGTCGAGCCGCAGCGACAGCATGAGCTGACGTCCGACAGGAACCCCGTGCAGCAGCGCGTTGGTCACCAACTCGCTGACACACAACAGGACATCGGGCACCCGCTCCGACGAAGCGAGCCCCCAACCGGTAAGCGTCTCCAAGGCGAACCGCCGAGCGGCAGGCACGGACCGCCGGTCACGGCGGAAGCACCTCTCTCGCAGCGACGGCCGATGAGTTGTTCCGTTCACGGGGCGAGAGTTGCGCAAGGTCACTACGGTGGAACACCCTGCGAGCCCGTACCGCACTTTCTGTACGGGTGTGTACGGGTGCACCACGCCCAACCCCGGGGGATACACGCCAACATGAGCCCAAGGAAGCCGTCAAGGCCGAGGAACAAAACCTCGATGAAGATGCTGGGCAGGCAGATCGCCGCCGCCCGCCGCGCGAGCGGTTACACGCAGGTCCAGCTCGCGGCGATGATCAAGGTCGACGACGAGACGGTCGCGTCCATCGAGCAGGGCCGACGGCCTCTGAAGCCGGACATCGGACGGAAGATCGACATCGCGCTCGGCACGAAGGGGGTGTTCGAGGAGGGGGCGGAGAACCTTCCGGAGATCGACCAGTACCCGGAGTTCGCGGAGCTGTACATCGACCACGAGCGCTCGTCGATCGTGCTGTCCTGGTACGACAACGCGGTCGTCCCCGGCCTTCTCCAGACGGAGGAGTACGCGGAAGCCGTCCTGCGCGAGCGCGTCCCCGCGTACGACGAGGAGGAGATCCAGGCGAAGTTGCAGGGCCGAGTCGAGCGTCTGGCAATCTTCGAACGCGAGACCCCGCCGACCATGAGCTTCATCATCTGGGAGCCGGTGCTCCACATGATGATCGGCGGCCAGGACATAAGGCTGCGGCAACTCAGCCACCTGCGGGACCTCGCGGACCGGCCCAACGTGACGATCCAGATCCTCCCCCTGGCGAGCCTTCACCACGCGGGCACAGCAGGCCCGTTCATCCTCCTCGAAACCGAGGACCACCAGCACCTCGCGTACACCGAAGGACAGCGCGGCAGCCACTGGGTTTCGGACCCGGATGAGATGTCCATCCTGGAGAGCAAGTATGCGATGCTGCGGACACAGGCCCGCGACGTCGAAGAGTCCAAGCACATGTTGGACACCTTGCTAGGAGCAGCATGAACACCGAAGCCCTTCAGTGGTTCAAGTCGACGTACAGCAGCGACGAAGGCGGCGCGTGCCTCGAAATCGCCGTCGCCTGGCGGAAGTCGAGCTACAGCGGCAGCAACGGCGGCCAGTGCGTCGAGGTGGCCCAGTGCCCCGGCACCATCCACATCCGCGACTCCAAGAACCCCGAGACCACCGGCCCGACCCTCGCCCTCGCCCCCACCACCTGGTCCGCCTTCACCACCAACCTTTAACCTCGAAGATCGTTACCTGAGGGCCCGTTCCGCAGATAAGCGGGGCATGTCGATCACCTCACCACGCCCCACCCTGCGGGAACTCCTCTTCCAGGACGGCCCGGAGGGCCCCCACGCCCACCACCGCAGCACGATCACGGCCCCCGTGTTCCGCCACCGCCCCGAGGCGACGACCGAGGAGCGGTGGCGACTGGCGTACGCGAGACTGCGTCACATCAACACCCAACTCCCGGTCACACCAGAGGAGTTGGCGACGAACCCCCGCCACCTCGCCGCACTGCACGAGTGGACGTCGGTGGTGGACGGCGGCACCACCTCCCTCGCCTCGATCCACTACAACCTCTTCCTCGGCAGCCTCCTCGCGGACCACGACTCGCCGCCCCGCGACCTCACCCCGTACACGTCCCTCGCCCAGATCGGAACGTTCCTCTGCACGGAACACGGCCACGGCAACGACGCGGCGGCCCTGGAGACGACGGCGACGTACGACGCGGCTCACGACGCGTTCGTCCTGAACACCCCGCACGACGGCGCGACGAAGTACATGCCCAACACCAGCCCCGCGGGCGGCCCGAAGACCGGCGTGGTGGCGGCCCGCCTCCTCGTGGACGGCCGCGACGAGGGCGTGTTCCTGTTCCTCACCCCCCTCACGGACGAGTACGGCCCGCTTCCCGGCGTGAAGATCGAACCCCTCCCGCCCCGCGTCGGTAGCCCGGTCGACCACTGCGTGACGACGTTCACGGACGTCCGCCTCCCCCGCACGGCGCTGATCCAGGGCCCGCACGGCCGCCTGACCTCCGATGGCACGGTGTCCAGCACGATCGGCAGTCCGCGGAAACGCTTCCTCACGGCGATCGACCGGGTCACGATCGGCAAGCTGTGCATGAGCGCGAGCACCCTGGGCGGCTCCCGGGCGGCGCTGGCCGTCGCGGTCCGGTACGCGGAACTCCGCAAGGTCTCGGGCCCGGCGGGCGGCACCGACCGCGTCCCCATCTCGGCGTACCTCTCTCACCGGTCCCGCCTGCTGGACCGGGTGGCGACGGCGTACGCGATGACGTTCCTGCACCGGGCGGTGATGGACGAGTGGCTGAGCCACTCATCCACTGAGCCGGCGCGGGCGGCCGAGAGGCTCAGCCACTCATCCACCGACCCGGCCGAGCCCCCAGCACAGGCCCAGTGGCTCAGCCACTCACCCACCCAGCCACCCGCCACCTCCGACCGCCCCGCAGCGGAGCGCCTCGTGGCCGTCGCGAAGGGCTGGATCACCTACCAGGCCCGAGACATCGTCACCGAGTGCCGCGAACGCTGCGGCGCCCGTGGCCTCTTCCCGGCCAACGGCCTCGCCGACTACCCCGCGAACGTCGAGGGCGCGATCACCGCCGAGGGCGACAACCTCGCCGTCTGGTCGAAGGCGGGTGCGGAGATGCTCTTCGCCCACCCCCTCGCCGAGGAGCAGCCCGAGGCGACAGGAGCCGAGAACGTAACGGACGTAACGTTCCTCCGCCGAGCCCTCACCACCGCCGAACGCCACTGGCACCGGACGGCCCGCGCCGCCCTCCGCGCCCCCGGCACCCAGGGCGACACCTTCACCCGCTGGAACAACGCGGCCCTCCCCGCCCTGACCCTCGTGGAGACATACGCCCTCGGCCGGGCCTCGGACGCCTTCGCAACGGCGTGCACCCAAGCCGCCTCCCCCGAACTGACCGCCCTGCACGCCCTGTTCCTCCTCCGCCACCTCCAGCCGCACGAGGGCCTCCTCCTCGCGGAAGGCGCCCTCACCCCGGACCAGATCCGAGCCCTCCCCACAGCCCGAGCCACCCTCACCACCCTCCTCTCCCCCCACCTCACCACCTTCACGGACGCCTTCGACATCCCGGAGGAACACCTCAACTCCCTGCCCCTGCTGGCTGCTTGAGGCACTCGAACCCCCTCCCTGGCCGACCGGCACCACCCCCTCGGCCAGGGAGCCCCAAAGCCGGAGACACCACACAAAGCGTGATCAAGGTCGCCCCCTCCCTCCCTGTCCCCTGGCGGCGCCCCAAGACATACTTCCCACAGGCGCACCGCCCGCCCCCGCCATCCGGCGTCCTCCCCAAGACCGAAAGACGTCCCCTTGCGTTCCAGACACGGCTGGCTCCCGGTTCTCGCGCTGACCCTGAGCGCCGTCGCGCTGAGCACCACCCCGGCCTCGGCCACCCCGGCGTCCACCCAGCCGACCCCGCGCGCGGAAGAGCAGTACTGGACAGCGGCCCGCATGGCAGACGCAACCCCGGCCGACGCCACCCCCTCGGCGCCGCACACCTCCCCCCAGGCCCACACCGACGCAGCCACCCCCCACCGCCCCCCACCCGGCACCCCGTCCCCCCAGCAGTTCGCCGGCCACCCCACCGTGGGCACGTTCTTCTTCGACACCAAACCCCTCGGCGGCAGAAGCACGTTCTGCACGGGCAGCGTCGTCCACACGAAGGCCAAGGACATCGTCCTGACGGCAGGCCACTGCGGCCTGAGCCTGCGCAAGGCCACGCATCGGATCTTCGTCCCGGCCTACGTGAGCGGAAAGTCGGCGGCGGCCCAGCCGTACGGCGTCTTCCCGGTCACCCAGGTGTACGTGGACCCCCGCTACGAGGCGAACACGAAGAAGCCGACCTCCGACCTGGACCTGGCGTTCGCGCAGACCACCAGGAACAGCAAGGGCAGATGGCTGGAGGACGTGACGGGCGCCCTGACGTTCACGACCACCGCGACGGGCTACACCCACCGCGTGACGGTCCTCGGCTACCCCAGCTCGGAACGCGTCAACCCCCGCCACAAGCCGGTCCGTTGCACGGTGAACACGACCCGCCTGCGCGGCTTCGCCCAGCTGAGCATGGCGTGCACGGGCTTCTCCGGCGGAGTCTCCGGCGGCCCCTGGATCAAGGACTACGACCCGGTACGCGGCACCGGCAAGGTCATCGGCAGCACCGGCGGCTACAACGGCGGCGGCAACGACGCGAACGACGACTGGGTGACGTACGCCCCCCTGTACGGCAAGGACGCCCAGGCCCTGTTCAACGACGCCGCCGCTCACCGCGCGGTGGGCGCGAGACCCCCGTACGGCCTCTCTGCGCCCGCCCCGAAGCGCCACCCCTTCACCCGGGCCGTCTGGAAGCACGCGGTGGGCATGACGGCGGGCCACTTCACAGCCGCGTCGGGCCCGATGGACCTGCTCGTACGCTGGGACGACGGCACGGTCACCCTCCACCGCGGCGGCGCCCTCACCACCGAGTACCAACTCGCCCCGCCGGGAAGCATCTGGGCGAAGGCCGTCTCCCTCACCACGGTCAACACGGGCGGCACGACCGACGGACTGGTCGTCCGCTGGACCGACGGCGAGATGAGCCTCTACCCGACCGTCGACACCAAGGGCTTCCACGGCGAGAAGCAACTCGCCCCGCCCAGAACAGCGTTGTGGCGCGACACCGCCCAGCTCATCACCGGCGGCCGTTTCACCCCGGGCGGCAACCGCGACGACCTCCTCGCCACCTTCAAGGACGGCCACGTCTCCGTCTACACGGACCTGACCGTCAACGGCCTCACAAAACAAGCCCAGATCACCGCCAAGAACACCACCTGGCCCCACGCCACCCAGCTCACCACCGCCTCCCTCACCGGCAGCCCCACCGACGACGCGATCGTCCGCTGGAGCGACGGCGAGACCACCCTCTACCCCGGCCTCACCGCCCAGGCCCTCCCTCCCGAGACCACCCTCCGCCCCCCGAACTCCCCCTGGAAGAACGCCACTCTGGTCACCGCGGGCGCCTTCACCACGAACCTCGCCGCCGACGACATCCTCGTCCGCTGGTCCGACGGCCGAGTAAGCCTCTTCACCGACACCGACACAGCCGGCCTCCACACCGAAACCCAGCTCACCGACTGACCCCGCCCCCATTGTCAGTGCCGCCCTCTACAGTCACCGACATGGCGACACTCCCGAACCCCCTGCCCCACCTCGCGTCGGACCCGAGCGGCCGCGGCCTGGGCCTCCAACTCCCGCCCGGCAAACTGGTGGACGCCAACTGGCCCCAGCCCCTGCTGTGGTACGCCGACCAGCCCTCGTCGTCCGGCAACTGGACGGCGCTGGGCACCCGTTCGGCACAGGCGGGCCTCCTCCCGGTGCTGGTGGACGTGGACAAGTACTGGCTGGAGCGCGAGGGCTGGGAGCTGGACCCGGCCATGGCCTCGTACCCGGGGGACCACGACGCGGAGGACGTCCTCGCGGAGTTCTGGGAGCAGGACGAAGAGGGGTACGACGAGGACGACGACGCCCTGCGCGCCCCCTTCGCCCTCGCCTGGCCCGGCCTGGCCCCCGCCACCACGGCGACCGCCGACCCCGACACGCGGGCCGCTCAACTCGCCGATGAGATCTCGGAGAAGAACGGCATGGGGTTCACCGAGCCCCACCTCGCCCTCGTCCCCGCCCGCCGCTCCGCCGACATCCCGGCCGCGATCGGCTGGACCGGCCCCCTGAACCACGACAACGACGTGGCCCGCCTCTGCGCGGTCCTGCGCAGCTGGGAGGACCGCTTCGGCGCCCGCGTAGTGGCGATCGGCTTCGCGACCCTCGCGGTCTCGGTGGCCGCCCCGCCCACGACCCAGGCGGAGGCGGAGGCCATCGCCGCGGAGCACTACGCGTTCTGCCCGGACAACATCGACCAGGGCTCGGGCACGATCGAGGTGTACGCGAAAGAGCTGATCGGCACCCAGAGCTGGCACTTCTGGTGGGACTGACCCCGTGATCATCGACCGCGTGTACGCGCACACAGCGACGGACGACGAGAACGAGACGGAGTGGCCCTGGTCCGTCCCCTGCGTGACGGACCTCCTCACCACCGGCCTCCGCCTCACCGCCCCGGTGACCTTCCTCGTCGGCGAGAACGGCTCGGGCAAATCCACCCTCGTGGAGGCCATAGCGGAAGCCTTCGGCCTGGACCCCTGGGGCGGCTCCCACGACTGGAAGTACGCCAGCCACCGCCCCAAGTCCCCTTTGGGCAAACGCCTGAAGCTCAACCCCACCGCCAGAGGCCGCCGGATGATGGCGAGTTGGCAGTCCCGCAAAGGCTTCTTCCTGCGCGCGGAAACCGCCCTGGACGCCCTGGGCAGAGAGGGCCTCACCCCGGACGAGGTCAGTCACGGCGAGGGCTTCCTCGCCGCGTTCCGCCAGAAGTTCCACCACCCCGGGCTGTACGTCATGGACGAACCGGAAGCCGCCCTGTCCTTCACGTCCTGCCTCGAACTCCTCGGCCACATCGACCACTTGACGAGTTCCGGGGGCCAGGTCATCTGCGCGACCCACTCCCCGCTCCTGACCGCCCTCCCCGGCGCGGCCATCATCGAGGTGGGCGAACACGGCCTGCGCACGACGACCTGGCCGGACCTGTCCCTGGTGGACCACTGGCGCCGCTACCTCGCGGACCCCGGCGCCTACCTGAGGCACGTCCTCAAAGAGTGACGGTCCCCGTGGCCCCGTACACATTGATGTCGTCGTCGGTCACGTCGTTGATGTCCCGGTACCGGATCTTCTCGATGTCGTCCAGTGCCTCGAACTCCTCCGCGTCGATGGCGGGCGGCAGCGGCGCGGCCCCCGGATGCCACCGGTGCACGGGCGCGACCCCGGGCGGCGCGTCGAGGCCGAGCCCCGGCGTCTCCTCGAAGAACCGCTCCACCTCGGCCCTGGACCGGAACACGAAGGTGAACCCCCGCTCGGTGTACGTCCGTTGCACCGCCCGGGCCGGTCCGGGATGCATCTCGTCGGTGAGATGGCTCAGCACCAGCCGGCTCCCGTCCGGCAACGCCTCCACCAGCTCCCGCACGATGGGATACGCCCGCTCGTCCTCGACGAAGTGCAGCACGGCGACGAGACACAACGCCACCGGCTCCCCGAAGTCCAGCGTCTGCGCGGCCAGTTCGAGAATCCGCCCCGGCTCGTCGAGGTCCGCGTCGATGTAGTCGGTACGCCCCTCGGGCCCCGATGTCAGCAACGCCCGCGCATGGGCCAGCACGACGGGGTCGTTGTCGACGTACACGACCCGCGAGTCCGGCGCGATCCGCTGGGCGATCTGATGCACGTTCTCCCCGGTGGGCAGCCCCGTCCCGACGTCCAGGAACTGCCGCACCCCCTCCTCGGCGAGCCGTGTCACGGCCCGCCGCATGAAGTCCCGGTTGTGCCGCACATCGAGATACCCCCGGGGATTGGCGGCCAGCGCCGCCGCGGCGGCCTCCCGGTCGACGGGATAGTTGTCCTTCCCTCCGAGGAACACGTCATAGACCCGCGCCGAATGCGCCTTGGTCGTGTCGATCCGCTTCCGCAGCTCAGCGGGGTCCATCTCAAGCGCGTCACCAGGCACAGTCATCTCCTCCACCCCGAGCCGAAAGATCCTCCAACCACCTAACGGCTCAAGGCAGTTGAGCGACTCAATTCACTGCCAGCGCTCCAGCTTCCGGGCCGCCTCCACCGCCCAGTACGTCAGGATGTTCCGCGCCCCCGCCCGCCGGATCCCGGTCAGCGTCTCGAAGATCGCCCGGTCCCGGTCCAGCCAGCCCTTCTCGGCGGCGGCCTCGACCATGGAGTACTCGCCGGAGATCTGGTAGGCGACGACGGGAAGGTCGACGGCGTCGGAGACGCGGGCCAGGATGTCGAGGTAGGGCCCGGCGGGCTTGACCATGACGAGGTCGGCGCCCTCCTCCACGTCGAGGGCCAACTCCCGCAGGGAGTCACGCCAGTTGGCGGGGTCCTGCTGGTAGGTCTTGCGGTCCCCCTGCAAGGACGAGCCGACCGCCTCGCGGAAGGGCCCGTAGAACGCGGAGGAATACTTCGCCGTGTACGCGAGGATCGCCACGTCCTCCCGCCCGATCTGGTCGAGCGCGTCCCGGACGACACCGATCTGCCCGTCCATCATCCCGCTGGGCCCGACGACGTGCGCGCCCGCGTCGGCCTGGACCTGGGCCATCTCGGCGTACCGCTCCAGCGTGGCGTCGTTGTCGACGCGCCCCTGCTCGTCGAGGACCCCGCAGTGGCCGTGATCGGTCGTCTCGTCGAGGCAGAGATCGGACATGACCAGCAGTTCGTCACCGACCTCGGCGCGGACGTCGCGCAGGGCGACCTGGAGGATCCCGTCGGGATCGGTGCCGGCGGTGCCGTACGCGTCCTTCTTCGACTCCTCCGGCACCCCGAACAGCATGATCCCGGAGACCCCGGCCTCGACGGCCTCGACGGCGGCCTTCTTCAGGCTGTCCCGCGTGTGCTGCACGACTCCGGGCATCGCCTGGATCGGCACCGGCTCGGCCACCCCCTCCCGCACGAACGCCGGAAGGATGAAGTCCGCCGGGTGCAGCCGCGTCTCCGCGACCATCCGCCGCATCACGGGAGAGGTACGAAGCCGCCGGGGCCGGGAACCGGGAAAGGAAGCGTACGTAGACATATCCCTAAGCTACGCCCGCCCCGGGCCCGCCTTTGCCGACGGGATGTCGATCCCGGTGGACGCCCCGCCAAGCAACCGTGGACACCTCGCCAACGACACCCCCGAACCCACCCCGGACGATGGTCAACGGCCGCTCAAGGCGAAAAGCCGACGGCGGAGCGCCCCACCCCCCTCGCAGCCCCCCGCGAGGAAATGGCGCTCCGCCGTCTTTCACGTGCCCGAAGCCCCTCAGGTGGCCCGGCGCCGCCGCCCCCCGGGCCGCCGCTCGCTCGGCCGCGTGACAGGGTCCCCGGCGTCGAGGGCGGCCATCCTCCGCCGCACCCCGAACTCCGCCAACGCCTCGGCGAGCTTCTGCGCGGACGGCTCGGGAGCCATCACATCGACCCGGAGCCCGTGCTCCTCGGCGGTCTTCGCGGTGGCCGGCCCGATACAGGCGATCACGGTGACGTTGTGCGGCTTCCCGGCGATCCCCACCAGGTTCCGCACCGTGGACGACGACGTGAACAGCACCGCGTCGAACCCACCCCCCTTGATCGCCTCCCGGGTGTCGGCAGGCGGCGGCGACGCGCGAACCGTCCGGTAGGCGGTCACGTCGTCCACCTCCCACCCGAGGTCGATGAGCCCGGCGACCAGCGTCTCGGTGGCGATGTCGGCGCGCGGCAGGAACACCCGGTCGATGGGGTCGAAGACGGGGTCGTAGGGCGGCCAGTCCTCCAGGAGCCCTGCGGCGGACTGCTCCCCGCTGGGCACGAGGTCGGGCTTCACGCCGAAGGCGATGAGCGCCTTGGCGGTCTGCTCCCCGACGGCCGCGACCTTGATCCCGGCGAAGGCACGGGCGTCGAGCCCGTACTCCTCGAACTTCTCCCGGACGGCCTTGACGGCGTTGACGGAGGTGAAGGCGATCCACTCGTAGCGCCCGGTGACGAGTCCCTTGACGGCGCGCTCCATCTGCTGGGGCGTCCGGGGCGGCTCGACGGCGATGGTGGGCACCTCGTGCGGCACGGCGCCGTAGGACCGCAGCTGCTCGGAGAGGGAGGCGGCCTGTTCCTTCGTACGGGGGACGAGGACCTTCCACCCGAAGAGCGGCTTGGACTCGAACCAGGCGAGCTGATCCCGCTGGGCGGGAGCGGACCGCTCCCCCACGACGGCTATCACGGGCCGGCCGCCGTCGGGCGAGGGCAGCACCTTCGCCTGCTTGAGGGTCTGCGCGATGGTCCCGAGGGTCGCGCACCAGGTCCGCTGCCGGGTGGTGGTCCCGGCGACGGTGACCGTGAGGGGCGTGTCGGGCTTGCGCCCGGCGGACACCAGCTCCCCGGCGGCGGCGGCGACCGCGTCCAGCGAGGTCGAGACGACGAGCGTCCCGTCGGACGCCCCCACCTCGGTCCAGCACCGGTCGGAGGCGGTACGGGCGTCCACGAACCGGACGTCCGCCCCTTGCGCGTCCCGCAGCGGCACCCCGGCATAGGCCGGCACGCCGACGGCGGCCGCGACACCGGGCACCACCTCGAAGGGAACGCCCGCGGAGGCGCAGGCGAGCATTTCGGCGGCGGCGTACGTATCAAGTCCCGGGTCGCCCGAGACCGCACGGACGACCCGCCTGCCGCCCCGCGCGGCCTCCATGACAAGATGTGCCGCATCCCGCACCACGGGAAGCGCCACGGTCGCTGACGCACTGTCAACTACCGTGGGCTGTGGTGCGATCGTGCCCGGCGCGGGGTCGGTGGGCACGACGGAGACGCCGGTACGGGCGTGCGTCCGCACGACGTCGAGCACCTCGTGCTCGGCGACGAGGACGTCCGCGCTCGCCAGCGCCTCCACGGCGCGCAGAGTCAGCAGTCCCGGATCCCCGGGTCCGGCACCCAGAAAGGTGACGTGCCCGTGGTCCAGGCCGGAGGGAAGGGTGGTGGGGCTCAATGTGCTCGCTCCCCCATCAGACCGGCCGCGCCCTGGGCAAGCATCTCGGCGGCGAGCTCGCGACCGAGCGTCGTTGCCTGGTCATGCGTCTCGGGCACGGGACCGGTGGTGGACAGCTGCACCGTACGGGAACCGTCGGTGGTCCCGACAACCCCCCGCAGGCGCATTTCCTTGACAATCTGCCCGTCGGCCAGAAGGTCGGCCAGCGCCCCCACAGGTGCGCTGCAACCGGCCTCCAGGGCGGCGAGCAGTGACCGTTCGGCCGTTACGGCGGCCCGCGTGAACGGGTCGTCGAGTTCGCCGAGCGCGGCGACGAGGTCTGCGTTGCCCGCAGCACACTCGATCGCCAGTGCCCCCTGGCCGGGGGCGGGCAGAACCGCGTCTATCGACAGGAAGTCGGTGACTTCCCCGGCCCGCCCGATCCGGTTGAGCCCGGCGGCGGCCAGTACGACCGCGTCCAGCTCCCCGTCATGGACGTACCGGATCCGGGTGTCGACGTTCCCCCGGATCGCGACCATCTCGAACTCCAGCCCGTGCGCGCGTGCGTACGCGTTCAACTGGGCCGTCCTGCGCGGCGAACCGGTCCCGATCCGCGCCCGGCGCGGCAGGTCGGTCAGCTTCAGCGCGTCCCGGGCGACGAGGACGTCACGCGGGTCCTCGCGCACGGGTACGGCGGCCAGCGTCAGCCCCTCGGGCTGCGCCGTCGGCAGGTCCTTCAGCGAGTGAACGGCGAAGTCGACCTCGCCCGCGAGCAGCGCGTCGCGCAGCGCGGTGACGAACACGCCGGTCCCGCCGATCTGCGCGAGATGCTCGCGGGAGGTGTCGCCGTACGTGGTGATCTCGACGAGTTCGACCGGGCGCCCGGTCACCTGACTCACCGCCTCGGCCACCTGTCCGGACTGGGCGAGGGCGAGTCTGCTCCGCCTCGTCCCCAGTCTCAGCGCTGTGTCACTCATCGGGGGTCCTTCTCATCCGTGGCCCGGGACACGGCGGCGACCGTCTCCTGGTCGAGGTCGAACAGGGTGCGCAGCGCGTCCGCGTACCCGGCGCCGCCGGGTTCCGCCGCGAGCTGCTTGACCCGTACGGTCGGCGCGTGCAGCAGCTTGTCGACGACGCGCCGCACGGTCTGGGTGATCTCGGCCCGGTGCTTGTCGTCGAGCCCGGGCAGCCGCCCTTCGAGGCGGGCGATCTCACCGGCGACCACGTCGGCGGCCATGGTCCGCAGCGCGACGACGGTCGGCGTGATGTGCGCGGCGCGCTGGGCTGCGCCGAAGGCGTTGACCTCGTCGGAGACGATCCGCCGGACCTGGTCGACGTCGGACGCCATCGGCGCGTCCGCGCTGGCCTCGGCCAGCGACTCGATGTCCACCAGCCGCACCCCGCCCACGCGGTGCGCGGCGGCGTCGATGTCGCGGGGCATCGCGAGGTCGAGCAGACACAGCACGGGTTCGCTGTGGGGTACGGCGTCCTGGGCCTCGGGCCGGCGCCGCTCGGGGATCCGGCCGACGGTCGCGGCGGTCTGCGCGAGCGCCGCGATCAGCTCGGCCTCCTTGCTGACCCGCCGGTCGACGGTCCCGTTGTCGACCCACGCGGCGTGCTGTTCCAGCGTCGCCGCGTCCATCCCGGCGACGGCGGCGTCCCCGGCGACGGAAAATCCTTGCTGCACGGCCCCGAGGTCGAGGGGACAGGACTCCTCGGGCTGCGGGAGTTTGATCACGCGGGGCACGGGTACAGCGGCCACCGCCTCCGTGCGCCCCTCCACGGCCCGGGCGACGTCCTCGCCCGTGAGCACGAGCCCGGTCGCCCCCGTACAGGACACCGCGAGATCGGCCCGTGCCAGCTCGCCCGGCACCGATTCCATCGGGACCGCGCGGGCCGTCACGTCCGTACCGTCGGTCAGTATCTGTACGAGCCGCTCGGCCCGGTCGAGCGTCCGGTTGGCGACGACGATCTCCGCGACCCCGGCCCGCGCGAGCGTCGCCGCGGCCAGCGAGGACATCGACCCGGCGCCGATGACCAGCGCCTTCCGGCCCCGCACCCACTCCTCGACCGGCGTCTCCCGGGCGAGCTGCTCCAGGCCGAACGTCACCAGCGACTGCCCGGCCCGGTCGATCCCGGTCTCGGAGTGCGCCCGCTTCCCGACCCGCAGGGCCTGCTGGAACAGGTCGTTCATCAGCCGCCCGGCGCTGTGCAGCTCCTGCGCCTTGGCGAGGGAGTCCTTGAGCTGCCCGAGGATCTGCCCCTCGCCGACGACCATGGAGTCGAGCCCGCACGCCACGGAGAACATGTGGTGGACGGCCCGGTCCTCGTAGTGCACGTACAGGTACGGCGTCAGCTCGTCGAGCCCGACCCCGCTGTGCTGGGCGAGCAGCGTCGACAGCTCGGCGACCCCGGCGTGGAACTTGTCCACGTCGGCGTACAGCTCGATCCGGTTGCAGGTGGCGAGGACGGCGGCCTCGGCGGCCGGTTCGGCGGCGACCGTGTCCTGGAGGAGCTTGACCTGCGCGTCCTGACCGAGGGAGGCCCGCTCCAGGACGCTCACGGGAGCGCTGCGGTGGCTCAGGCCGACGACGAGGAGACTCATGCCGGCATCACCGCGGGGACGTCCCCGTCGGGCCCCTGCTCGGAGGCGTCGCCCGGCGCTGCGGCGGCCGCGCCCTCGGCGATCTCACCGGCCTTGCGCTGCTCGTGGAAGGCGAGGATCTGGAGCTCGATCGAGAGGTCGACCTTGCGGACGTCGACGCCGTCCGGCACGGTCAGCACGGTCGGCGCGAAGTTCAGGATGGACGTCACCCCGGCCGCCACGAGCCGGTCGCAGACCTGCTGCGCGACGCTCGGCGGGGTGGTGATGACGCCGATGGAGACGCCGTTGTCCTGGATGATCCGCTCCAGGTCGTCACTGTGGCGTACGGCGATGCCGGCGACCTGGCGGCCCTCCATCGCCGGGTCGGCGTCGATGAGGGCGGCGACGCGGAAGCCGCGCGAGGCGAACCCGCCGTAGTTGGCGAGGGCGGCGCCGAGGTTACCGATGCCGACGATGACGACCGGCCAGTCCTGGGTGAGGCCCAGCTCGCGGGAGATCTGGTAGACGAGATACTCGACGTCGTAGCCGACACCGCGCGTTCCGTACGAACCCAGGTAGGAGAAGTCCTTGCGCAGCTTGGCGGAGTTGACCCCCGCCGCCGCCGCGAGCTCCTCGGACGAGACCGTGGGCACCGAGCGCTCCGACAACGCGGTCAGGGCACGGAGGTACAGCGGAAGCCGGGCGACGGTGGCCTCGGGAATCCCTCGGCTACGGGTCGCCGGTCGGTGAGTTCGGCCAGTTGCCACGGTGCTCCTGCGGGTTGCGCGGGGCTGTGGGCGGTCGTACGTCCCCGGACCGCCCCGTCGAATGCAGGCTATGTCTTTGTGAACGCGTGCACAAAGATGGTGTCCGATTTGCCCGGCCAACGTGACCGGGGTCACGCGTTTCACTCCTGGGGGCAAAACAGCTCACGCTCCTCATGAATCCCGCCCCCAAGACCACCTGGCCATCGATCCTAAGCGACATTCGTACGTCTTTGGACTAGCTGGTCAGTGCCTTCCGCAGCCTGGCCTCGTCCACGCGCCAGAACGTGTGCTGCTTCCCGTCCACCAGAACGACCGGAATCTGCTCCCAGTAGGCGTCGTGAAGTGCGGCGTCCTGCTGGATGTCCTTCTTCTCCCACGCCACGTCCAGCTCCCCGCACACCCGCGCCACCACCGCCTCGGCGTCCTCACAGAGGTGACAGTCGGGCTTGCCGATCAGGGTGACGTGCTTCGGCACGGGGGGCTTGCGCCCGAAGAGCGGAGTCATACGGCCCATTCTGTCTCGGTGTTGTCGCGTCGATATCGAGTTGTAGTGGAGAGTTCACACCCTCCGAACCTCACCGATCCGGAACGCCCCCGCCGGACTGGCTATGCTCACGACATGGCCGCTCTCGGATGGCTCACTCCCCGTAGGCGCTCAGCCACGGCGCGGAGCGTGTTGGCAGGTGAAGCGTCGGCTGAGGCCGCGCGCAAGTCCTCCAAGGAGGACGCCGCTCAGGACGCCCAGGACGCCCAGGACGCTCAGGACAAGGAACCCGACTTCCCCGTCCAGGGCGACGACAAGGCCGCCGCGTTCTTCGACCTCGACAACACCGTCATGCAGGGCGCGGCCCTCTTCCACTTCGGCCGTGGCCTGTACAAACGCAAGTTCTTCGAGACCCGCGACCTGGCCCGGTTCGCCTGGCAGCAGGCGTACTTCCGCATGGCCGGCAACGAGGACCCCGAGCACATGCAGGACGCCCGCGACTCGGCCCTGTCCATCGTCAAGGGCCACCGCGTCGCCGAACTCCAGTCGATCGGCGAGGAGATCTACGACGAGTACCTCGCCGACCGCATCTGGCCGGGCACCCGGGCGCTGGCCCAGGCCCACCTGGACGCGGGCCAGAAGGTGTGGTTGGTCACAGCCGCCCCCATCGAGATCGCCCGCGTCATCGCCCGCCGCCTCGGCCTGACAGGCGCGCTCGGCACGGTCGCGGAGTCGCTCGACGGCGTCTACACGGGCAAGCTGGTCGGCGAACTCCTCCACGGCCCGGCCAAGGCGGAGGCCGTCCGCGCCCTCGCCGCCGCCGAGTCCCTGGACCTGACCCGCTGCGCCGCCTACAGCGACAGCCACAACGACATCCCCATGCTCTCCCTGGTCGGCCACCCCTACGCCATCAACCCCGACGCCAAACTCCGCAAACACGCCCGCAACCTCGACTGGCGCCTGCGCGACTACCGCACCGGCCGCAAGGCGGCCCGCGTAGGCATCCCGGCGGCAGCGGGCGTCGGCGCGGTGGCGGGCGGCACGGCGGCGGCGATCGCCCTGAGCCGCCGCAAGCGGTAACGGAGTTCGGCGCAAGACGCGATTATCCGACGGCCGGAAAATCACCGGACCGTCCCTCCAGCAACCCCGCACGACCCCAAGCAAACGTCAACTCGGTACCCACCCAAGGGCAATCGGCGTTTAGAGGCGCGGGGAACTCTGCGACGAGCCACAACGCGTCCCGCACCCGGCACAACACGCCCCGAACCACCCCCGTAGCCGATCTTTTTCGATCAACTCACGGCCAGAACGCCGAACTTGATCCGCCCTCAATCGATCACAAACCCCATGTAATCGAAGTTTTGAGCAACTCGGCGTAGCAGCACCTTCACGAAGCGTTATTCTCCTCAAACGCATTCCGGAACCCGTCCACCACTGCACCAGGTGATCGGTCCCGCACTGCACGTGATGGAAGCTCTGCCTCTGGGAGTCCCGTGTACCCACACGTCGGGGTTGACGCCTCGGGCCTGGCTACGCTGCGCGAATCGATCGCAACGCTCAAGGAAACGCTGCGCGGCTGTGTCCCCCCCGCGTTCGGCGTCCCCGCCTTCGCCACCGCCACCCCCGTCGGCGCGTGCTACGCGCTCGCCGACGGCGGCACCACTGTCGGCAGACGCGGTCGCACGACCGCCCCCGCCGCCCGCCGCCCCGCCGCGGACAGCGACAGCGCCCGCATGATGGACCTCGTGGAACGCGCCCAGGCCGGCGAGGCCGAGGCGTTCGGCTGTCTGTACGACCAGTACAGCGACACCGTCTACCGGTACATCTACTACCGGGTGGGCGGCAAGGCCACCGCCGAGGACCTCACGAGCGAGACGTTCCTGCGCGCCCTCAGGAGGATCGGCACCTTCACCTGGCAGGGCCGCGACTTCGGCGCCTGGCTCGTGACGATCGCCCGCAACCTCGTCGCCGACCACTTCAAGTCGAGCCGCTTCCGCCTGGAGGTGACCACCGGCGAGATGCTCGACGCGAACGAGGTCGAGCGCTCCCCGGAGGACTCGGTCCTGGAGTCCCTGTCGAACGCCGCGCTCCTGGACGCCGTGCGCCGGCTCAACCCCCAGCAGCAGGAGTGCGTGACGCTCCGGTTCCTCCAGGGCCTGTCGGTCGCGGAGACCGCGCGGGTGATGGGGAAGAACGAGGGCGCGATCAAGACGCTCCAGTACCGGGCCGTCCGTACGCTCGCCCGGCTCCTGCCGGAAGACGCGCGGTAACGGAAACCTCTCACCAACTCACGTTCAGTGAAAGTCCGTTGACTTCCCGATCCGATCATCCTCAGTCCGTAACCCAAGTGCCGCGCCATTCGTTGAGCGGGATACAGGCTCCCTGTGGTCACGTTCCGCCCGCCACCGGTCACCCGATCGTGTGGATCCGGTCGAGGACGTGCAACCCTCCGACACCCAGGGGAGTCGACCGTGATGACGAGAGGAGGTGCCGCCAGTGATCGCGAACGTATCGGCACACCGGCGGGCGAACGCCTTCGCCCAGGCCCTGGAGGATTCCGACCGGGGCACGGCGGCCGAGCAGCCCGAGGGATCACCGCCGGCACCGGCCGCCGCCGAACAGGACGCCCTGCTGTCCCTGACGGCGGACCTCGCCGAGCTGCCGAAACCGGTGCTGGACCCCGAGGTCAAGGTCGTCCAGCGGGCGCAGTTGGTCGCCGCGATGGAAGCGATGCTGCAAGGGGGTGAGGCCCCCTCCGTACCGGAACAGCGCGGTCACCGCGCCGCGAAACACCGGGCGCTCGGCAAGCTCCGCCCGCGCGGCCGGCTCGCCAAGGGCCTCACCGCCGGCGGCCTCAGCGTCGGCGTCGCCGCGGGCGCCTTCGGCGGGGTCGCGGCGGCGAGCTCGGACGCACTGCCGGGCGACTCGCTGTACGGCCTCAAGCGGGGCATCGAGGACTTCAGGCTGACGTACCTGACGGACGACGACACGGAGCGCGGCCAGGCGTACCTGGACCAGGCGTCGACGCGCCTGAACGAAGCGCGCCGCCTCCTCGACCGGGGCCGTGGCTCCCACCTCGACCACGAGTCGCTGGGCGAGATCCGCCGCACCCTCTCGGGCATGACCCACGACGCGACGGAGGGCCACCGCCTCCTGCACGAGGCGTACGAACGCGATCCCGAGTCCCTCGGCCCGATGCGCGCCCTCTCCGCCTTCGCCCGCTCCCACCGCGAGACCTGGGGCGCCCTGCGCGAGAACCTCCCGGTCCAGCTGGGCGACGTGGGCGACGAGGTCACGTCGGTCTTCGACGCGATGGACGAGGAGGTGGCCCCCCTCCAGTCGCTCCTCCCGCCACCCCCTTCCCACGGCTCGACAACCCCCCGCACCACCTCCCCGGACGGCACCACCCCGTCCCACGACAACCCCACCGCACCCGCCCCGGGCCACACCACCCCCGGTCACACCGCCCCGGGCCACTCCACCACCCCCGCGACCCCCTCCACCCCGTCCGACGACGGCCTCCTGGGCGGCACCACAGGCGGCAACCTCCTGGACCCCCCGAAGAACCTCCCCACCACCCCGTCCCTCCCCACCACTCCCCCCGACGTCACGATCCCCCCCCTCCTCCCCGGCCTCCTCCCGGGCCTGGGCATCGACAGCGAGGACGCGGACTAGTACGGCGATGGGGGCGGCCACCTTCGAGGTCGGCCGCCCCCATCGCCGTATCCGCCTAGAAGAACACCGACCTCCGCTGCACGAGCAACTTGTAGAGCGTGTGCTGGATCTGTTCCCGTACCTGGTCCGTCAGGTTGAACATCAGCATCGGGTCCTCGGCGGCCTCCGGCGGGTAGCCGTCCGTGGGGATGGGCTCGCCGAACTGGATCGTCCACTTGGTGGGGAGGGGGACGGCGCCTAGGGGGCCGAGCCACGGGAAGGTGGGGGTGACCGGGAAGTAGGGGAAGCCCAGGACGCGCGCGAGGGTCTTCGCGTTGCCGATCATCGGGTAGATCTCCTCCGCGCCGACGATCGAGCAGGGGATGATCGGGGCGCCCTTGCGCAGAGCCGTGGAGACGAAGCCGCCTCTGCCGAAGCGCTGGAGTTTGTAGCGCTCCCCGAAGGGCTTGCCGAGGCCCTTGAAGCCCTCGGGCATCACGCCGACCAACTCGCCCTGGCCGAGCAGCCGATCAGCGTCCTCCGCGCAGGCGAGGGTGTGCCCGAGCTTGCGGGCGAGCTCGTTGACGACCGGCAGCACGAACACCAGGTCGGCGGCGAGGAGCCGCAGATGCCGGTCGGCGGGATGGTGGTCGTGGACGGCGACCTGCATCATCAGCCCGTCCAGCGGCAGCGTCCCGGAGTGGTTGGAGACGATCAGCGCACCCCCTTCGGAGGGGATGTTCTCGATGCCCTTCACCTCGACTCGGAAGTACTTCTCGTACACCGGCCGCAGCAACGACATCAGCACCTGGTCGGTGAGCTCCTCGTCGAAGCCGAAGTCGTCGACCTCGTACTCCCCGGTCAGCCGCCGCCGCAGGAACGACAGCCCGCCCGCGATACGCCGCTCGACGGAGTGCGGCTCCTGTGGTGTCACGGGAACATCATCGCGCTCAGGAGCCCGCGTGGGCAGGGGCTGGACCTCACCGTTTCCCCGTTTCGGCAGCCCCCCGCGCCGCCGGGCCGGCCGGGGCGCGCTCCCCGTACGGGATCTGTCGTCGTCGAACGGAATGACCTTGGCGTCCGCCATCGTGGACACGCTCCTCAGTTCGCGCTCGGCGTCGGAAGGTGGACCAGTCCCGCGACCCGGTCGACGGCGTCACCGACCAGTTCGGGCGGCAGCAGCCCCGGCCCCTGACTGCGCGCGAAGTCCGCGAAGGTCCCGGCGGTCGTGTACGCCGGCACGAACCCGAGCGTCTCGCGCATCAGCGCCGTGGACACCACCCGCCCGTGCGTCAGCAGCCGGATCTGCTCGGGCGAGAAGTCGGTCATCCCGAGCGTGCGCACCAGCGACCCCGCCCAGGTGACCGCCGGCAGCAGCAACGGCACGGTGGGCCGCCCGAGCCGCCGCGAGCACTGCGACAGCAGCAGCACCCCGTCCCCCGCGATGTTGAACGTCCCGCTGTTCTGCGTCCCGCGCGCCGGGTCGTACGACGCGATCCGCAGCACCTCGATCACGTCGTCCTCGTGCACGAACTGCAGCCGCGGGTCGTACCCGAACACGGTCGGCAGCACGGGCAGCGCGAAGTACGAGGCGAGCGGCGTCTCGGCGCCGGGCCCGAGGATGTTGGCGAACCTCAGCACACACACGGCGACATCGGGCCGCCGCCGCGCGAACCCCCGTACGTACCCCTCGACCTCGACGGCGTCCTTCGCGAACCCTCCGCTCGGCAGCGACTTCGCGGCCGTCGACTCCGTGAACACGGCCGGGTCGCGCGGCGCCGAACCGTACACGTTCGTACTCGACTTCACGACCAGCCGCTTCACCCCGGGCGCCTTCTGGCACGCCCCCAGCAGCTGCATCGTCCCGATGACGTTCGTCTCCTTGACCGTCGTCCGGCTCCCGCTGCCGAGCGCGGTCCCCGTCACGTCCATGTGGACGACGGTGTCGGCACCGCTCTCCGCCAGCACCCGGGCGATGGTCGGCTGGCGGATGTCCGCCTGGACGAAGTCGGCGCCCCCGAGGGAGTGCTCGGGCCGTACGACGTCCACCCCGATCACCCGGTCCACGCCGGGATCGCGCTGGATCCGCCGTACGAACCGTCCCCCCAGCCTGCGGGCCACTCCGGTGACAAGCACGACCTTCCCCAAGATCAGCGCCTTCCTTCCAGGGCCTGTGTCGGATGCCAACCTAGCGGTTCGGTGTTGCGCTGTGATGAGCGGGCGGCGTCCCGGAAAAACCCTGGCCGGATATGCGTGTGGCCCCCGCCGGTAATCCAGCAGGGGCCACACCACGCGTACGCGACGCGCGCCGACTCAAGTCGTAAGCGCTACGGCTTACTTCTTGTTACGACGCTGGACACGCGTCCGCTTCAGCAGCTTGCGGTGCTTCTTCTTCGCCATCCGCTTACGCCGCTTCTTAATGACAGAGCCCACGACTTACCCTCGCTCACTTCTCATCACTCGGTGCTGGGCGCCGGGGCCCACACGACCTACGAGGGGCCAGCCTACCCGTCCGCGCGCTGAGGTCGTAATCGAGGGAGCCGGGGGAGATCGGAAGTGCCCTGTACTGATCCCCCCCAGGTCAGCCGTCAGGCGGTTTCCACCCCCACATAGCTCTCGCGGAGGTACTCGTGCACCGCTTGTTCGGGGACGCGGAAGGACCGCCCCACCCTGATCGCGGGCAGATGACCGCTGTGCACCAGGCGGTACACGGTCATCTTCGAAACGCGCATCACCGCGGCGACTTCCGCCACGGTAAGGAACACAACCTCGTTGAGAGGCCGATCAGCTGCCATGACAACACCTGAACCTTCCGCACTCGACGGCCACCGGCTTCCCCTTCCGGTGACTCTTCGTCGTTGCGTGCTCACTCCCCAATGTAGGGGCGGGTGATGCGAGTGGGGAAGAGGTGCACCCCAAGGCAGTCCTACTGTGACAGACACGCTCGATTGAGTACGTAGCGGGTCAGCGGCAAGTAGTAATCGGATCGCACGCCGTCATCAACCGGAACGGCGACGGACACGATCCCCTCGGCCTGCCCCACGAACACCGCGGGGTCATCGGCATCGGCCAGCCCAATGGCCTCAAACCCCAGCTGACCTGCCCCGCAGACCCAGCCGTGGTCCCCGATGACGAGGTCCGGCAACCGCCCGCCGGACGCCGCCGCGGCCTCCAGGGCGAGCCGAACCGGCAGCGGGGAATGCGCGTGCACACCGGTCGCACAACCGGCGCGTTCGACGCCCGGTTCGAGAAGCCGGCCGACTCCTCGTACGTACTCAAGGATGTACGTGCGTAGACCGAACCGGGTCGTTATGTCGACAGAGAGACCCTTCGCAGGTGTGAGCACTTCACATCCCTCCGTCGACAAGGCGTCCACGATCGCCCGGTAAAACCCCCCTAACCGCCCCGGATGTCCCGTCCCCACCAACACGGCGCCGTTACAGAGCGCAACATTCCTGATCCGATCCGCAAACGCGTCCAGCGCGGCGACGGTCTTCGCGGGCTCGATCCAATCCTGCCCTGAAACCACCCCCAGATCGTCCGAAACCCCACACGCGTCGACCATCACCCCCAGCACCTCCCCACTACCCCAACTCCCCCTGGGCACCACCCCCAACCGCACCCTCGGATCCCCCACCCCGAACAGCCGATAATTCCGCAGACTCCGCTCCCTGGACGTGGACACCCGCCCCGAGATCCCCACCTCGACGAGATACCCCGCCAGCTCCTCAGCACTGAACACCCGAGAATCCTCGCGAACTCCCCCACCCCTGTCAGCAACTCCCCCCGACCACAACCTGCTTGGAGTAACCCCCACCGGGAGCCCACCCACCCAACACCCGGAGCCGGCCCGGCCCTCGATAACGCGCACGCACCCATTCCGGCCCGCCGGCCTTTGAGAACACACCCGCACCCACCTCAGCCCGTCTGGGGGCACCTCCCTGCTCGAAGAGCTTGGGGGAGTTTGAGGACGAGGCCCCTTCAGGGCCGATCACCCCCCACCCACCCGAAAGCCGCCCCCACCTCCCCCACCCACCCGGGGTCCAGGGGCAGAGCCCCTGGCGGGGTCGAAGGGGCAGCGCCCCTTCGAAGGATGGGACGGGTAGGGGCGGCGGGGGCGAGAAAACTCACGCCAACATCCCCCGCAACGGAAACACCGCCCGCCGAGCCGCCAGCACCGCCTGATCCACCCGGTCCCCAGGGTCGTACCCCGCCTCCCAGGAAGCCCAACTCACCGGCCACCGCCCATCACTCATCCGCGCAGGAGCCAACTGCCGGGTACGGGCGAAGACTTGCTCCCGCCACCCCTCAGGAATCACCGCATCCGGCGAAATCTCCTTCCCAGCGGCAATCCCCACCAAATGCGCCCAGGACCGAGGAACAACATCGACCACGGAATACCCACCCCCACCCAACGCGACCCACTTCCCCCCGGCATATTCATGAGCCAACTCATGACAGGCCACCTGAACAGCCCGCTGCGCATCGAGAGAAACCGCGAGATGCGCCAACGGATCCTCGAAATGCGTATCGGCACCGTGCTGACTGACGATCACATCGGGCCGAAACTCCGCCACCAACTCCGGCACCACGGAGTGAAACGCCCGCACCCACCCGGCGTCCCCGGTCCCCGCAGGCAACGCCACATTGACGGCAGACCCCTCGGCAACCCCCGCGGCCCCGGTCTCCTCAGCCCACCCGGTCTGCGGAAACAACGTACGAGGATGTTCATGCAGCGAGATCGTCAGAACCCGGGGATCCTCCCAGAACGCGGCCTGCACACCATCCCCGTGATGCACGTCGACATCGATGTAGACGACCCGCTCGGCCCCCAACTCCAGCAACCGCGCGATGGCGAGGGCGGCGTCGTTGTAGATACAGAACCCGGCGGCCCCACCGGGCATCGCATGATGAAGCCCCCCGGCGAAGTTGACGGCATGGGAGACATCCCCCCGCCACACCGCCTCGGCGGCCCCGACGGACAACCCGGCGATGAGGGAGCTGACTTCATGCATACCGGCGAACGCGGGATCGTCCACGGTCCCCAGCCCGTACGCCTGATCGGCACTCCGAGGATCCAGGGAGGCCGCCTTGACCGCCTCGATGTAGTCCTCCCGGTGAACGAGCCGCAAGGTCGACTCCCCCGCCGCCTTGGCCGAGACGACCTCCACCTCCCGATCGAGCCCGAGCGCGGACACCAACCCCCGTGTCAGCTCAAGCCGTACCGGATCCATCGGATGCCCGGCCCCGAAGTCGTACCCCGTGACCGCTTCATCCCACATCAGCTGTGCGCGCCCGCTCATGCCCGCCACCGTATCGGTCCTCCCGCGTCTCGAACGACCGGGCATACAGGACGGTCACCAGCACCAACCCCATGGGTACGAGCATGGCCCCGCGATAGCTCCAGGCGTCCCCGATCACCCCCACGAGCGGCGAACCCACCAGGAACCCCACGTAGTTGAAGATGTTCAACCGCGCGACGGCGGCATCGGAGGCCCCGGGGAACAACCGCCCGGCAGCGGCGAAGGTCTGCGGCACGATCACACACAGCCCCACCCCCACGAGCGTGAACCCGACCATGCCCACCCACGCCCCGGGCGCCCCCGCGACGACGGCGAACCCCCCGGCGGCCAGGAACGCCCCGAGCCGCACCACGACAACGGCCCCGAACCGCCGTACCCCGTAGTCCCCGACGGCCCGCCCGACGAGCATGGTCACCATGTAGACGTTGTACGGCACGGTCGCGAGCTGCTCGGAACTCCCCAGCACGTCCTGGAGGTACTTGGCGCTCCAGTTGGACACGGTGGAGTCCCCGATATAGGCGAAGGCCATGACGAGGCACAGGGGCAGCAACACCCGCAACCCGAGCCGCTCCCCACCCTTGGCCGCCTCCTCCGGAACCTCAACTCCCGTACGCCCGTCGACATACCACCGGCTCCCCACGAGCGCGGCCGGCAACAGCACGGCCACGACGGGCAGATACAGCACCCACAGCGCCAACTCCCAGTGCGCTCCCGCCCAGGCGAGCGAGGACCCGACGATCCCCCCGAGACTGAACGCGGCATGGAAACTGAGCATGATGCTGCGCCCGTACGCCCGCTGGAGACTGACCCCCAGCATGTTCATCGTCGCGTCGAGCGCCCCCAGCGACAGCCCGAACACCGCGAGCGCGGCCGCGAGTTGAACGGTCCCGTCCCCCGCCCCGACCCCCACGAGCGCGAGCAGGACGACCGGCTGGGCCCACCGCAGCACCACACTGGGCGCGACCCTCCGCACGACCCGCTCGGACGCCACACTCCCGACCCCGGCCAGCACCGGCACGGCCGCCAGATATACGGGCAGCAGCCCGTCGGAGACCCCGTACCGATCCTGGATCGCCGGAATCCGGGTCACCAGCAGCGCGAACGCGGCCCCCTGGGCAAAGAAGCTGAACGCCAACGAGGCCCTACCGCGCCGCAGCACTTCTGTCATGGCGGCGAGCGTAGGGCCCCGGCGTACTCATGGGTAGATCAAGCCAAAGATGAATTTCGCTCAGCTCTCTGGGTCGGAGGGCTGGCGTAAGTGGTTCGGCGCCTTGTCCCGCCCTCACCCGAGCAGCAGCTCGACCAGCTCCCCCGGCTCACCGTAGAACCGCGAGGCCCCCACAAGCCGCTCGGCGGGCGTCATCGCCGTGAACCCGAAGACGTCCATCCCGGCCGCGACCCCGGCCCGCACCCCCAGCGGCGAGTCCTCGACCACCACACACCGCCCCGGTGCGACCCCCATCCGCTCGGCCGCGTACAGAAACAGATCCGGCGCCGGCTTCCCCCGCCCCACATCCTCCGCGCTGAAGACCCGCCCCTCCCCGAAGAACCGGTCGAGCCCCGCCACCCGATGCCCCAACCGGATCCGCTCATGACTCCCGGACGACCCCACGCAGTACGGCACCCCCGCCGCCGTCAGCCGCTCCAGGACCTCGACGATCCCCGCGACCGGCTTCAGTTCCCGCTCGAAAGCGGCGAACACCCGAGCATGGAAGCCCTCGTCGAACCCCTCGGGCAACCGCTCCCCCGTCCGCTCCAGCACCAGATCGTGGATCCGGTGCATCGCGGACCCCATGTAGTCCCGGATCGAGTCCTCGTACGACGTCGGATGTCCCAGCTCGGTGAGATATTCGGCGAGCAGCCGGTTGGAAATGGGCTCGCTGTCGACGAGCACCCCGTCGTTGTCGAAGATCACCAGGTCGTAGCGCATACCTCAACCCTAAACGCAGAAAACCCCCGCACCATAAGGTGCGGGGGTCTCCCGGAATGATTGTTCGGCGGCGTCCTACTCTCCCACAGGGTCCCCCCTGCAGTACCATCGGCGCTGTAAGGCTTAGCTTCCGGGTTCG